>JAOBWF010000068.1 GCA_025463215.1 Acidobacteriota bacterium | reverse complement strand
GCAGCGCGGCGGCGTAGGCGGCCGGCGTTTCCACCGCCGCGATCTCCGCGATCGACCAGTGCTCGCCGGCGCGGTCGGTGCCTGCGCCCGGCAGCGCGGCGACCGGCAGGCCGGCGGCGAGCGCCTCGAGCAGCAGGATCGAGAAGCTCGCCTTGCGCGCCGCCAGCGCGAAGCAGTGCGCCGACGCGTACAGGTCGGCACGCCCTTCCCAGACGGCGCCGAGAAACAGGACGCGCGATCCGATTGACGGGGGCAGCGCCCGCGCCTGGGCCTCGTAGTGAGCGCGCGACGGGCCGTCGCCGGCGAGCAGCAGCCGGAGCCGCGGCTGATCGCGCGCCAGCAGCGCGAAGGCGGCGATGATCAGATCGATGCCGTTGCGCGGTTCCAGCCGCGCGACGCTGAGAATGTTGGTCATCCCGTCCGCGAAGCGCGGCAGCGCACGGCCGGAGGCGAACGCGTCGCAGTCGACGCCGTTGCCGATCACCGTGCTGTCGAAGCGCGCGTAGCGCGCCATCGCCTCGCGCGCCGATTCGCTGACCGCGATGACCCTCGTCATCCGCCGCATGACGTAGCGATACCACGGCACCAGCAGGTTGCGCTTCCAGGTATGGGTGAAGTAGCTGTGAATCGTGCCGACGATCGGGCCGTCGAAGGTCCACAACGCCCACGCCGACAGGCCGACGTCCACCGGCGCGTGGATGTGCAGCAGGTCGAAGCGCTCGCGCGCGAACAGCCGGCGTAAGGCGCCGTAGGCGGACGGCGTGAGCGTGACCTGCGACGCCGATCCTTCACCGTACACGCGCAGCGAATGCGCCGGCCGCAGCACGTGCGCGTCGTCGGCGGGGCCGTGCCAGACGTCATGGGCGACATGCGGCACGATGATCCGGACGTCCACCGGCGCCGCGCCGTCGCGCGGCGACTCGAGGTGACGGCGGAGGTTGAAAATGTGCTCCTGCTCGCCGCCGAGCGTCGGGAAGTAGTTCTCGCAGAGGATGCCGACCTTCACTCGTCCCCGACCCGGACGAAGGCGAAGCCGCGGTGCTTCAGCTCGCGGATGATCGCGGGCAACGCCGCCAGCATCGGCCGGACGTCCGGTTGCGGCTCCTCGCCGCGGCCGTCATGCAGCAGCAGCACCATGCCCGAACGCGCCAGCCGCGTCGCCCGCCGGACGAGGACGATCGGATCCGGACGATCGGTGTCCCACACCCCGCGGCTCCACGCCCACAGCGTGAGGCCGTGGCGCCGCGCCACCTCGAACACGCCGCGCGACTTGTAGCCGTGCGGCGTCCGGTAGACGCGGGCCGGCGTCACGCCGAGCTGCGCGAGCACGCGCCGCACCCCCGATACCTGCCGCTCGATCGCATCGGCGGCGGCACCGGCCAGCTTGGCGTGGTCCATGCCGTGGAGGCCGACGGCGTGCCCTTCGTCGCGGGCGCGCTGGACCACCTCCGGGTGACGCTCGACGTTGGTGCCGAGCACGAAGAAGGTCGCCGGCACGCCTTCGGCCGCGAGAATGTCCAGCACCGCCGCCGTCGCCGGGCTCGGGCCGTCGTCGAAGGTCAATGCGCACCGCTTGACGCCGTCAGCGGAGGGCAGATGCCAGCGGATGCGGCCGAGCGGATCGAACGCCGGCAACCGACGGAATGCCTGATCGCCGGCGACCCCCGCGATCACGGCGAGCGCGGCCAGGCGGAGCGGCAGCGGCGCCGGCAGCGAGAGCACGCCGGCGGCTATCGCCACGGCGGCAGCCGACATGGCGACCCGAAAGATCCAATTGCGCAGCGGCGCACCCACGCTGATGATTGTACTTTGCACGGCATCTGGCACATCGTCGCGACCAGCGCGCAGCGCCTGGCGACCGCGCAGCCCGGCTACGCGGCCGCCGCCCTGACGCTGTACGTGGTTTCCCTGTTCATCGCCGGCGCCCGCTGGCGCGGCTTCCTCCGCGCGCTCGGCGCGGACGCGGGCGTGGTGCGCGCAACGCTCGCCACGCTCGGCGGCATCGCCGCCGGGAACCTGGCGCCGCCGCCAGCCGGTGAGGCCTGCCGCATCGCACTGCTGCGGAGCGGCGGCCGCGGCACGTGGCAGCAGGCGACGGTGGCGGCGATCTGGGACCGGCTTTCCGAGGTGCCGCCGATTCTCGGCCTCGGCGCGATGGCGATCGTCGCCGCGCGATCGATGACGGCCGGATGGCGGCCGCAGACCGTTGCCGGCGGTCTCGCAGTGCTGCTGGCGCTGGCCGGCATCGCGTGGTCGCGGACACGGCGATCGGGCGCATGGTCGCGATGGCGCGCGCAGCTCGCGCGGCACCGCGTCAGCGGCGGCGTGTTCACGCAGGGGGTCGCGTTCTCCTCGCTGTTGTGGCTGCAGGATTACCTGCGGCTGACGTGCGTCACGCTCGCATTCGGCGTCGCCCTGGCGCCGACGCAGATCGCGGCCCTCTGCATCGTCGCGATGCTCGGCGGGGCCGTGCCCGGCGTCGCCGGCCTCGGACCGGTCGAAGGCGGACTGGTCGCGGGGCTGGTCGCGTTCGGCGTCGACGTGCCGACGGCCGCGGCGATCACCGCGCTCGAACGGATCATCTCGTACGGGTTCAGCACGTCGGCGGGCGCCGTGGTGATCGGGTTCGTCGGCGGCGCGCCGTTGTGGAAAGCGGCGCGGGGGCGCTACGCGCCCGAGAGTGAGGCCGACGCCGCGCGTTCCTGACTGGTGGACACCGTCACGCAGGCGGGGCGCCGTACCGGCGCGGTGAACGCGTCGCAATACAGGCTGCGCAACTGCCGCAGGAATCCGAGCCCCTCGCCGACGCTCATCTTGCTTTCGCCGAGGGTGCGGCCGGCGAACACATAGCCGACTTCGGCGAGACGACGGGGCTGCGATCGCACGAACAGCTCGAGACCGATCTTGAAGCCGCTCACCGAGGTATGGAAGCCTTCGAGCTGCGATCGGCGGATGAGGAAAAAACCGGACATCGCATCGCGGACCGGCGTCAGCGGACGCGACAGCCAGCAGCCGACGCGCGACAGCAGCCAGCGTCCGATCGGAAAGTTGGACGTGCCGCCGCCGCGGACATAGCGGCTGCCGACTGCCAGATCGAAATTCCCCTCTTCCATCGTCTGGTACAGGCGCGGCAGCAACTCGGGCGGGTGGCTCAAATCGCCATCCATGACGCCGACGATCTCGGTCTGGGCCGCGGCGAAGCCCTCGAGCACGGCGCTGCCGAGTCCGAGCTTCCCCGCGCGATGGATGACGCGCACCGGCCGGCGCTGCGCCCACTCGTCGGCGACGGCGCCGGTGCCGTCGGCTGAATTGTCGTCGACGATCACCACCGCGATCGCGAGCGCCTCGCGATCGCAGGCACCGAAGATCCGCTCGAGCAGGACGTCGAGGCGATCGCGCTCGTTGTAGGTCGGAATGACGATGGTGAAGGCGGCCGGCGTCGCGGGTGGCGTCATGGGACGGTGGTCTTGGACGCGGTCCGCGTCAGGTCGGGAAACAGCTCGCGCAGCGTCGTATCGACGCGCACCCCGGCGTCGAGCGCGCGCTCGATGATGTCGGGAATCTGTTCGTCGCGCGCATCAAGCCTGACGCGGAAGAGCTCGACCGCGGCGGACGCCCCGAGCCCTTCGCGCCACATCGTACGGGCCTTGTCGTGCTGGTTCAGGCGCCAGTAGCCGTCGCCCAACGCCACGAGAATACGCGGCGCATACGGGATCTGCGGATGGGTTGCGGCGAGGCGGCGCGCCATCTCCAGGTCAGCGACGCCTTTGTCGGTACGATGGAAGACGAATTGGTCGTAGTACAGATTGACCAGGCCCCGAATCAGGTAGGCCAGGTCGGTCGGCTCGAGGGCAATCGCGCGGTTCAGCGCGTCGAGCGCCTCGCGGCCGAGGAGCGCGCGCCGCACCGATCCCGACACCGGCACTTTGTCGACGTTGGCGAGCGCGAGGTTCACGAACCGGTTGGCGCCACCGCGCGGGTCTTTCGCCAGCCGTTCGAAGAGTCTGATGCTGCGATCGTAGCGCCCCGCTTCGATCACCAGCTGGCGGTATTCCGCGGCCACGTGCAGGTCCGACGGATCGCGCACGAGCCGCGATTCGAAGCCGTCCAGCAGCCGACTGGCGGCGGCGTCGGGCGGGCCCGCGGTGAGAAGGGTGAACAGCACAATCGACAGAAATGTCATGAGGCGCGCTCGGCGACCGGATGCAGCATGTCACGCAAACGAGACGGAACGCCACCCGCGGCGGACACTATGTGTTAGATGAAGCATCATCCCCCCGAGTTAAGCAAGATCAGTGCTCGCCTGGACGCATTGTGCCCGATCAGCGTTCGAACCGCACCTGCAGCCTGTATTGCCGGAACTGGGAGTTGTAAAGAGAACCGAACGCGGGGGATGAGATGTTCGCCTGGACATCGGCGGGCAGAAAGGCGTTGAACGCGTTGTAGGCGCGCACGCCGATCCACGGCTGCAGCTTGAAAATCTTGAACCGGTGCTCGAGGCCGAGGTCGACCCTGAGGTAGTTCGGCATCCGCTGATTGTTGCGCGGACCGACGAAATCCAGATACGCGTCGACCAACGAGTACGGCAGGCCGGTGCGCCAGTCGGCGACGCCGATGATCAGCCACGAGGCTGCCGGCAGCAGCCGGCCGCGCGCCAGGAACCGGTGCGGCACGTCGGTCGCCAGCGGACCTTCGCCGTGCGGCGGCACCACCGGCCAGAGCATCGCGTCGAAATAGTTCGCGAACGAATTCAGATCGCCTTCGGCCGACGATCGCGAGTAGGTCGCGGTCAGATCGGCGCGCGTGGCATGACTGAGATGCACGCCGGTCTCGAGGCTGCGATACGTCGATCGTCCGGAGGACTGCAGCCGCAGATCCCCTCTGTTGCCGATGCGCACCGCGTCGAGCATCAGCTCGTCGCTGCCCTGTCGATCGAGGTAGCTGGCGTGCACGGAGAACGACGGCCGCCACCGGTATTCATAGGTGACGTCCCACGTCGCCGCCCTCGCGGTACGGAGCCGCGGATCGGTGGCGTGGCCGAACGGCACCGGCGGCCCGAGCGGCGTCACGCCGTCGTCGGCGAAGCGCGTGTCGGTGAACGTTTCGAACTGGCCGAACTTGAAGGCGCCCGCCGCGGACGGCGTCCGCTCGAAAAACAGCCCGTAGCCGCCGCGCAGCACCGAGCTCCCCGCCTGGTTCAGCAACAGCGCCGTGCCCATCCGCGGCGTCACGTTCCAGCGTCCGATCACGCCGTCGCGATCCACGCGCGTGCCGAATTCGATGTACCAGCGCGCCGTCGGCTGGACGCGGTCCTGCGCGTAGAGCGCCACGTCGGTCGTCGGCAGGTTCTGCAGCGAGGGTCCGGAGAAGTCGAGGCGGCGCGCGACCAGGCCGTTCGACCGGACGATCACGAACGGGCGGCTGTTGCTGGTGCCGTCGTACTCGTTGACGAGCAGGTCGAGGCCGACCTTGAACAGGTGCAGCCCCGTGCGCAGCTTCGCCGATCCCGATGCGGTCTGAATGAACTGAAACGTCGTCGGCGAACGGTACTGGGTGTTGAAGAAGTTGCCCAGCGTCGTTTCCGGATAGAGCAGCATCGGCGCGGTGCCCTGCGGCTGCACCGACGCGCGATAGCCGCGCACCTGCACGGTGGACTCGGAGACCAGCGCGTCGCTCCACAGCGCGCGCTCGGTCGCGGTGCCGAGCACCACGCGCTCGTGCACGTCCACGGTGGCGTCGGGCGGCGTGAACGTGCCGAGCGACGCCAGCGTGGTGACGCTCGGGAAAAAGCCGCCGGTCGCGACCAGCGAGTGTTTGGTGGTCAGGTTCGCGTCGACCCGGGTGAACGAACTGATCCAGTGCGTCGTCCGCCGCTCGTCTTCCGGGCGGCTCGGCACGTCGTCGCTGGTGAAGCGATACTGCGCCGTCTGCTCGAGGAAGAGGCGGTTCTTGACGATCGGACCGCCGAGCTCGAAGTTCGGACCGAAGCCGGCGATGCCGTTGATGTTGTAGAGATCCTGGTGCC
>JAOBWF010000040.1 GCA_025463215.1 Acidobacteriota bacterium | reverse complement strand
CGGATCTGACCTGCCTCGGCAAGATCATCGGCGGCGGGTTGCCGGTCGGGGCCTATGGCGGACGCGCGGATCTGATGGAGTTGGTGTCTCCGGCAGGGCCGGTGTATCAGGCCGGTACGCTGTCGGGCAACCCGCTCGCGATGACCGCGGGCCTGTGGTGTCTGAAGGGCCTGTCGCCGAAACTCTACAAATCGCTCGCGGCGCTCGGTACGCGCCTCGCCGGCGGGCTCGCGGACGCGGCGCGCGACGCCGGCGTTGCGCTGCACGTGAACGCGTTCGGCTCCCTCGTCACGCCGTTTTTCACCGACCGTCCGGTCCGCGACTTCGCGTCGGCGACGAGCGCGAACACGGAGCGCTACGCCGCGTTCTTCCGCGGCATGCTGCAGCGCGGCGTCTACCCGCCGCCGTCACAGTTCGAAGCGTGGTTCCTGTCGGCGGCGCATACCGCCAAAGAGGTCGACCTCACGGTCCGGATCGCGCGAGAGGCGATGAACGACGTCGTGCGCGCCGGATAGGCAGGAAGGGCCGGACGCCATCCGGCCCCTCTGCCCTTTCCTGCCCGTCGTGCGCTAATTACCGATTGAGCAGGAGCGGCGCGTCCATCCGGACGCGCAGCACCGTGCCGGACGGGAGCTCGACGTCCTTCCCTTCGGTCGCGGCGATGGTGCCGCCGCCGCCGATCAGGATGCCGGCGAGCGCGCCTTTCGCGCCGCCGAGGATCGCGCCGAGGATGGCGCCGGCGCCCGCGCCGATGCCGATCTTTTCCTTCTCACCCATGATGCCTTCGCTCTCGAGCGCCTGCGACACGGTGGCGCGAATCGGATAGGACCGGCCGTTGATCGTGACGCGATCGAAGGCGACCGTCAGGGCCCCTTTGCGCTCGGTCCGCGTCGCCGAGTGCACCGAGCTGACGACGCCGCGCATCACCGAGCCGGCAGGCACCATCACCCGCCCGCGCTCGTCGCGCAGATCGACCATCGTCGTCGCCTCGAAGCGATCCTCGACCTGCGCGGTCTTCGATGAGAGCGGGTTCTGCAGCCGGACGTCGAATTCCGTGGCGACCGGAATTTCGTTCGGGTTCTGCGAGCGGACCGGCGGATCGTTCGGATAGGCGCGGCCGTCATTCGGGTACGCGCGGCCATTGTCGTTCGGGTTGCGGTTGTCGTTTGGATAGCGGTTGTCGCCTGGATACGGCGCGCGCGCGGCGTCGCCGGCCGAAGACACCGGACGATCGTCGCTCACGGTGCCGGCGCCCCGCCCGGGGACCCAGCCGCCGCGATCGCCGTTGCGTGCGCGGTTGCTGATGCTGTCGACATGGTCGCGGACCTCGTCGTACTCGCGGCGCGCGATCGGTTCGTTCTTCCGCAACTTGACCTTGAGATAGATCGCCTCGTCGGACACATCGTCGAGCTCCGCCTGCAACTGCGACGTGGCGCCCGCATCGCGCGAACGCAACTGGCCGACCGCGCGCGACGCATCGTAAATGCTGTCCTGCAGGCGCTGCACGTCAGTCGCGGTCACGGACTGGGCAGCGGCGGACGAAGGGAAGCCGGCCGCCAGGGCCAGCGCGAAAACCGGGGGGGATACGAATCTCATTAATTGCACGGAAAGCCTCCGGAAGAGCACCGTGCAATTATTGCGCCCTTTCCGGACGAGCTAGCGCCAGGGCATTAATCGTTCAATCCAGCTGATTCGGGTCAAATCGTTGTAGATGACTGTCACCATCAACATCAAGATGACTGCAAATCCGGCCATCAGCATCTTTTCTTTCACGGCCTGGCTGAAGTCCCGGCGCGCCAGCCCCTCGAGCGCCATGATGAAGATATGGCCGCCGTCGAGCACCGGCACCGGCATCAGGTTGAGCAGGCCGAGGTTGAGACTGATTGACGCCATGAGCGTGATCAGCGCAATCCAGCCCAGCGATGCCGATTCGCCCGAGAGCTGCGCGATCGCGATCGGTCCCATGAGCTGCTTCGGCGAGGTCTCGCGGGTGAACAGCCCGCCGAGCGTCTGGAAAATCAGCCGCGCCATCTCGATGTTCTTCTGGACGGCGAGGGTGATCGCCTGGCCGAACCCCGGCTTGTTCTTGACCGTATCGTCGGCGATGCGGATCCCGAGGAGCCCTTCGCTCCCCTGTTTCGCCGGGGTGGCCTGAATCGACAGCTTCTCGCCCTGGCGAAGAATCGCCAGCGTGATCTGTTGTTCGGGGTGCTTCGAGATCGCCTGCTTCAGTTGGTAGCCGAAGGTGATCGGCTGCCCGTCGACCGCGAGCACCACGTCCTCGGTCTTCAAGCCGGCTCGTTCAGCGGCGCTGCCCGGCGAAATTTCGCCGACATGCGGATGCACCGTCGGCAGCACGCCGATGTCGCCGAACTCGAACCGGTTCTGGCCGACGACCGACGGCGTCACCTTACGGGTCTGCTCGAGCCCGTTCCGCAGCAGCCCGATCGAGATCTCGCGGTTCGGCTTCGATCCGACCGCCATCAGGAACTGATCCCAGGTGTCGATGCCGCGGCCCGAGACGGTGACGATGCGATCGCCCGGCTGGATGTCGGCCTTCGCCGCGACCGACCCTTCGGTGACGACACCGACGACGACCGGCTGTTCTTCGTACGATCCGCGCTCGACACCCTGATAGAGGACCACCGCGGTCAGCACCACGGCGAGCAGCAGGTTCATGACCGGTCCCATGATCAGGACCTGGAACCGCTGCCACTTCGTCTTGGACAGAAACTCGTCGGAATGGATGATCGGGTTGCCGCGTTCGTCGCGCTCGACCTCCTCCGGATTTTCGCCCGCCATCTTGACGTAGCCGCCGAGCGGCAGCGCGCCAATGCCATATTCGGTATCGCCGCGCCGAAAACTGAGGATGGTCGGGTTGAACCCGAGCTGGAACTTCAGCACCCGGATGCCGACGCGCTTGGCGGCCAGGAAGTGCCCCAGCTCGTGCACGAAGACGAGCACGCCGAGGACGAAGACAAATGCGAGCAATGTCTGCATCAGACTTTTGATTCTAACCCGCGCGCTATGTCGCGGGCATAGTCACGCGCCCAATGGTCCACGTCGCGGACCGCCGCCAGGGTCCCCACATCGGCCGGCCTGTGCGCGTCCATCGTCGCCTCGATCACGTCCGCGATCGCGGTAAACCCGAGCTTGCCGTCGAGAAACAACGCGACCGCGATTTCATTGGCGGCGTTCATCACTACAGGCAAGCTGCGTTCCGCCTCCAGCGCCCGGTATGCCAGCCGCAGGCACGGAAAGGCGTTCGTGTCCGGCAGGTCGAAGTCGAGCCGGCCGGCGCGTGCAAGATTGAGCACCGGCAACCCGGACGCCCACCGCTCCGGGTACGAAAATGCGTACTGAATCGGCAGCCGCATGTCCGTCACGCCGAGCTGCGCGATGATCGAGCCGTCCGTCAGTTCGACCATCGAGTGCACGACCGACTGCGGGTGGATCACGACGTCGATCTGATCGCCCGCGACCCCGAACAGCCAGTGGGCCTCGATCACCTCGAGCCCTTTGTTCATCAGCGTCGCCGAGTCGATCGTGATCTTGCGCCCCATCTGCCAGGTCGGGTGCTTCAGCGCGTCGGCTGCGGAGACCGCCTCCAGTTCGGACGCCGCAAGACCGCGGAACGGTCCACCGGACGCGGTAAGGATCAGGCGGCGGATGTCGCCGCGGGCTCGGCCGTGGAGGCACTGATGAATCGCGTTGTGCTCGCTGTCGACCGGCAGGATCGCGACGCCGTGCCGCGCCGCGGCTTCGGTGACGATGCCGCCGGCCATGACCAGCACTTCCTTGTTCGCGAGCGCGATCGTCTTACGCTGTTCGATCGCGGCAAGCACCGCCTCGAGCGCTTCGGTGCCGCTCGACGCGCAGAGCACGATATCGGCGTCCGGATGCGCGGCGACGGCGACGAGGCCGTCGCGGCCGCTGCCGCCAATCGTGACGTCGCGCGGCGCGCCGATCTCCCTCAATCGATCGATCGCCGATCCGGTCGCCATCGCCGCGATCCGCGGACGGTAGCGCGCGATCTGCTCGGCGAGCCGCTCGGCGTTCTCGCCGGCGGCGAGGCCGACCACCTGCAGCCGATCCGGGTGCGCGTCGACGACCGCCAGGGCGCTCCGGCCGATCGAACCGGTCGATCCGAGAATGGAAATTCGCGTCACACGTATTTCAAAAAGATGTAGTAGATCGGCGCCGCGAACAGCAGCGCGTCGATCCGATCAAGCACGCCGCCGTGGCCGGGAATCAGCGCCGAGCTGTCCTTGACGCCGGCGCTCCGCTTCAACATCGACTCGAAGAGGTCGCCGGCAATCCCGAGCGCGACGACGGCGAGGCCGAGGCCGAGGCGAAAGATTGGCGGCATGCCGGGCACCCACCAGCCGCCGGCGGCGACGAACAGCGCGGTGCCGAACACGAACCCGCCGACGGCGCCCTCGATCGTTTTCTTCGGGCTGATCGCCGGCGCCAGCGGCCGCCGTCCGAACGCGCGGCCGGTGTAGTACTGGGCCGTGTCGCTGACCATGACCGTCAGCATCAGGAGAAACAGGACGCGGGGCCCGGCAAACGCGCGCACTGCCATGAGCGCGCCGATCGGCAGGCCGATGTAGAGCGCGGGAAACAGCGCCGCCGCAACGGTCGCGAGCGCGTTGGCGCCGCCGCGCCACGAGCCGAGCGCGCCCAGCCCGATCGCGACGAGCGCCGCCATCATCGCAACTTCCAGGGCGTAGCCGGACTGCCGCCCGACGACGTAGGCGGTCAGCAGCGTGGCCACGTGCACCGGAAACGCCGACACCCGAAGATCGCTGGCGCTCGCCAGCGCCACCAGCTCGCGGACGCTGAGCACCACCAGCACCGCGGCGAACACCTGGAACACGCCGTCGGACGCAAACCACACCACGCCGACGGTAATCGCAATCAATGCCGCACCGCTCAACGCACGCGTCATCCCTTCACCGCGTCCACTGCCGACTGCCGGCTGCTGATTGCTGATGGCGAACTGCGGGCCGACGATTGACGATCGCCGACCGACGACTGCGGACCGGTGACTGATGACTCGCGACTGGCGACAGTCTCACTTGGCGCCAAGCGCCACCGGCGACGGCTTGATGCCGCCGTAGCGACGATCGCGCTTCTGATACGCGACGACCGCTTCGAGCAGATCGCGGCGGCGGAAATCTGGCCACAGCGTTTCGGTGACCCAGATTTCCGCGTACGCAATCTGCCAGAGCAGAAAATTGCTGACGCGCATCTCCCCGCTCGTCCGGATCAGCAGATCGGGATCGGGCTGCCCCGCGGTGTAGAGGAAATCGCTGAAGCGCCGCTCGTCGAGGTCGTCGGCCGCCACGCCAGCGGCAATCGCGCGCCGCGCCGCATCGACGATCTCCGCGCGGCCGCCGTAGTTCAACGCGATGTTGAACTGCATCCCGGTGTTGGTGGCGGTCTGGCGAATGCCGAGCTCGAGCTCGTGCTGGACGTCGGGCGACAGCTCCTCGGCACGGCCGATGACGCGAAACTGGATGTTGTTCTTGAGCAGGGTGCTGAGCTCGAGCCGGATGTACCGCTTCAGCAGCATCATCAGGGTGTTGACCTCGGCGCGCGGCCGCTTCCAGTTCTCGACCGAAAACGCGTAGAGCGTCAGTACCTCGATCCCGAGCCGCGCCGACGTTTCGACGACGTCGCGGACCGAATCGATGCCGGCGCGATGGCCTTCGACCCGCGGCAGGTGCCGCTGCGCCGCCCATCGTCCGTTGCCGTCCATGATGATCGCGACGTGGGCGGGCAACTGCTCGAAGTTGACCTGCCGCGCCAGCGTCTCGTCATGCGATCCCGGCGGAATCGACGCCAGGAGCTGCTCAAGCGACATTCACGGTTCCTTCGTGGGTAAACTCCGAGTGTACAAGCTTTCAAGATCCTGCCGCAAGCGAACCCGGGTAGTCGACGGTGACCAGAAAGAGACCATGCGGCGGCGCGGTCGGGCCCGCGCGCGTGCGATCGCATCCCGCGATCACCGCACCGATCCAGTCGACCGGCTGACGCCCGCGCCCGACTTCCACCAGCGATCCGACGATGATCCGCACCATATGACGAAGAAACCCCGAGCCGGTCACTTCGTAACTCAGTAGTGCGGATTGCGGATTGCGGATTGCGGATTGCGTCGGCAATTCGATGGCCGATTCCGCCGCAGTCCTCAATCCGCGGTCCGCAATCCGCGATGCGAAGATCTCCCGTTCCGTTGTGCTCACGGAACTGCCTGTCGCCTGAAATGCCGCGAAGTCATGGCGGCCTTCGAGCAGGCGCGCCGCGGCGCGCATCGCCTCGACGTCGAGCGGTCCGGGTACGTGCCACGCGTAGGCGCGCTCGAACGGGCTCATCACGTCGGCGTTCCAAAGCTGATAGCGATACGTCTTCTGGCGGGCGCCGAATCGCGGGTGGAACGCCGGCGCCACTTCCTCCGCCGCCAGCACGCGGATCGCCGGCGGCATCGAGGCGTTGATCGCCCGCACGATTGCGTCAGGACCGAGCGGCCGCGCGATCGAGAAGGCGGCGACCTGTCCGAGCGCGTGAACGCCGGCGTCGGTGCGCCCGGCGCCGGCGACCGGCACGTCGCGCCCGTCGAGGTCGCGCAAGGCATCTTCGATCAGCGCCTGGATTGCGACGCCGTTGGCCTGCCGCTGCCAGCCGACGTAGTCGCTGCCGTCGTAGGCGACGGTGATCTTGAACGTCGGCATCGGCGCCTACTCAACACCACGGACGCCAAGGACGCCAAGGGAAGGTCCGATCCAACCGGGAACTTCCTGTGCGCCCATGGTGTCCTCGGCGTTCGATCGCCGCGTCAAACAACAACCGGTCTCGAACCCGGTTTCACAACGGCGAGACCCTTCGCGCAGAGCGGGCACTGCGCCGGATCGTAGGTCGGCAGCGCGATCTCGAGCAGCGACACGAACGGCACGTCGAACCGAATCGTGCCGCCGGACCTGTCGACGATCGATGCCGTACCGACCACCTGTCCGCCCGCGGCCTTCGCGACCTCGATCGTCTCCCGCGTCGATCCACCGGTCGTCATGACATCTTCGACAACCAGCACGCGATCGTCTGGGTTGAGGGTGAAGCCGCGCCTTAGCGCCAGCTTGCCGTCCTGGCGCTCGGCAAAGATGGCGCGGACGCCGAGGGCGCGGCCGACCTCCTGGCCGATGACGACCCCGCCGAGCGCCGGCGACAGCACCACCGTCGGCCCGACGTCGTGGACGCGTTCGCCGATGGCGCGGCCGAGCGCCTCGGCGTGGCGCGGGTGCTGCAGCACGAGCGCGCACTGCAGGTAGCCGGGGCTGTGCAGCCCGGAGGTCAGACGGAAATGCCCTTCGAGCAGCGCGCCCGAGGTGCGATACAGATCAAGAAGCTCGTCGCGTGTCATGGGGCTTGAGGGTGTCCTCGAACAGTTTCAGGATGCGTTTGTATTCGTCCGCCCAGCTCGTGTCTTCCTCGAAGCCGTGGTTCTCGACCGGAAACGGCGCCACCGACCAGTTGTCCTTGCGCAGCTCGATCAGCCGCTGCACCAGACGGACGCTGTCCTGGAACAGGACGTTGGTGTCGACCATGCCGTGGCAGATCAACAGGGCGCCTTTGAGGCCGTCGGCGAAATAAATCGGCGAGCTCTTGCGGTACGCCTCGGCATCCGCCTGCGGCTCATTGAGGATGTTCGCGGTGTAGTCGTGATTGTAATGCGTCCAGTCGGTCACCGGCCGCAGCGCGGCGCCGGCCGCGAACACGTCGGGCGTCGTAAACATCGCCATCAGCGTGATGAAGCCGCCGTAGCTGCCCCCATAGACGCCGATCCGCTTCGGGTTCACCTTCTGGGCCGCGACCAGGTACTTGGCGCCGTCGACGACGTCTTCGAGATCCTTGCCGCCCATGTGGCGGTAGATCGCGGTGCGCCAGTCGCGGCCGTAACCGGCGCTGGCGCGATAGTCGGGATCGAGCACGACGTAGCCGCGCGACGCGAGCAGGTTGTGAAACATGTATTCGCGATAGTACGACGACCAGTACCGGTGCGCGTTCTGCAGATAGCCCGCGCCGTGCACGAATACGACCGCGGGGGCGGCGGGATCGCGCTTCGCGCCGATCATCTCCGGCGTGAACAGCCGCGCATGGACCTCGACCCCGTCGCGCGTCCTGTAGGTCACCAGCTGCGGCTCGATCCATTTGAACGACCGCCATTCCTCGCTCGTGGAGGTCGTGACCTGCGTCGCCGTCGCGCCGGCGCGATTCGGCATCACGTAGACCTCGTTCGGCTTCGTGCTCGACGAGTAGATCAGGCCGAAGGTGCCGCCGTCAGGCGACACTTCGCCGCTCGACCCGCCGGGCATCGACGTCAGCTTGGTCCGCGCGCCGCCCTCGGTCGGCATCGCATAGATGTGCCGCTCGCCCGGATGCACCTCGGTGCTGGTGATGTAGAACGTCCTGCCGTCGGTCGACAGCACGACCGCGTCGATCTCCCACGTCCCCTGCGTCAGCTGCCGCGCCGACGGCTGCGCGCTGGTCGCGTCGACGGTGTACAGGTGCATCCAGCCGTCATGCTCCGACAGAAACCACACGTGCTTGCGATCGGGAAGCAGCCCGAACGAGGGATCGATCGATCCGGACCCGCCGACTTCGCGCACCCACGCGTCGTCGTGCAGCGTGTCGACGATGCGAACCTTGCCCGATTCCGGATCGACGGCGACCAGCCAGCGATCCTTGTTATTCGCGGCGCGGACGTGCGCCACCGCCAGTGCGCCATCGTCCGACAGCACCGGCATGCCCCAGCGGACACCCGACGGCATGGCGCCCTTGGTCTCCGTCGTGTCCTTGACCGCCGCGACCGGTGAATCCACGGTCACGTTCTTCCCGCTCGCGGTATTCATGACCATCAGCCATCGGCGGTCCTGCGTGTCGCCGACGAAGGTCCGCGCCGGGATGTCCTCGGTGTAGCTCGACTCGGTCACGTAGTTGGGCACGTTGGGCCGCTTCGCCGTTTCGGCGCGCTCGACGACGAGGACGAACACGTGCGTGCCGTCTGGCGAGAGCTGGAGATCGTTCGCGGTCTGGCGATCCGCGAGCTCGAACTTCGGCAGTGCACGGCTCCTGTCCTTCTCGTCGGCGCGCTTTTTCTTCTCGGCGGCGACCCGCGTGTGCTCGATCAGCCTGGTTTCTTCCTCTTTGACGAACTTCTGGCTGTCGGTGTCCCGCGGATCGCGCTTGCGCGGCTGGATGTCGGTCAGCTGGGCGATCTCGCCGCTGTCGAGCGGCACGATGAACAGGTTGTTGTCCCGGGTGAAGGTGACGGCCGATTCCTGGCGCGCCCAGCGCGGGTTGCCTTCGTTGCCGGTCGTGCGCGTGATCTGACGGCGGTTCCCGGTCGCGCTGTCGAGCAGGACGATGTCGCCGCGGTCGACGAAGAGGACGCGGCGATGGGCGGCGTCCCAGCGGCCGTTGACCGGGGGCGCGCTGCGCCGCTCCTCGTCGGTCAGCTGGCGCGGCGCACCGCCGTCGCGCGCCACGACCCACGTCGCGGCGTCGTCCTCGCCGTCGTGACGCCACTCGAAGTACAGGTGCGAGGAATCGCCCGACCAGCGCAGCCCCGTCGGGGGATAGCCGACCAGTTTCGGCCCCCGCATGATGCTGTCGACCGTCAGCTCGAAGCCGCCGGCCGACTTGACGCTGCCAGCCTTCTTCACGGCCGCGGGGCCGGGGGCGCCTGCCAGGTGTGCGGTCGCGACAACCAGCGTCAGCGCCGCCACACCCGGCCGCAGGCGGTCAGAAATGTGCATGGAAAAGTATACAATCTGGGTGAACCGAAGTTCCCCTCAGACCGTCTACACTTCAGAACCGCACCCGGATTCACTTTTCCTCGGATGGAGCCGTAGCAATGCGTCTGTATCAGCTTTTTCGCGCCCGAAATGCCGTGATCGCGGCGGTCCTGGTCCTGCCGGCGGTGTCCGCTTCCGGGCAGCAGGTGTCCGCTACCGGGCAGGGCCAACCGGCCAGCCTCAGTCTCGCGCTCCGGACCGCGGCGCAGAATGTGGCCCTGCAACCGGACGAAACCCTGCGCCGGATTTCGATCGACGAGGCGGTCAATCTCGCGATGGAGCAGAACCTCGGCATCCGGATCCAGCGGTTCGACCCGCAGATTCAGGACACCGGCGTCTCGCTGGCGCGTTCGCTCTGGCAACCGAACTTTCAGACGACGCTGACGCGGCAGTCGCAGACGCAGGCGGCGACCAGCGCGCTGGCCGGCGGCTCGACCGTCGACAACGGCACGTTCGCATCGAACGTCGGCTTGAACCAGGCGCTGCCCTGGGGCGGCAGCTATACCGCCAACTGGAACAGCTCGCGCCTGACCACGACCAACCTGTTCAGCAACTTCAGCCCGCAGCTCACCTCCAACCTGAACGTGCAATACACGCAGCCGCTGCTGCGCAATTTCCAGATCGACTCGATCCGGCAGCAGGTGGCGGTCAGCAAGAAAGTGCGCGACCTGTCCGACATCCAGCTCGAGAGTGTCGTGACGCAGACGCTGCGCAACGTGCGCAACGCCTACTGGGATCTTTCGTATTCGATCAACAACCTGAAGGCGCAGCAGGAATCGCTGGCGCTGTCCCGTCAGTCGCTCAAGGACAACCAGAAGCGCGTCGAGATCGGCACGATGGCGCCGATCGACATCGTCCAGGCGCAGGCGGAGGTCGCGACCAACGAGTCGAGCGTGATCGTCGCCGAGGCGGCGATCAAGCAGGCGCAGGACGCCTTGCGCGCGCTGATCCTCGACCCGGGCACGCCGCAGTTCTGGACCATGGTGTTCGAGCCGAGCGACCTGCCGTCGTTCGACGCGCGCGCGATCGACCTGGACGCGGCGGTGCGCAATGCGCTCGACAAGCGCGCCGACGTGCGCGCCGCCAAGAACGCGCTCGATCAGAGCGACATCAACATCAAGTACTACGGTAACCAGCTCAAGCCGGACGTCAACGCCAACATCGGCTACAACCCGATCGGCGTCGGCGGCACGCAGTTGAGCGCGGTCGACCTCCAGGCGATCGCGGCCGGCGCCTCGCCGAACCGGACGGTGATCAACAACTTCGGCTTCGGCGGCGTCCTCGGCGACCTCTTCCAGGGCGTGAACCCGACGTGGACCTTCGGCGTCACCGTCGGCTATCCCCTCGGCGCCAACACGGCGCACGCCAACCTGGCGCGGGTGAAGCTGGAATACGACCAGGCCCAGGCGCAGCTCAAGAACATGGAGATGCAGGTCATCACGCAGGTGCGCACCGCGGCGCGCAACGTGCTGTCGAACCAGCAGCTGGTGCAGTCGGCGCGCGCCTCACGCGAACTGCAGGAGAAGAAGCTGGAGGCGGAGGAGAAGAAGCTGGCCGCCGGCATGTCCTCGCCGTTCTTCGTCGTCCAGGCGCAGCGCGATCTGTCGCTCGCCCGCACGGTCGAGATCCGCGCGATTTCCGACTACAACAAGTCGCTCGTCGACTTCGAAGCGGTGCAGCAGGTACCGATCAACGGCGGCGGTAATTTCGTGCAGGTCGCCCGCTAGCCGACGACGACGAGAAGGAACCGCCGAGAACGCGGAGCGCTCGCTTTCTGGGATCTCCGCGGTCGTTGTGCCAGTCACGGATCATACGGGCCCTATCCGACCCACCGGCCCTCAGGTACACTCCGAGCGTGCCGAAGCTCTCGGTCACGGTCGTGGCCAAAAACGAAGCGATCGATCTCGGTGCGGCCCTGGCCTCGGTCGCCTGGGCCGACGAGATCGTCGTCGTCGACTCACGCAGCACCGACGACACGGTCGCCATCGCCCGTCAATACACGGATCGGGTCGTCGTCCACGACTGGCTCGGGCACATCGAACAGAAGAATTACGCGGCTTCGCTGACGTCGCACGACTGGGTGCTGTCGCTGGATGCGGACGAGCGCGTCACGCCGGCGCTGGCGGCCGAGATCCGCGCGGCGCTGACGACCGATCCGCGGCACGCCGCGTTCCGGATTCCGCGTGTGACCTGGCACCTCGGCCGATGGGTCCGATCGACCGACTGGTTTCCCGATCATCAGGATCGCCTCTACGACCGGCGCCGCGCGCGCTGGACGGGGCGCTACGTCCACGAGTCGCTGACCGTCGACGGATCGTCCGGCACACTCACCGGCGAGATCCAGCACTACGCCTACCGCGATATCGCCGATCACCTGGAGACCATCGACCGCTACACGACGCTGGCGGCGCGGCAGATGCACGAGGATGGGCGGCGGGCGGGGCTGCTGCAGATCGCGGGGCATCCGCCGCTGGCCTTTCTGCGCAATTACATTGCCCGCGGCGGCATCCGCGAGGGCGTTCCGGGCTTCATCATCTCGGCGATGAACGCGTATTACGTCTTCCTGAAGTTCGCCAAACTTCGCGAACTGCAGCACCGCGCACCTCGCACCGCGCACCCCGCACCGTAATGTTCTCCCTGCACATCGACACGGCGCGAACGTGGCGCGGCGGCCAGAATCAGGTGCTGCTGACGGTCAACGGCCTGCGGTCAATCGGCCACCGTGCCGCGCTCGTCGCGCATCCCGACGGCGAATTGCGGCGGCGCGCCGCGGAAGGGCTCGATCTGATTCCAATCGCGCCGCGCGCCGAAATGGATCTGTCGGCGGCGTGGAAGTTGTCGCGGGTCGTCAAGCGGCTCGCCCCCGACGTCATCCACGCGCACGATCCGCACGGCGTCGCGATGGCGGCGCTGGCGCTCTCGATCGGCGCGGCGGCCGCCAAAGGGCGGCCGGCGCCGGCGCTGATCGCGGCGCGGCGCGTCGACTTTCACCTCAAGTGGAATTCGTTCTCGCGCTGGAAGTACCGCCAGGTCGACTGCTTCATCGCGGCGTCGGACGCGATCCGGCAGATGCTCGTGGCCGACGGGGTGCCCGAGGAACGGACGGTGACGGTGCACGAAGGCATCGACGTCGAGCACGCGGCCGCGGCGGACCCGGTCAATGTGCATGAGGCGTTCTGGCTGCCGCACGGAGCGCCGGTCGTCGGCAACGTCGCGGCCCTGGTGCCGCATAAGGGGCAGCGCTACCTGATCGACGCCGCCCATCTGGTGGTGCAGCAGCTGCCCGACGCCCGTTTCGTCATCCTCGGAGAAGGCGAGCTGCGGGAGCATCTCGAGAAGCAGGTCCACGAGCATCACCTCGAGAAGCACGTGCTGCTGCCCGGATTCCGCACCGATGTCCTCGGCTGCATCAAGGGCTTCGACCTGTTCGTGATGAGCTCGGTGACCGAAGGGCTCGGCACGTCGCTGCTCGATGCGATGGCCTGCGCCCGGCCGATCGTGGCGACGCGCGCCGGCGGCATTCCCGAGATCGTCGAGGACGAAGTCAACGGCCTGCTCGTACCGATTCGCGATCATCACGCGCTCGCCGGCGCGATCGTCCGCGCGCTGAAGCACGCAGACCTCCGCCGACGAATGGGCGACGCCGGGTTCGCCCGCGTCACCGAGCGCTTTACGGTCGAGCGGATGGTGGCGCAGACGGCGGACGTCTACACCCGCGTCGCCGCGAAGCCGCACATCGCCGGCAGCGAGGCGCCGCCGGCGCCTCGCTGACCGATCCGTTATCACGCTGATCGACCCCGGCATCAAAACGACGGCAGCCGCCGGATCATCTCGATCAGATCGCGTGCGTGCTTCGGGTCCGACCAGCCGAACGCCGCGGCGAACGCGAGCGTGACCAGGGCCACGATCACGCGCACCGCCGACCGGCCGATCAACACCTCGACCTCGTCCCGCACATGCCGGCGCCGGAAGTGCAACAGCGGGTCGTCCTTACCAGTCATCGCCATTCCCCCTGTGATTCGCCGTGCTTCGCCGCCGCATCGTCAGCCGCGCCTGTGCCGCCGCGACGTCGGTCGCGCGGAACCGCCAGATTTTCGGTCCGTCCTTGAAGCCAGGGAGCTGTCCCGTCTCGGCCCAGAACCGGATCGTTCGATCGGAGACGCCGAACCTCACGGCGACGGTATGCACTGACAGGACGCGCTCGCCGTCAGGCGTAAACGAATTCATGTGACCTCCCGATACCCGTCGAACGACGCGGGCGGAGCTGTCGCCGGCAGGGCATCGCGGAAGAGTCTTGAAGAGAGCGTCAAAGCACGCGGTGTGCTCAACGAAGGGATCTTGAAGCGGCGCTTCCGACCATTCGTCGAGTCGCTTCGACGCGACCGGCACCCAGCGGGTGCCGGGTCTCGAAAAACCGGCAGGCACGTTCGATCGCGGCGAACGCGTCCGGGGAGGCTAGCGCGATCGTACGACCGCGGCGACAATTTCGCAAACGGCCTTGCCGGAAATCTTTCTAGCGGGCCGGCCGCCCCCGAACTCGAATCCGCGGCCGGCAGGCGCCGCGCAACGGGCACTGCGAGTCGGCCTGGGCACGGCCGAAGCCGCACGCGTTCATCATCCCGAGATGGCAGACCGAGAAGTCATACTTCACCGGGTCGACCGGATCCAGCTTGCGCAGCGACGCGGTGATGTCGCGCGCCATCCGCCATCCCGGGCTGGTGTAGGTCGTCAGCCTGAGACAGCGGCCGACGCGGATCACGTGGGTGTCGAGCGGCACAATCAGCTTGGCCGGATCGACCCGCTTCCAAACGCCGAGATCGAGCGCGTCGCGGCGGACCATCCAGCGCAGAAACAGGTTCAACCGCTTACAGCCCGATCCTGCGGACGGCCGCGGAAAAAAGTAACCGACGCCCAGACGTCCCGGCCGTGAGCCGGCCGACGCGTCGGCCACGCGGCCATACGCCGCATCGAGATCGAGCGCCATCGCCCGCGTCGAAAAGCTATCGAGCGCGTCCGCGATGTCGTCCGCGGCGGCGTCGTAGCCTTCGAGGAAGAACCCCTCGACCGACCCGGCGCGATCGATCATCTGGCGCAGCAGCCACAGCATCGCGACGATGTCCGCTTCGCGCGTCCAGCGGTGGACGATGCCGGCAAACGAGGGAGCGTGGCGCCGCGGATCGAACTGGCGGACGTAGGCGGCGGGCGCCGCTCCGATCACCGCCAGCACGCGCTCGATCGACTGCAGCACGCTCGAGACGCGCCCGAAGGCGAGCGCGGCCGCGATGAACCCGACGATCTCGCGGTCGTCGTCTCGCTCGAACCGGCGCACGATCTGGATCGGATCGGTCGCCGAATCGGCGTGGTTGAAGTTGGCGTACAGCCCATCGAGCGCCGGTTTCAACCGCTGAATCTGCAATCTGCCCTCTGAAATCTCAATGCGCCTCGGAGCCGGCACTCGGTATCATTCTGACATGCGACGAACGGTTCTGAAGGCTGTCGCGGCGCTCGCCCTGCTGCTGGCGATCGTCGCGGCCGGCGGCTACCACTATCTCCGCCGATCGCTGCCGCAGGTCGACGGCACGATTCAGGTCGCCGGGCTGGCGGCGCCGATCGAGATCATTCGCGACGCCGACGCCATCCCGCACATCATCGCCACGAGCAAGCTCGATGGTGTGTTCGGCCTCGGCTATGTGCACGCGCAGGATCGATTGTGGCAGATGGAATTCCAGCGGCGCATCGGCCACGGCCGCCTCTCCGAAATCCTCGGCGCCGCGACCGTGCCGCAGGATCGGTTTCTGCGCACCGTCGGCTTCGCCCGCGCGGCACGCACCGCGTGGGCGTCGACGCCCGACTGGGCGAAGCAGCAGGTCAACGCCTACGTCGCCGGGGTCAACGCGTTCATCACGACGCATCACGGCGCCGGCCTGCCGCCCGAATTCACGCTGCTGCGATTCGAGCCGGAACCGTGGACCGCGGTCGACGTCCTCGTCTGGGTGAAGATGATGGCGTGGGATCTGAGCGGCAACTACTCGTTCGAATTGCTGCGCCATGATCTGCTCGCGGTCGTCGGCGAAGCGCGGATGGCGGAGCTGATGCCGCCGTACGCGGTCGAGGGCCTGAGCATCCTGACCGGCTCCGACAGCCCGACGGTGGACACACACCAGGCCCGCCAGATTCACCGGGGGGACCCGGACGCCGACACCACACGGTGGTCGCGCGCCTTCGCGTCGGCGCTGGCGCCCGGCGATCCGCACGTCCGCGACTTCCTGGCGGGCGCCTCCGTCGAGGGGGTCGGCTCGAACAACTGGGTGATCGACGGCACGATGACGGCGAGCGGCAAACCGTTGCTTGCCAACGATCCGCATCTCGGCACGCGGCTGCCGTCCACCTGGTACCTGGCGCACATCTCGGCCGGCGACTTCGACGTCATCGGCGGCACCTTTCCCGGCATCCCGGCGGTCGCGCTCGGACGCAACCGCTCGATCGCCTGGGGCGCGACCAACGTCGCCGCCGATGTCGAGGACCTGTATCGCGAGCACGTGGACGCGACCGGCACGCACGCCGAATTCCGCGGCGCGCAGGAGCCGATCATCGTCATTCCCGAGACGATTATCGTCAAGGGCGCGGCGCCGGTCGTGCTCAACGTCCGCGTCACCCGCCACGGCCCGCTGATCTCCGACGCCATCAACGCCAACAACGCCGACTCGAAGACGACGCCGCGGCCGCCGATGGTCGAGCCGCTCGCGTTCCGCTGGACCGCGCTCGATCCGGACGATGCCACGCTGCCGGCGTTCTTCAAGATGAACGACGCGCGCGACTGGTCCGAGTTCACCGAGGCGCTGCGCGGCTACGTCGTGCCATCGCAGAATTTCGTGTTCGCCGACACCGCGGGACACATCGGCTATTACGCGCCGGGGCACATTCCGATCCGGGCGTCAGGCGACGGCTCGCGCCCCGCGGACGGCTGGACCGGCAGCGCGGAGTGGACCGGCTGGGTGCCGTTCGAGGAACTGCCGCACCTCTACGATCCGCCAGGGCACGTCATCATCACGGCCAACCACCGCCCCGCGCCGGCGTCGTACCCACACAACCTCGGCGTCGAGTGGACCGAGCCGTACCGCGCCCAGCGGATCGCCGATCTCATTCATGGCCACACGAGCTTCACGCCAGACGATTTCGCGCACATCCAGGCGGACACGTTGTCGCTGCACGCGAAGACGCTGCTGCCGCTGCTGCTCGCGCATGCACGCAGCGGCGACCCACGCGACCAGCCGGCGCTGGATCGCCTCCGCCAGTGGAATCTCGACGCCACCGCAGACAGCGCGGCGACGGCGATCTTTCAGGCCTGGTTCCTGCATCTGACGCCGGCGCTCGTCGCCGACGAGCTCGGGCCCTCGGCCACCGACCTGTATCAGGGCAAGTTCTCGTTCGTCGCGCGCTTCCTCGCGACGACCCTCGCCACCAACGACTCGCCGTGGTGCGACGACGTGACGACGCCGGCGCATGAAACGTGCGACGACGCGGTGATGCGCGCGTTCCGCAGCGGGATCGACGATCTGCAGAACAGGATGGGCAGCGACATGGCGCGCTGGCGGTGGGACGCGGTGCACCGCGCGATGTTTCCGCACGCGCTCGATTCGGTGGCGGCGCTGCGTCCGATCCTCAGCCGCTCGGCCGCGATCGGCGGCGACTGGAGCACCGTGAACGTCGGCGTCACGGCGGCGGATCACCCGTACGACGTCCATATGGTGCCCGGCTACCGCGAGATCATCGATCTCTCGTCAGCCGGCGACAGCCGGTTCATCGACGCGATCGGCGAATCGGGGCATCCGCTCTCGGCGCATTACGACGACTTCATCAAGGACTGGCAGGCGGTCCGGCACAGGAAGATGCGAATGGATCGCGCCGACATCGACCGCGGCGCGCTCGGTCATCTTCACCTGACGCCTTGACACGTCTCGACCCTCACCGCCGAGGCCGACTGTCAGCGGTGAAGGCCCGGCGCCATGGCGCGACCTGCCCTTCGAACATCAGGACGGCAGGATCCAGCGCCTGGCCGGACCCGTGCTGTCTCTGATGCCGACGCAGCCCGAGCCCTGATTACTTCGGCGCCGGCGTCGCCAGCGGCTTGCCCTTCTCGACGATGTAGGTGGCGAGAATCCTCCCGGTCGCCGCACCGGTGTTGGTCGCGTTGTGAATCGTGCCGGCTGGAATCAGGAAGCTGCCGCCGGCGTTGAGCGTCACCGGCGGCTTCCCTTCCTGCTCGACCAGGAACGTGCCTTCGAGGACGTAGCCGATTTCTTCCCCCGGATGCGTGTGCCGTCCGGGAGTGGCGCGCGGTTCGAACTCTGCGACCGCCTGCACGACCTCATGACCGGCGACCGCGATGTCGCTCTGCTGCAGGACGGTGCGCTTGAAGGCGGGCTGCTGCGCCGCGACGGCTGTGGTGAGGGCGAATGCGATAACGCCGAGGGTGACGGTTCTCATGGCTGCTCTCCGTTAGAAACGGGTGATCGGCACCTTCTGCGCGCAGAGCGGGCAGTCGGCGGCGTGGTAGTTCTCGGGCGCCTTGTATTCGGCGAGCGCGATGTTCGGCACGCCGAGATCGACGTTCGCTTCGCATCGATCGTAGATTTCGACGGTGGCCACGACCGTACCGCCCGCTTCTCTCACCAGCGCGGCGCAGCGCGCGAACGTCTCGCCGGTATTCCGGACATCGTCGGCCAGCAGGACCCGCTTGCCTGTCAGCTCCTGGCGATAGAACGCGCGCAGCGCGAAGCCGCCGGACGGATCGTAGTTGAACGGCGCGAAGCTGCACGGCGGGTGCGTCAGGCTGCGCCGGCTGTCGAGCAGGCCGGCGATGGTATGCGCGAGCAGCGCGCCGCCGGTCACCGGACCGGCGACCACCTCGGCGCGCTGCACGAGCTCGCTCGGCATGACGTCGAGCAAATCCTGGGCGTAGCGCCAGATCGTGGACGGATGACGAAACAGCTGGTGCGCGTTCAGATAGACGCGCCCGTGATAGCCGTTGCCGTAGTCGAAGTGCCCATCCATCATCAGGACCTCCGACAGCTGGAGGTCCTTGAGGGCTTTTTCGTGAAGCTCGGTGCGCTTGTCCATCAGTGTCTTAGATCCTCAGATCCTGAGATCCACAGCGGGGTTGGCGTAGACGACGCGGCCGCCGACGATCGTCGCCGCGACACCGCCTCGCAACGTCCAGCCGTCGAACGGCGTGTTCTTCGATCGCGAAACCATCGTCTTCGCGTCGACGGTCACCGCCAGATCCGGCGCGAGGATCGTGATGTCGGCCGGCGCGCCGTCGCCGAGCGAGCCGCCGGGCACGCGCAGGATGCGGGCGGGGTTGACCGACAGCAGCTCCACCAGCCGCGGCAGCGACACGACGCCGGCGTGGACCAGCCGATCGAAGCAGAGCGAGACGGCCGTTTCCAGACCGGTGATGCCGAACGGCGCGCGATCGAACTCGACCTGCTTCTCGTCGGCGTGATGCGGCGCATGATCGGTCGCGATCACGTCGATGCTGCCGTCCTTCAGGCCGGCGAGCATCGCGTCGCGGTCGGCCGCCTCGCGCAGCGGCGGGTTCATCTTGACGTTGGTGTCGTAGGCAATCGGCGCACCGAGCATCTCGTCGGTCAGGACGAAGTGATGCGGCGTCACTTCGCAGGTCACCCGGGCGCCGCGCGACTTGCCATAGCGAACGGCGTCGAGCGTCTGGCGGGCGCTCATGTGGGCGATGTGCACGATGCCCCTGGTCAGCTCGGCGAGCGCGATGTCGCGCGATGCCATGATCGATTCGCACTCGCCCGGAATGCCGCGCAGCCCGAGCGCGGAGGCGTGAAACCCCTCGTGCGCGACGCCGTCGCCTTTGAGCGTCTGCTCTTCGCAATGCTCGATGATCGGCAGGTCGAACATGCTGGCGTACTCGAGCGCCCTGCGCATCAGCATCGCCGTCGCGACCGGCCGGCCATCGTCGGTCAACGCGACGCAGCCGGCCTGCTTCAGCTCGGCGATGTCGGCCAGCTGCTCGCCCTTCTGGCCGAGCGACACCGCGCCGATCGGGTAGACGCGCGCCAGGTTCGCCTCGGCCGCTTTGGCGAGGATATAGCCGGTCACGCCGGCGTTGTCGTTGACCGGCGTCGTGTTCGGCATGCAGGCGACCGCGGTAAAACCACCGGCCACCGCGGATGCCGTGCCGGTCGCGACCGTCTCCTTGTGCTCCTGCCCCGGCTCGCGCAGGTGGACGTGCATGTCGATCAGCCCGGGCACGATCACCAGCCCGCTCGGCAGGTTGACGACCTTCGCGCCATCGCCCGGCAGATCGCGTCCGACCCGCGCGATCCGATCGCCGTCGATCAGGACGTCGAACACGCCGTCGCGGCCGTTCGCCGGATCGACGACCCGCCCGCCTCTCAGCAGTGTCTTGGCCATCGGGTTAACGTGTGACCTTTGCCTGTTGACTTCTGACGTTCACTGAACCACCTCAGCTCCACCGGCGAGCAGATAGAGCACGGCCATGCGGACGGCGACGCCGTTGGCGACCTGCTCGAGAATTACCGAATACGGGCCGTCGGCGACGTCCGAGGCGATCTCGACGCCGCGGTTCATCGGTCCCGGATGCATCACCAGCGCGTCGGGTTTTGCGTAAGCGAGCTTTTTCTGGTCGAGGCCGAAATAATGGAAGTATTCCTGGCTCGACGGCACGAATGAGCCGTTCATGCGCTCGCGCTGTAGCCGCAGCATCATCACGATATCGGCGCCATTAAGACCCTCGCGCATGTCGCGGGCGACCTCGACGCCCATCCGCTCGATGCCGCGCGGCAGCAGCGTC
>JAOBWF010000037.1 GCA_025463215.1 Acidobacteriota bacterium | reverse complement strand
ACCCGGCCGACTCGCAGGCGATCCCCTGTCGCCAGCGTTGCCTTATCCACCCGCTTGTCGTTCACGTAGGTGCCGTTCGTGCTCTTCAGATCGACGACGTCGAGCTGATCCTCGCCGGCGGTCAACCGGCAGTGGAGCCGCGACACGAGCGCGACGTCGAGGATGAAATCGGCGCGCGCCGCGCGTCCCACCGTCTTGACGGCGCCGGAGTTCAGACGGAACGTCGCTTCAGCGCTCTGCAGAATCCACATCTCCGTATCTTAGCGCTCTCAGCTTTCGGCACTCAGCGGACACGCCGAGCGCGGACGGCCGACGCGATCGTCTTTGAACTAACCCCATCCCGATCTCGTAAGAGTGCGTATGACGTCTGGAGCACGAAAATCACGGAAACGCCTGTACATCGGCGCCGCGATCGCGGTGGTGGTTCTCGGCGGCGCGGCCGGCATCGCGACGCTGAAAGGGGCGTCCCCGGACATCGACGCGTCCCATCTGGCGACGGTCGAGCGCGGCACCATGGTCAAGTCGGTCGTCGCCACCGGCAAGGTCGAACCGATCACGAAGATCGAGATCAAGTCGAAGGCGAACGGGATCATCAAGGTCCTGAACGCCGACGTCGATCGCGCGGTGAAAGCCGGCGACATCCTCGTCGAGCTCGATCGCGAGCAGCTCGCCGCGGCGTTGCGCGGCGCCGAGGCAAACCTCCAGGCCGCCCGCGCCTCGCTCGAAGCCGCCGAAGCCCAGTTGAAGAAGAACATCGTCGAAGCGGAGGGCCCGGACGAGCAGTTCGCGCGCCGCGCCTACGAGCGCGCGCAGACGCTGTTCGCGCAGAGCCTGATCGCGCAGTCGGCGCTCGACGATGCGCACAGCCTGGTCGACGTGGCGGAGAACCGCAAACGCGCGGCCCAGTCGCAGCTGGCGATCGGCAAGGCGAAGGTCACCGAAGCGCGCGCGCAGGTTGCCCAGGCGAAGGCGGCGGCCGAACGCGCCGCGGAAGATGTCGCGAACGCGACGATTCGGGCGCCGATTCGTGGCACCGTCCTGTCGCGCGACGTGGAGATCGGCAGCCCGGTGTCGTCGATTCTGAATCTCGGTGCCAACGCGACCCTCGTCATGACGCTCGGCGACATCGAGCAGGTCTTCGTCCGAGGCAAAGTGGACGAGGCCGACATCGGCCGCGTCAGGCTCGGTCAGCCGGCCCGCATCCGGGTCGAAACCTTCAAGGACAAAGTGTTCAACGGCCAGGTCACGCAGATCTCGCCGATGGGGGTGGAGAAGGACAACGTCACCAACTTCGAGGTGCGCGTCTCGATCGACAATCCCGGCAAGGAGCTCAAGGCCAACATGACGGCCAACGCTGAAATCGTGCTCGAGGAGCACGCCGACGCGCTCATTCTGCCCGAGGCGGCGATCATCTACGACGCGCAGAAGAACGCCTTTGTCGAGATGGCGGCGCCGGGGGCGAGGAACGGCCGCAAGAGGCTGCCGGTCAAGCTGGGAGTCGGCAACGGCACCAAGATCGAGATCCTCGAGGGGCTCAAACAGGGTGACAAGGCCATCCTGCCTTCGTAACGACAAGGCGCTGGCCGATGAAAGAAGCCATTACCCAGTCGATTCAGAACCTGCGCGCCAACAAGCTGCGCAGCTGCCTCACGATGTTCGGCATTCTGTGGGGAATGATCTCGGTCGTCATCCTGTCGGCGACTGGTGAAGGGTTCCGCCGCGGCAACGACGCGGTGCTGCTCGAGCTCGGCAAGAACATCGGCATCGTCTGGGGCGGCCGTACCAGCATGCAGGCGGGGGGCGAACGCGCCGGGCGCCAGGTGCTGCTGACGCTCGACGATGCCCGGGCGATCGCGGCCGAGTCGCCGATGGTCGCGGTCGTCAGCCCCGAGATCGAGCGCGGCGCGGTCAAGGTGAAGAGCAGCTACAACGCCGCCACCGCGCGCGTGACCGGCATCGAACCGCAGTACCAGGAAATCCGCACGATCGAGCTTGCCGACGGGCGCCGCTTCTCGTGGCAGGACGAGCAGCAGGTGTCGCGGGTGGCGATCGTCGGGTTCGACGTTGCCGAGCAGCTGTTCGGCAAGCGCAGCATTCTGGGCGAGACGATCACGCTGAACGGCATGCCGTACACGGTGGTGGGAAAGATCCGCAAGAAGAACCAGGACAGCAACTACAGCGGCCCCGACAACACCAAGATCTTCGTGCCGTTCGCCGCGATGTCCCGCGACATGCCGCGGCGCGACGCCGAGCCCGGCACGCTGTCGGACATCATCGTCGCGCCCAAGGATTGGGTTGTCGCCGATTTGCCGCGCGCGCTCGATCAGCGCACCGGCCGGATTGAGGATGTCGACTGGCCGCTCGAGCAGAACGTCCGCGGCATCCTCGCCCGCCGCCACGGGTTCGATCCGGCGGACAAGCAGGCGATCGCGATGTGGGACACCTCGCTGCAGACGCTGATGTTCGGCCGCATGATCGGCCACATGAAGCAGTTCTTCACCATCGTCGGGATCGTGACGCTCGCGCTCGGCGGCATCGGCGTGATGAACATCATGCTGGTCGCGGTCAAAGAGCGCACCCGCGAGATCGGCGTGCGCAAGGCGCTCGGTGCGACGACCGCCCTGATCCAGCGGCAGTTCTTCCTCGAAGGGTTCTTCCTCACCTTGCTGAGCGGCGGCGGCGGCATGCTGTTCGCGCTCGGCCTGTGCCAGCTGATCAACCTCGCGCCGATGCCGGCGCGCTTCTCCGGGATGATCCTCTCGTGGCAGTCGGCGGCGCTGTCGCTGCTGACGCTGATCCTGATCGGCGTCGCGACGTCGACGTATCCCGCGCGTCGGGCGGCGGAGCTGCCGCCGGTCGACGCGCTGCGCTTCGAGATGTGATCGTGGAAGCCGCTCCTGCCGCGCCGTTTGTGTCCTCGGCGCCCGTGGTCTCGCGGCGTCCGGGGCTCGTCTCGGCGCGCGAAATCGTCCGCGAGGCCTGCTTCGGTCTCTACCATCACCGTTTTCGCGCCGCCCTGTCGATGCTCGGCATCTCGTGGGGCATCATCTCCGTCGTCGTCCTGCTGTCGTACGGCGACGGCTTTCGCGGCGCGCTCGACGCCGGCTTTCGCGGCGCCTTCTCGGATGGCACCGTCGTGTCGTTCCCCGGGCAGACCAGCCTCCAGGCCGGAGGGGAACGTGCCGGCAAGCGCGTGCGAATCACCGCTGACGACGTGCTGGCGATCGGCGAACTGCCGCTGATCAAGAACGTCAGCCCCGAGTTCATGCAGGAGTTCCCGATCGTCTACGGCAACAAGCAGTCGAGTCATCTGCTTCGCGGCGTCGCCGCGTCGTACGGCACGATGCGCGCCGAGCATCCGCAGCCCGGTGGCCGGTTTCTCGAGGACGAGGACGTCCGGCTGCGGCGCCGCGTCGCGTTCATCGGCACCGAGGTGCAGCGCAAGCTGTTCGGCGGCATCCCGCCGGTCGGCGAGACCATCCGCATTGCTGGGCAGCCGTTCGAGATCGTCGGCGTGATGGAGGAGAAGGTCCAGCTCTCGAACTACAACCGTCCCGACAAGTACTGCATCTTCATCCCATGGACGACGATGGGCGGGCTGTCCGACAACCGTTACGTCGCAACGTTCGTGTGGCAGGCCGTGTCGCCGATGCTCGAGAACAAGGCGATCGTGCAGGTCCGCGAATTCATCGCCAAGCGCTATCGCTTCGATCCCACCGACACGCGCGCGGTGAACATGCACGGCTCGGAACAAAACCAGGAGGTCGTCGGCGGCATCGTCATGGGCCTCAAGGTCGTGTTGACGTTCATCGGCGTGCTGACCCTGGCCATCGGCGGCGTCGGCATCATGAACATCATGTTCGTGAACGTGCAGGAGCGGACGCGCGAAATCGGCGTGCGCAAGGCGCTCGGCGCCCGCCCGCGCGAAATCCTGTGTCAGTTCCTGCTGGAGGGGCTCGCGACGACGTTCGCGGGAGGCGTCGTCGGCATTGCCGTGTCGTGGGGCCTGGTGTGGCTGCTCAGCCCGCGTCCGTTTCTCGCCGAACTGCTCGATGATGCGAGCCGTGTCACGGACATCCACCTGGTGCTGTCGCTGCAGCTGGTGGCGATCACGTCGTCGATTCTGATGGTGGTCGGGCTGGTGAGCGGGCTGCTGCCCGCGCTCAAGGCGTCGCGCCTCGATCCGATCGAAGCGCTGCGCTACGAGTGACGGCAGACCTGTCTGACGCGCCGGAGGTCGCGCACGGCTTTCAGGCCTGGCGTCTCGCGGTGCGGATGATCGCGTCGGCCGAGCGATCGACGTCATCGTCGGTCGTCGCCCAGTTGGACACCGAGATGCGCATCGCGTCCATGTCGTGCCAGCGCGAGCCGCCCAGCCAGCAGACGCCTTCTTCCTGCACGATCCGCAGCGCATCGCGGGTCGCGGCGTCGGCGTCCTTTCCGGCCGGTTCGATCCGCACCAGCACCTGGTTCAGGACGACGTCGTTGAGAATCCGGATCGACGGCTCCTGCGCCAGGCGATCCGCGAAGCGCCGCGCAAGGCGGCAGCAGCGATCGATCATGTCCCTGACCCCGCTGCGACCGAGCGAACGCAACGCCGCGTAGACGGCGAAGCCGCGGGCGCGGCGAGACGACTCCGGCACCCAGTCCATCGGCTCGCGCGGTTCGTCGGGTGAGCGCACGAGATAGGCGGCGCTCATGCTCATCGCCGCGCGGTGCGCCGCCGGATGCGCGACGAACACCAGGCCCGAATCGTACGGCACGTTCAGCCACTTGTGCGCGTCGGTCGCGCACGAGTCGACGCGCGCGAGTCCGCGCACGTGATGTGTCAGCGTGCTGCTGACGGCCGCCCACAAACCGAACGCGCCGTCGACGTGCAGCCATGCCTGATGACCGCCGGCGAGATCGGCGATCGCATCGAGCGGATCGAATGCGCCGCTGTTCACGTTGCCGGCCTGCGCGCAGATGATCGTCGGCGTCTCGGCGGCGCCGGCGTCGAGCGCCGCGGCGAGCGCATCGGGCCGCATCCGCCCCTGATCGTCCGCGGCGACGCGCACGATCTGGTTCGATCCGATGCCGAGCATGCGCAGCGCGGCGACGACCGAGACGTGCACCTCGGCGCCGACCAGGACGCGCAGGCGCGGCGCCCCTTGCAGGCCGTCCGCCTCGACGTCCCATCCGGCACGGCGCAGCAGCTCGTGCCGCGCGGCGCACAGGGCCGTGAAGTTCGCCATGTGGCAGCCGGTCACGAAGCCGAAGCTGGAGTGCGGCGGCAATCCGAAGAGGTCGATCAGCCAGGCGCCGGCAATCTCTTCGACCACGGCGGCAGCGGGGGACATGACGTACAGCGTGGCCGCCTGATCCCACACCGCGGTCAGCCACTCCGCCGCAACCGTCGCGGGCAGCGCGCCGCCAATCACGAAGCCGAAGTAGCGCGGGCCGGTGGTCGTGACGAGGCCGGGGTCGACCGCACGCGCCAACGCATCGATGACGGCGGTCGGATCGATCGGGTGTTCGGGAAGCGGCCCGGCCAGAGCGTGGCGCAGCTCGCCGAGGGTCGCCGTCGCACGCACCGGCCGTGCGGCGCGGGAGGCGATGTACCCGCGGGCGAGATCTAGCGCGCGGGCGAGAGCGTCTTGTTCAGCCACGTCACGATCGCTCCGGTCACCGCTGCGCTGACGTGCTTGTCCTTGAGATCCGCGTACTCGCTGAATTCGCCGGTCGTCGCCGGCACGAGCAGGTGGTTGATGCCGGGAATCTTGACGACCTCGACCGGCGCCGGACCCTTGCGCTTGCGCGCGAGCGCCTCGAGCTGGTCCGCGTTCTGCGGCTCGACCTGTGTGTCGAGGTCCCCCTGCACGATCAGCAGCGGCTGGCGCACCTGCGGGACCAGCTTTGACGGATCGCTCATCAGGATCCCCTGGAACTCGGGGTTGTCGACCGTCCGGCGGACATTCGGCGGCAGCAATTCGAGCCCCTTGCCGGTGATCACCGCCTCGTGAATCTTCTTCTGCTCGTCGACCTTCGCCTGTTTCTCATCGGCGGTCAGCTTCGAGCGATCGAGCAGCCGTTTCTGTTGCGCGAGCACGACTTCGGCGCCGGGCATCCCCGGCGTGGCGATCAGCGCGACCGCCGCGACCCTCTTGTCTTTCGCCGCCGTCATCAGCGCGACCAGGCCGCCTTCGCTGTGGCCGACGACCGCGATCCGTTTCGGATCGACGTCCTTGCGGTCCGACAGCAGCTTGATTGCCGCCCGCACGTCGTCGGCATAGTCAGCGAGCGACGCCGACTCGGCGCGGCCGCCGCTCTGGCCGATGCCGCGCTTGTCGTAGCGGATGACGAGGTAGCCGGCGTCGGCGAGCGCCCCGGCGATCTGGCCGAGGATCGGGATACCGACGGCGAGGCCGTCGCGATCGGTCGGTCCACTGCCGCCGACGAGGACGACCGCGGGTAGCCGGGCGGCGGCGGCCGCCACGGGCTTCGAGACGGTGCCGGCGAGCGAGAAGCCGTTGCTCGGAATGTTGATGCGCTGATCGTTCGGCCGCGAAATCGTCACGCTGCGCGACGACACCGCGGCAATGTCCTCGCGCACGACCTCGAGCGACTGCAGCGGCACGCTGAACCGGATCATGCGTCCGGTGTCATCGGTCCAGAGATCAGCGTCGAGCCGGACGGCCGGCAGCGCCAGCGTGATGCGCGTGCGGCGCGCGTTGACGAGTCGCGCCGCGGTTTGAATCTGCTCGGGCGACGACTCGCCTACGACGATCGTGACCGGGGACTGCGCCTCGAGGTAGGCGGGAATTTCCGTGCCTGCCGCGGCGGTCTTCAACCGCGCCGCGAGCGCTTCGTAGGGACCGAAAAAACTGCTGGGCAAGAGCAGCAGGGCGCCGGCGTCGATCGTGTCGACCTTCGGCGTGGCCTGGCCGCCCGATGTGATCTCACTGCTCGCGGTCGTTGCCGCGACGACAGTGTGAATGGCCTGGGTCACGCCGCGCACGGTGCCGTCGAACGTGAACTCGAGCGGCCGCCAGTCGGCCGTGTAGCGCGCCTGGACGCGCCGGGCGACCGCATCGATTGGCGCGCCGAGGCGGCCCGAGCTGGTGATCGTCCAGCCGGTGGCGGTGCGATTCACCGCGATCTGTTCGCTGCCGACCGGGGTACCGCCAAGAAAGATCGTGAAGCTGGTTACGCCCGCTTCCTGCAGCGGCGGCGGCGCGGGTAACTGCTGCGCCGACGCGCCGAGCGGCGCCGCCAGCGCCAGCGCGGCCAGCACCGCGCGGATAGAATGAAGCGAGGGCATGTCTCAGCATAACACCATGATTCCGGGCGTTTCGGCTGCCGGCTACGACGCGGCGCGCCACCGCGCGGCGTTTCTCGACCGGTCGTATCGCGGCCGGATTGTCGTCTCCGGAACCGAGCGCGCGTCCTACCTCCAGGGACTGCTCACCAACGACATCGTCGCGCTGAAAGCCGGGCAGGGGTGCTACACCGCGTACCTCACCGCGCAGGGCCGGATGATTGCGGATCTGTTCGCCTACGAGCTCGGCGACGTCATGCTGCTGACGATGAGCGGCGGTGTGACAGCCACGGTGATGGCGCGGCTCGATCAGTTCATCTTTTCGGAAGACGTTCAGCTCGGCGACGTCAGCGGTACCTTCGCGCAGATCGCGATCGTCGGCCCCGCCGCCGCGGCGGCGGCCGCGTCCATCGTCGCCGGCATCAGCGACGCGACGCTGCGCGGCATGCCCGAGCATGGCAACGCGCGCGCGGAATGGACGGGCGGCGCAGCCATCATCACGCGGATCACCGACGCCGGCGAGGGCGGCTTCGATCTGTTCGTCGAGCACGGGCAGGCGGCGGCGCTCAAGACGGCGCTTGTCGCGGCCGGCGTGATCGAACTGGACGAGGCGACCGCCGAAGCGGTCCGGATCGAGTCCGGCATTCCGGTGTTCGGCCGTGACATGGACGCGGAGACGATTCCGCTCGAGGCCGGCATCGAGCCGCGCGCCATCAGTTTTACCAAGGGGTGCTACGTCGGCCAGGAAGTGATCATCCGCGTGCTGCATCGCGGCCACGGCCGGGTCGCGCGCAAGCTCGTCGGGTTGACGCTCGCCGGCGAGACGGCGCCGCAAGCCGGCGCGCCGGTCCGCGCCGGCGATCGGGAAATCGGAGCGGTCACGAGCAGCACCTTCTCGCCCGCGCTGAATCGCGGGATCGCCCTCGCCTACGTCCATCGCGATTTCCTCGAGCCGGGCACGATGGTCATGGTCGGCGATCAGGGCGCGACGGTGACGGCGCTGCCGTTCGTCGGGGCGCAGGGCTAGCGCTGCGCTCCAGCGGCGGCGGCAGGCGTAAACGCCTGCGCGACGACCGAGCGGCGGCGACGGCGGTGGGCCCACGTCGCGCAGGCCTTCAGCCCTGCGCGAGGATTCGAATCAGTTCCGCATCAGCGGGCGGGAATTCCAGCGCGGCGAGATCGTCGCGGGGCACCCACGCCATCTCCTGACCGAGCACGGGCCGCGGCTCGCCGAGCAGCTCGCATCGGAAAAAGTGCAGCTCCACGCCGCGATCCGGGTAGTCGTGCTTCGTCGTGAAGATCTCCTCGCCGACACGGGCGGCGACGTCGAGCTCTTCGAGCAACTCGCGCGCCAGGCACGCCTTCAGTGTTTCGTCGGGATCACACTTGCCCCCCGGGAACTCCCAGCAGCCCTCGAGGTGCACGCCTTCCTGCCGGCGCGTGACCAGAAACCGCCCGTCGATTTCGACGACCGCCGCGGTCACGACGATCGTGGTCGTTGGTCGCTGGCCGTTGGTCATTTGTGACCCGGCGTGAAGGGGAAAGCGCGGCAGCTCTTCGCCATCGGACAGACGAGGCACTTCGGGTTGCGCGCGACGCAGATCATCGCGCCGAAATCCATCAGCGCCTGGTTGAAGTCGAACACCTGCCGCTGCGGCATCACCGTTTCCGAGATCTTCCACAGGTGCCGCGTCATCGCATGGCTTTTCGGATCGCCTTTCGCGACGAAGACCCGGAACAGGACGCGGGCGACGTTGGTATCGAGGATCGCCGCGCGCTCGCGAAAGGCGAAGCTGCGGATCGCCCCCGCGGTGTAGGCGCCGATGCCCTTGAACGACAACAGCGTCGCCTCGTCCGACGGCAGCCGGCCGCCGTACTTCGCCACCGATTCGCGCGCGATCGACTGCAGCCGCTTCGGCCGGATGTTGTAGCCGAGCGGATACCACGTCTTCGTCACGTCCTGCTCGGGCGCCTCCGCGAGCACCTCCATCGACGGGTACTTGTCGAGCCACTCGGCGTACTTGGGCAGCACCCGATCGACCTGGGTCTGCTGCAGCATGATCTCGGAGACCAGAATGTGATACGGATCGTCGGTCTTGCGCCAGGGCAGATCGCGGCCGTGGCGGCCGTACCACGTCAGTAGCCGCTGGCGGAAGCGGCGGCGATCGGGCGGCAGCGGCATCGGCAGCGGGCGTGCATTCTTCTTCCCAAGCATTTCGTATAATTCGTCCGTGAAAATCTACACGCGCACCGGCGACAGCGGCGAGACGTCGCTCTTCAGCGGCGGTCGCGCGCGCAAGGACGACCCGCGCGTCGACGCCTACGGCGAGATCGACGAGCTGAACGCCTGGCTCGGCCTGGCGCGCGCGTCATCGCTCGATCCGGCGCTCGATCCCGAGATCATCGCCCTGCAGCGCGATCTGTTTGCGCTCGGCGCCCAGCTCGCCGATCCCGCTGACGCGATCGCGCCGCGCGTCACCAAGGCGGTGATCGACGACGAGCACATCCTGCGCCTCGAGCAGCTGATCGATCGGCTCGAGACTGAGTTGCCGCCGCTGCGCCGCTTCATCCTCGCCGGCGGCACGTCCGCCGGCGCCGCGCTGCACGTCGCCCGCACCGTGTGCCGGCGCGCCGAGCGCCGCCTGGTCGCGCTCGACCCCCCGATCGATCCCGTGCTGCTGCGCTACGTCAACCGCCTGTCGGACCTGCTTTTCGTCCTCGCTCGCGCCGCCAATCACCGCAGCGGAGTACCCGAGACAGAATGGTAAGGAAGAAGATAATTCCTAATTCTCAATTCCATCGCGTCTCTCCAACTCGCCTTTGATCGCGTCGAATACCGTTCGGGCGAGTTCTTGAGAGACGCGTTCCCGGATCGCGCCGCACTCGACCAGCATCATGCCGGTGACCGTCTCGATCGCGACGTCCCAGCGGTCGCGCGCAATCCCTTCCGGGCGATCCTCGAAGCTGGTCGCGTGCCGCGTCGTGTCCACCGGATGCCGCCGCGACACGTAGGACGCAATCGGCGAGCCGTTGATCAGCACGCGCGCGGCGACAATCAGATCCTTGTCCACCGACGCGTCGCCGTAATAGAAGCGCGCCGCATCCTCGCTGAACAGCCGGAGATCCTCGTCGGCCGGGATTTCCGCGACCACGGTACGGCCGAGCGCGCGCTCGGAATCGCGGGCGCGCAGACGCCGGCGGCGGAACGCCGTCAGCGTCGTGCCGAGGCTCGCGGCGACGATCAGCAGGACGACCGCCACCGCCGCCGCGAACAGGTCACGCATATCGGACTAAAATGCGGCAGTGTCCCACTGGCCCGAGCCGCTCGCACGCGCCTACGCGGCGTGTGAAGCGATGGCCCGCGCGCATTATGAGAATTTTCCGGTTGCGTCGCGGCTGCTGCCGGCGCCGATGCGCCCGCACGTCGCCGCGGTCTACGCCTTCGCCCGCGTCGCCGACGACATCGCCGACGAGGGCTCGGCGCCGCCGGCCGAACGCGTCGCGCAGCTCGACGCCTGGCAGCGCCGGCTGCACGCGGCTGTCGCCGTCGAACGCGCGGAAGGCGTGCCGCATGTGCATGAGGATTTGATTCTGGTCGCGCTCGCCCATTCGATCCGGACGCTCGATCTGCCGATCACATTGTGTGACGATCTCGTGAGCGCGTTCGGTCAGGATACCATGACGACCCGATACGACTCGTGGGCCGACGTCTTCGATTACTGCCGCCGATCCGCGAACCCGGTCGGACGGCTCGTGCTCCGGATCGCCGGCTATCGCGACGAGGCGCTCGACCGATCGTCCGACGCGCTCTGCACCGCGCTGCAGCTCACCAACTTCTGGCAGGACTTCAGCCGCGACTGGCCGATCGGCCGTCTTTACGTGCCGCGCGACGTCACCGCCGCGTGCCGCGCCCGTGAAATGGATCTCGCCGGACCGTTCTTCAACGACGCCTGGATGGCGGCGATCCGCCAGTGCCTCGACCAGACGCGCGCCCAGTTCGACGCCGGCCGCGGCGTCTGCGAGGGGGTCGCCGGGCGCCTGCGCTTCGAGCTGCGGCTCACGTGGCTTGGCGGCGCGCGCATCCTCGAACAGGTCGAGCGCACCGGCGCCCGCCTCCGGTCCGAGCGCCCCACCATCGTCAAGCGCGACATCCCCCTGCTTCTCTGGCGCGCCGCCCGGTGGCCGTCGCGTTCCTGATGACACGCAAGACCAGCTTCTATTATTCGTTTCTCGTGCTGCCGGCCGAGCAGCGCCGCGCGATCATCGCGGTCTGGGATTTCTGCCGCGCCGTAGACGATGCGGTGGATGAGGAGCCGTCGGTGGCAGCGGGGCTGCCGACCGGGCGCGCCGCAGTGGTGTTCTGGCGCGAGGAGATCGCCCGCGTCTTCGCCGGCCAGCCGGCGGCGACCGATCAAGGCCGACGCCTGCAGCCGTTCGTGACCGCGTTCGACCTGCCGCGGCAGGCGTTCGACGACGTCATCGACGGCGTGGCGATGGACCTCGACACCTCGCGGTATCAGACGTTCGACGAGCTGCTGCAGTACTGCCGGCGGGTCGCCTCGGCCGTCGGCCTCATCTGTATCCGCATTTGGGGCTGCCGCGACCCGGGCGCGCGCGACTACGCGCTGCACCTCGGCGTCGCGCTGCAGCTGACCAACATCCTCCGCGACGTGAAAGGCGACCTCGCCCGCGGCCGCGTCTACCTGCCGCTCGATGATCTCGCCGCCTGCGGCTGCACCGTCGACGATCTCGCCGCAGGTCTGGTCACGCCGCCGGTCCGCGCGCTGCTCGAGTTCGAATGCGGCCGCGCCCGCGGCTTTTATCAGCGCGCGATCGACGCGCGGCCGGCGGCCGATCGGAAGCGGCTGATCGCGGCGGAAATCATGCGCGCGGTCTATTTCGAAACGCTGAAGCGGATCGAGCGCAGCGGCCACGACGTGTTCACCGCCCGCGCCCGCGTGCCCAAGCCGCGCCAGGCGCTGATTGCGCTCAGGCAGTGGATCTGGAGCTGACCGGATGGACGTGACCCGGCCGGACGTGGTCGTGATCGGCGCCGGCTTTGCCGGCTTGAGCGCCGCGGTGCGACTGACGCGTCAGGGCGCGCGCGTGCTCGTGCTCGAGGCGCGGGCGCGCCTCGGCGGCCGCGCGACGGCCTTTCCGGATCGCGAGACCGGCGAGCTGGTCGACAACGGCCAGCACATTCTGATGGGCTGCTACACCGAAACGTTCGCGTTCCTGCGCGACATCGGCGCGCAGGACAACGTCCGCATCGATCCGCAGCTGGCGGTGACGATGATCGATCGGGCGGGCAGGCGGACCTGCCTGAGTTGCCCGGCGCTGCCGGCGCCGCTGCATCTGGCTGCCGGCGTGCTCGAATGGGACGCGCTGTCATGGCGCGATCGGTGGTCGATGCTCGGGATGGCGACGCCGCTGAGGAACGCGCGCCGCGAGCTGGCGGGCGGCACGGTCAAGGCCTCGTCGCCGGACGAGACGGTCGACAATTGGTTGATCCGGAACGGGCAGACGCCGCGGCTGCGTGAGCTGCTATGGGATCCGCTCGCGCTGGCGGCGTTGAACCAGCTGCCGGCGCATGCCGCCGCGCCGCCGTTTGCGCGCGTGCTCGCCGAAATGTTCAGCGACGATCCGCGCGCCGCGGCGATCGCGCTGCCGACCAAGCCGTTGCACCTGATGTACGCCGAGCCGGCACGCGACTACATCGAGCGCCACGGTGGCGGCGTCCGCACGGGGGCGGCGGCGACGATCGTCTTGAACGCGGCCGGCGATGCCATCGAGGGCGTCCGCGCCGGCGGGGTCACGATCGCGGCGCATCGCGTGATCGCGAGCGTGCCGTGGTTCGCCCTCGACCAGCTGTTCGATGCCGAGCCGCCGGCGCTGAGCGGCGTGCTCGATCGCGCGCGGCGCATGGCTTCGTCGCCGATTGTGACGGTGAACCTGTGGTTCGATCGCCGCGTCCTCGATCTCCCGCTGATTGGTCTGCCGGGGCGCGCGATGCAGTGGGTGTTCGACAAACGCGTGGTGTTGGGGGACGAGTCCTCACATTTGTCGCTCGTGTCGAGCGGCGCGGCCGAGATCCTGGCGGAGACCAATATCGAGCTGGTCCACCGCGCCCACGGCGAGCTGCTGGACGCGCTGCCGCGCGTGCGGGGGGCGCGACTCGTGAATGCCACCGTGATCCGCGAGCCGCGCGCCACGTTTTCGCTCGCACCCGGGCAGCCAGCGCGGCCGTCGACGGTCACCGGCGTCCGCGGATTGCTGCTCGCCGGCGACTGGATCGACACAGGTCTGCCGGCGACGATCGAGAGCGCGGTCCGCTCAGGACACCGCGCGGCCGATGCCGCCTTGGGGGATCGGGTAATCTGGTGATTGGGTAATCGCGTAATCGGGTAATGGATTGTCAATCGAGACCCGATTGCCCAATCGGTTAGCCGATTACGCAATCACCCAATCCATTACCCGATTACCCAATCACCAGATTGCCCATTGATGACGTCCGTCGTCCTCCACTACAAAGAGCTGGCGCTCAAAGGCAAGAACCGTCCGTGGTTCATTCAGCTGCTGGTGCGGAACCTGAAGACCGCGCTCGCCGGCCTGCACGTCGCGTCGGTGCGCTCGGCGATGGGCCGGATCGAGCTCGAGCTGCGGCCGGACTCGCCGTGGGAAGAAGTGCGCGAGCGCCTCGGCCGCGTCTTCGGGATTGCGAACTTCTCGCACGCCAGCCACGGCCCGCAGGACTTCCGCGCCCTCGCCGACACGATTCTCGCGGAGATGGGCGACATCACGCCGGTCTCGTTCCGCGTCTCGGCCACGCGATCCGACAAGCGGCTGCCGTTCACCTCGCCGCAGGTCGAGCGCGAGATCGGCGGCATGATCTGGGAAGCGACGCAGTGGAAGGTCGATCTCTCGCATCCGGCGCTGACGATCCACATCGAGATGCTGCCGACCGAGGCGTTTTACTTCCTCGGCAAGGAGCCTGGCGCCGGTGGGATGCCGACGGGCACCGGCGGCCGCGTCGCGTGCCTGCTCTCGGGCGGGATCGATTCGCCGGTCGCCGCCTACCGCATGATGCGGCGTGGCTGCCGGGTGCAGCTGATTCATTTCCACAGTTATCCGATCCTGTCGCGCGCGTCGCAGGAGAAAGTGCGCGAGATCGCGGCGCTGCTGACGAAGCATCAGCTGCGCTCGCGGCTGATGCTCGTCCCGTTCGGCGAGCTGCAGCAGCAGGTCGTTCTCGGCGTGCCGCCCGAGCTACGCGTGATCATCTACCGCCGGCTGATGCTGCGCATCGCGGAGCGGCTGGCGTTCAAGGGACGCGCGCAGGCGCTGGTCACCGGCGAAGTCGTCGGCCAGGTCGCGTCGCAGACGCTCGAGAACATGACCGCGATCGCAAGCGCGACGAAGCTCGAAATCCTGCGGCCTCTGGTCGGCATGGACAAGGACGAGATCACCGCTGAGGCCAAGCGGATCGGGACCTACAGCATTTCGATCATCCCCGACCAGGACTGCTGCACCCTGTTCACACCCAAACACCCGGCGACCCGCGCGCGGCTCGCGGTGGTGGAACAGGCTGAGCTGGCGCTGCCGGTGGAGGAGATGGTCGCGTCCGCCATTGCCGCCACCGCCGTGGAGGAGTTCCGCTTCCCGATGCTAGAATCAGCGGCCGCGCGCAGCGCGACGGCCCAGGGAGACCCATCATGACGACCTTTCATTCCGTGACAGATCTGCCGGACGTGACGACCTCGGGCGCGCCATCGGCCGAGGCGGTCGATCGCCTGGTGTGGACGTCGGTATTCGGCAAGGACGCGGAGCTGCGTGGCGCCGCCCGCTTCACCCTGCGGACGCTCGCCGCCGCGGCGGGCATCCGGCCCGCGTCGATTCACGATCTCTACATGGCGATGGGCCGCGGCGACGCCAGCGGCTTCACCGTGCCGGCGATCAACGTCCGCGCCATGTCGTACGACACCGCGCGCGCGGTGATCCGCGCCGCGAAGAAGCTCAACGCCGGCGCCTTCATCTTTGAAATCGCGCGCTCGGAGATCGGCTACACCGAGCAGCGGCCGCACGAATACACGGCGGTCGTGCTGGGGGCGGCGCTGCGGGAAGGGTTCAGCGGCCCGATCTTCATTCAGGGCGATCACGTCCAGACCAACGCCAAGAAGTACAACAGCCCCGAGCGCGACAAGGAGCTCGAGGGGCTGCGGGCGCTGATCAAGGAAGAGATCGCCGCCGGCTTCTACAACATCGACATCGACACCTCGACCCTCGTCGACCTCGACAAGGCGACGCTCGACGAGCAGCAGGCGGTGAACGTCAACCTGGCGGCCGACTTCACCGCGTTCATTCGCCAGCACGAGCCCGCAGGCGTGACGGTGTCGGTCGGCGGGGAGATCGGCGAGGTCGGGGGCAAGAACTCCGACGTCCACGAGCTGCACGCCTACATGACCGGCTTCAACGCCGCGCTCAAGGCGCGCGGGGCGAGCTTCGTCGGCCTCAGCAAGATCAGCGTGCAGACGGGAACCGCGCACGGCGGCTTCATCAACGCGGACGGCACGCTCAGAATGGACGTGAAGATCGATCTCAAAACGCTCGAGGAGCTGTCGCGGGTCGCCCGGCAGGAGTACGGCCTTGGCGGCGCCGTCCAGCACGGCGCCTCGACGCTGCCGGCGGATGCGTTCGACGCCTTCCCGAAGGCGGGCGCGTGCGAGATTCACCTCGCGACCAACTTCCAGAACATGGTCTACGAGCACGGCCGCTTCCCGGCGGCGCTCAAGGAAGAGATGTACGCCTGGGTGCGCGCCAACGCCACCGAGGAGCGCAAGCCGACGGACACGGAAGAGCAGTTCATCTACAAGGCGCGCAAGAAGGCGATCGGCCCGTTCAAGCAGAAGATGTGGGACCTCTCCGAGGATGTACGCCGCGCGATCGGTCAGACCCTCGAGGAGCAGTTCACCTTCCTGATGACGAAGCTGAAGATCAACGACACCGCCGCCGCGGTCGCGACGTTCGTGACGGTGCCAACGATCGCGCTCGACCGCGCCGCGGAGATCGCCGCCGCCGGCGGCACCATCACCGCGGCTGAAAAGAAAGCCGAGGGTCTCGCTGACTAACACCAGGAAGGGAACGATGCCTTCTTCGTGTCGGTCTTGGTGTCTTCGTGTCTTCGGGGTGGCATGTGCCCTGGCGAGCTCCGCGTGCGCGGCGCATCACACCACGACGGGCCTCGTGCTTCGCGTCGATCAGCCGGGCGCGACCGTCACTATTTCGCACGACGCATTCCCCGGCTACATGAACGCGATGGCGATGCCCTTCGATCTCGAAGGGCGCGCCCGCACCGCGACGCTCCACGCCGGCGACCGGGTCAGGTTCCGCCTGGCGGTGAAGGGGGGCCGCTCCTTCGTCGATCGTGTCGACGTCGTCTCGGCGGCGCCGGTGGACGCGGGGCTGCAGAATACGCCGGCCGTGCCGGTGCTGGTGCCGGTCGGCAGCGCGATGCCCGATTTCGAGCTGACCGATCAAGCGGGCCGGCCGGTCGTGCTGTCGTCGCTCAAGGGCAAGGTGGTCGCGGTCACCTTCATCTACTCGCGCTGCCCGCTGCCGGATTACTGTCCGCGCATGGTCGAGAACTTCAAGTTCGTGCGCGACCGCTTCGCGGCGCGGATGGACCGCGATCTCGTGTTTCTCACAATCAGCTTCGACCCGCGCTACGACACGCCCGAGATCCTGACGAAGTATGCGGCGTCGCAGCGCGCCGGTGGACCGGGCTGGCACTTCCTCACCGGTGACCCGGCGAAGATCGAGCGCGTCTGCAACGCGTTCGGCATTCAGTACTGGGCCGAGGAAGGGCTGATCACCCACTCGCTGCAGACCGCCGTCGTCGACCGCGACGGCCGCCTCGCGGCAACCGTCGAGGGCAAGGACTTCACCCCCGCGCAGCTCGCCGACCTGGTCGGGGCCGTCCTCGACCGCTGACACCGCCCTCGACAACTTCCGAGTCCTCCGGGCCGTCTAAGCACTCTGCATGGACAGCCCCTTCGCCGCGATCCGCTACGCATTCCGGCAGTTCCGGTCGGCCCCGGTCTTCACCGCCGCCGCCGTCCTCACGCTGGCGCTCGGCATCGGCGGCACGACCGCCATCTTCACGCTCATCCACGCGGTGATGCTGCGCTCCCTGCCGGTCGGCGACCCGGCGAGCCTCTACCGGATCGGCGACGGCGACGATTGCTGTGTCCAAGGGGGGCCGCAGGATCGCTGGGGCATGTTTTCGTTCCCGCTGTTCGAGCGGATCAAGGCCGTGACGCCGGAGTTCGAACAGCTGACGGCGTTCCAGGCCGGCGGCGCCCGCGTCAGCGTCCGGCGCGAACGGGTGGAGACCGCCGCGCGGCCGCTCCGATCCGAATTCGTCACCGGCAACTACTTCGCCACGCTCGGCGTCGGCGCCTACGGCGGCCGCGTGCTCTCGGAGGAAGACGACAGGCCGGCATCGCCTCCCGTGGCGGTGTTGAGCCATCACGTCTGGCAGAGCGCGTACGGCGCAGATCCGTCGATCGTCGGCGCGTCGATCGTGATCGAAGGGCATCCGTTTACCGTGATCGGCGTCGCCGCGGCCGGATTTTTCGGCGAAACATTGCGCGGTGATCCGCCGGACCTGTTCATTCCGCTGCAACAGGAGCCGTTGCTCAGCGGCGGCAGCTCGCTGCTGCGGCAGCCGGTGTCGGCGTGGCTGCGGGTCATCGGGCGGCTGCGGCCCGGCGCCACCACCGACGGGATTGCGCCGCGGCTCACCGGGCTGCTCCGTGAGTGGATGCGGCACGACTCCGGCTATCCGTCGAACTGGATGCCGGACATCATCGCCGGCTTGCCGAAGCAGACGATCGCGATCGTGCCGGCCGGCGCCGGCGTCGGCATCATGAAGGAGGAGTACGGCCGCAGCCTGCAAATCCTCATGGGCGTCTGCGGCCTCGTCCTGCTGATCGCCTGCGCCAACGTCGCCAACCTGCTGCTGGCGCGCGCGGTGGCGCGCCGGACGCAGACGGCGGTGCGGCTCGCAGTCGGCGCGTCGCGGACGCAGATCGTGGCCCAGGCGCTGGTCGAAAGCGTGCTGCTGTCTGTCGCCGGCGGCATCGCCGGCCTGCTGGTCGCGATGGGCGCGGCGCGGTTGCTGCTCGCGCTCGCCTTCTCGAACGTCACATTCCTGCCGATCAGCACGACGCCGTCGCTGCTCGTGATCGGGTTCGCATTCGCCCTCGCGCTGATCACCGGAGTCATCTTCGGCGCCGCGCCGGCGTGGCTCGCGACGCGCACCGACCCGGTCGAGGCGCTGCGCGGCGCTGGCCGCGGCACCAGCGATCACTCCTCGTCCGCGCGGACCGCGCTGTTGATCGTCCAGGCGACCCTGTCCGTCGTCCTCGTCGCCGGTGCGACGATGCTGGCGCGCAGCTTGAGCAAACTGGAACAGCAGGACTTCGGCTTTCAGGTGCAGAAGCGGGTCGTGATCTCGCTCAACCGGGCTCCGGCGACTTACACGCAGCCAAAGCTGGCCGCGCTGTACCGACAGCTGGAAGAGCGGCTGAACCGGCTACCGGGTGTCGAAGGATCCGGACTCGCGCTCTATAACCCGCTGACCGACAACTGGGGCGAGCTGGTCCTCGTCGCGGGCCATCCGGCCCCGAAGGCGGGCCAGCAGGCCGGTGCGTCGTGGGATCGTGTCAGCGCCACGTACCTGCAGCACCTCGGCGTCGCGCTGGCGAAGGGGCGTCACTTCAGCGAAGCCGACAACGAAACCACCGCGCCGGTGGCCGTCGTCAACGAGGCGTTCGTGAAGCGCTTCTTCAGGAGTGACGAAGATCCGCTCGGCCAGCACTTCGGGATGGATCTGCCTCAATACGCCGGCACCTTCCGCATCGTCGGCGTCGTCCGCGACGCGAAGTTCGCCGGCTTCAACTTGAGCCGGCCGGCGCGGCCGATGTTCTACGTGCCGCTGGCGCAGAACGTCGACTACAAGGACGACCTGATGCCGCGCATCGAGCTGCAGTCGCATTTCGTCCGCGGCATCCTGCTGGTCACCGCCGCGACTCCCGGCGTGCTCGAGCCGCTCGTCACCAAGGCGCTCGCGGAGGTCGACCCCAACCTGACGATCACCAGCGTGCGGACGATGCAGCAGCAGGTGGAGCTGCAGTTCGATCAGCAGCGGTCGGTCGCGAGCCTGGCGGGGTTGTTCGGCGTCGTCGCGCTCGTGCTGGCGGCGATCGGACTCTACGGGGTGACCGCCTACGGCGTGGCGCAGCGCACCAACGAAATCGGCATCCGCATGGCGCTCGGCGCGGATCGCGGCAACGTGGTCACGCTGGTGCTGCGCGGCGCCTTCATGCGCGTCGGGGTCGGATTGCTCCTCGGTCTGCCGCTCGCGGTCGGCGCGGGACGTCTGCTCGCGGCGCAGTTGTACGGCGTCGCGTTCTGGGATCCGTTCGCGCTCGCGGTCGCCGCGGGCTCGCTCGGGGCTTGCGCGCTGTTCGCCGCACTGCTTCCCGCCAGCCGGGCGGCATCGATCTCGCCGATGCGCGCGCTGCGGACGGAATAGCGTTACTGCGGAGCGACCGCAGCGGTACTCGTGCGCAGCTTCTGCACCTGCGGCAGCGCGGGGTCGGCATTGGCCCACGCCTTGGCCGCGCGCGCTTTGGCTTCCTGCGCCTCGGTGTTCTTGCCTTGACCTTCGAGTGACGCCGCGACGCCGAAGAACGCGCGGCCGCTGCCCGGCTCCCGTTCGAGCGCTTCGCGGTACGCCTTTTCCGCCGCGCCGTAGTCGCCGAGCGCCAGCGCGACATTGCCCCAGCCTTCGACGACCGGACGCGGGTAGGCCGGCGGTTCCGTGTAGAGGATATGGGCTTCGCGATCGGCAGCCTTGCGGTACAGCTCGTACGCCTTCTTGCGATCGCCGCCGCGGGCCGCGATCGTCGCCTCGAGCTCCTGCGCCGCAATCCCGAGCGGTTCCTTCGGCGAGGTCACGCTGTCGAGATCCTTGTGAAGGTCCGCGAGCGCCGCTTTGGCCTTGTCCGCCTGGCCGGTGGCCGAGTACGCGAGCCCCATCGCCCAGTGCCGCCACGCGTTCTGTTCCGGCTTGTCGTAGACGGGAATCGTCCTGCCGTCGAGGATCTCGCTCCACTTTTCGAACCGGACGGTCGACTTGATCACACCGAAATAGCCCTGGCGCCAGACGGTGCGCTGATTGTTGCCGCTGCGCTCACGCGGGTTCTCTTTGTAGGTAAAAAGATCCTGCACCCACTTCATCGAATCGTCGTAGCGGCCGCCGAGGTTCAGCGCGTGAATCAGGAAGTGAACATTGTGGCCATAGTGGCCGTTCGGGTAGAGCGTGTCGGCGGCGAGCCACTTCTGCTCGTTGGCCGCCGCGGCCGAGAACGCCGAGATCGCTTCCTGGATCTTGTCGCTCTGGGCGTAGATGTGGCCCGGCATGTGGAGCGCGTGCGGGATGTTCGTGACCAGGCCGGCGTAGCGCTGGTTCGCGTGCCACGCCTTCTCCGGCATCTTGCTGCCTTCGTAGGCGTGAATCAGATAGTGATGGGCGCCGAACTGACCGTCGTCTTTGGCGACGACCTCTTCGAGCAACGCGATCGCTTCCATCGTGTGCTCGCGCGGCTGCTTGCTCGCCGGCTCGAAGCCATTGTCGATGGCAAGGCCGAGCATCGACTTTGCCTCGAGATCGTCGGGGTACGCAGCGACCAGCGTGCGCAGGGTCGCGATGTAGGCGGCGTCGGCGGCGTCCTTGTGGCCGGTGGCGCGGCGCGCGGCCTGAGCTTCGATGTAGAGCCGCTCGCGCGGCGTGACCTTGTCGCGCAGCGCCATCGCCTTGGCGATCGCTTCACGCGCGCGGATCTGCGGGTCGATTGCGGCGCCGGTCGTCGAACGGGCGACCGTCGCGTCCGCACTCGCCTCGGCGGCCGGGGCGTTGCGCGCGCCGCCGCTGGCCGGATCGCGGAGCAGCTGGAACGCGGGCCGATAGTCGCTCGCGGCGCTCAACGCGATGCACCAGTAGGCCATCGCCATGTCCTTGTCGAGCTCGAGCGCCTGCGTGCACGATCGTTCCGATTCCTGGAACCAGAACGAGTGAATCTGCGAAACCCCCTGCAGGAAAAACTTGCGCGCCTCCTCCGATGTCGTGGTCACCGGAAAATCTTTGGTGATGCCCATTCCCGGCAGCAGCTTCGCCGGGAGCAGCGGCTGCGCGCCGGGCGGCACGATGCACATGTCCGGTTGTGGCGTTTGCGCCTGTTTACCTTTGGCGGCGAGGTCCGGGGCACCGGCTGCCGCGACCAGGACGAGGAGGCCCACACAGGAAATGTGCTTCATGGCGCCAAATATAGCAGCCCGCCGGGGCAAAAAAGGGGCAAAGGGGACAATAAAGTCGGATTCAGCGCGGCAGCGGATGGCGCGCGCCGTCCAGGTAGTCGCGCAGCCCTTCCTGGGTGCTCTGAAACGCCAGGTTGTCCCATGGGATCGCCGCCGGCTCGACTTCGATCGCCTCGAGGCATTCCTCGTCGACCGAGAGGGTGCCGCCGATCGCGGTCGCGGCGTAGACCACAATCACGGGTGCGCGGCCCGGGTACGAGTAGATATTCACGAGCGCGTCGAGCCGGACGTCAAGGCCGCACTCTTCGCGCGCCTCGCGGACCGCGGCCGAGGTCAACGGTTCACCGCGGTCGACGTAGCCGCCGGGAAATACCCACTTGCCGTAGCCGGGCTCGATCGCGCGCCGCACCAGGACGATGCGTCCGCTTGTCGATCGGATGATCGTGCCGACTGCGATTTTCGGATCGAGATAGAAGACGAAGCCGCACCGCGTGCAGACCGGCCGCTCGGGCTCGGTCGCCTTGAGCACCCGCCGCTCGAGCGCGCCGCCGCACCGCGGGCAGAACTGGTACGCGTGCGTGTCGTCGTGCGGATGCAGCATCTGCCCCACAGTATAATTTGGCGCTATGTCCATCCTGAAGGTGGCGCGCATGGGGCATCCGGTCCTGCGCGCGAAGGCGCGTCCGCTCGAGCGATCGGAGATCCGGAGCGCGACGATTCAGACGCTGATCGACGACATGATCGAGACGATGGCCGAGTACCACGGCGTCGGCCTGGCCGCGCCGCAGGTCCACCAGGGAGTCCGGCTGTTCGTCGCCGCGCTCGACGAAGGCGACGATGACGAGGAGGGGGAGCCGATCGCCGTCGTCAATCCGGAAATCACGGTCGTCGGATCCGACCTCGTCGAAGACTGGGAAGGCTGCCTGAGCATCCCCGACATCCGCGGCCGCGTACCGCGGGCGCGGGAAATCAAGGTCCGCGCCTTCGATCGCACCGGCACGCGCATCGAGCTCAGCGCGCACGACTTTCCGGCCCGCGTGATCCAGCACGAAACCGATCATCTCGACGGCGTGCTGTTTTTCGATCGGATGAAATCGCTGGCGTCGATGACCTTCCTCGACGAGTACGCGCGCTACTGGCGCAAGACCGAAGACTGACGACAGCTGTCTCGGGGGTCGCGGCTGCCTTCGCGGCAGCCGCCCCGACCGGATGCGCGGACGACGGTTGCGGGCGCTGCTAGGTCCGGGCCGCGCGCTTCTTCTCGAGGGCGCGTTCCGACTGGAGCCGCTCGAGCTCGACGCTCGAATGATCCACGAACTGCATGGCGCCGGCAATCGCGGCGTGTCCCGCCTGCTCGGCAATCGCGCGGTGCATCAGTTGACAGACGCGGCGGTACGACGGGTGCCCCTGCGGCGACGTGCGCAGCTCGATGACGTGCATCGCCTCGCGCGCGTTCATGTCCATGTAGAAGCGGACGCGGTAGGCCATCACCACGGCATAGGGTGCGGCGTCGCGCAGGCCGGCCGCGATCAACTGATCGTAGAGCGCCGCCGATTGCTCCATCACACCGCGCCAGTCGGCGAGCGCGCCGGCGTCCTCGATCGCTGCCGGTTCGGTGTAGCCATGGCGGGCACTGAGCGGCTGCCAGTCGAGCGTCAGCAGGCGATGGCGCTGCAGATCGCGGAAGGCGCCGTAGTCGGCGAGGATGTCGAAGCGATAGCTGGTGCGCTCGAACGCGCGGCCCGGTTTGTGGCGGCGGTTGGCGCGGGCGCCGACGTAGGCGCGCAGGATCGCGGCGCGATCGTCTGGCGACAGCGCACGCGCGATGCCGAGCAGCTGATCGTCAGGCAGCGCGGACACGGTATACAGCGCCGCGGCGACCACCTTGATTTCGCCGTCGCGATCGAAGTCGGTCAGCGTGACCTCGTCGCGCCGCTCCGATGCGGCACCGGCGATTATCGGCGCGGCGATCTTCTCGAATGCGTCCCTGGTGGCCGCGAAATAGTCGATCCAGCGCCCTCCGCGCTCCGGCTGATCGATCCGCGCCAGAAACGCCGGAATCACCTCGCGCAGTTCCGTCAGCATCTGCTGCGCGCAGCCGCGGACCTCTTGGAGCGGATGCGCGTACATCCGCAGCAGCAGCGCTTCGAACGCCTGGCCGGTGCCGAACAGGCCGACGTTGGACGTCGTCGCCGCCGGCAGCAGACCGCGCAGCGTGTCGAGCGCCTTGGCGCGGATCACCGACTTGTAGACGGCGTCGGAATCCTCGGCCGCCTTCGGATATTTGGCGCGGAAGTGCGCTTCCATCGCCGGGATCCAGCGCGCGTAGGTGTCGAAGGCGTGATCGAGCGTGCGCACGAACGCCTCGCGCAGCGGAGAGGCGTCGAGTTCCGCCGGGACGTGGTATTTCCAGCGGCCGCCGGGACGATCCGTGTACGGCACGTAGCGCGTCGACTGTTCGAGGTAGGCCATCAGCCGGCCCCACTCGAGCACCTTCGTCAACACGTTCGACACGCCTTCGCAGGCGATGTGCGCGCCGCCGAGTTGCGCGACCGAATCGTCGCCGTATTCGCTCAGCACGCGCGCGTACAGTTTGTCCGCGCGGCCGGCGCCGACGCCGGCATCGGCTCCGGGTGCCTGGCCGTCGGGCGCCATGTCGCCCAGAAACTCGTCGAGGAACAGGCGCCGCACCGACTTCGCCGAGCGCGAGTAGCGGGCGAACAGCGCGCCTTTCACCGTCTCGGGCAGGTTGCGCAGCACGACGACCGGCCGGTCGGTGTTGGTGAAGTAGGGCGCGAGTGCGCGACGTTCCTCGGGCGTGAAGGTCTCGTGGATCGAAGTCGGGAAGGCCACGTGGTCGGGTATTCTACCGCGCATGCCGATCGATTTCGCCTATCGTCACCGGCTTGCGGTGCGGTTCCGCGATTGCGACGCGCTGGGTCACGTCAACCACGCCGTGTATCTCACCTACTTCGAGCAGGGACGCCTGACGTTCTGGCGCGAGCTGACCGGCACCTCGTCGCCGCACACGCGCGTCATCATCGCCCGCGCGGAGTGCGACTACCGCGCGCCTGCGCACTTCGGTGACGAGCTCGAGGTCCGGGTCGGCGTCGGCGACATCGGCCGCTCCAGTTTCACGCTGGTCTACGAGATCGCGCACGGCGTCAGCAGTCAGCTGATCGCGAGCGGCAAGACCGTGATGGTCAGCTACGACTACGCGGCGGGCACCTCGATCCCGCTGCCCGACGCGACGCGGCAACTGCTCGAACGACTCAAGCGCTCAACGCGGGGGCCCGATTAGGGTCGGGTTAGGGTCGGACTAGGGTCGGGTTAGGGTCGGACTAGGGTCAGACCCCACTCTGACCCTCTCGGCCATAGAGACCGAGGTCGCGCAGATCGTTCGGTAGGCTTCCTGCCGTTGCCGTGAATCGGTCCCAAGACCGAGGTACGCGCGGTGAAGCTCGATCCAGCCTGGCGGCTGGCCGAGTGCGTGGATGCCATACGTGGACCATCGATAGTCAGCCGCGTCTTCGACCATGCCGGCGCGGACAGGATTCTGCTCGATGTATCTGAGACATGTCAGCCACTAGCCCTCGTCGAGGATGGCGATGGCACGGTATCGACCGTTCCAGATCGTTCCGATTCTTTGGTGCTTGCGGTTGTAGTAACCCGCGTATCGATGGCCGACGGCTTTCATCGTCCGCGGCAGGGCGGTCGCGGAATGGGGCGTCGCCATCAGATGGTAGTGGTTATCCATCAGCACAAACGAATGAACGGACACGTCGTTCCTGGCCGCCGCGCGTTCAAGAAGAAAGATGAACCACTCGTGGTCGATGTCCTCGCTGAAGATCGTGCCGCGATTGAGGCCGCGGTTGATGACGTGATAGCAGGTCCCTGGAACGAACAGTCGTCGAGGTCGCGCCATGGACATGCTGATGAGCAAGATTCGTTCGCACCCGAGACGCGCGAAAACCCTATGCATTTCGTTTTAGGTCGGCCGAAACTTCGTACCGACGGTTCTGAAGCGTTGGAGGAAATCGCTCGCTGTGGGGCCGGATTAGGGTCGGATTGGGGTCGGACCCCTGTCCGGTCGGGGTCTGATTGGGGTCGGATTAGGGTCAGACCCCAGTGACAAGACCCCAGTGACATTGACCATTGAACCGGGCCGCTGCGAAGCCACGGTGGTGCGACAATGCAGCATGGTCTACATTTTCGGCAAAGACACCTGACCGTATACGCAAGCCGCCCGTGAGGATTGTCAGCGGCGGCAGGTTTCGTTCGAGTACATCAACGTCAAGCGCCACCCGGCGGAGCTTCAGCGCATGCTGACGTTCAGCAACGGACGCCGCGCCGTGCCGGTGATTGTCGACGGCGACCAGGTGACGATCGGATTTGGCGGCACTTGAGGCGTGTAACGCGCTCAGTTCGAGCGCTAAATCGCCGTATTTAAAGGCGCTTTGACAATCTTGTGAAATAGTTCACATAATCCCGCCATGAGCGCGATGATCGAGCTCCCCGCCGTCACCAAGCCGTTCGCCGGCACGCGCGACGTCATCGCCCTCGACCACGTCAGCCTCGTCATCCCCCGCGGCGAAATGGTCTCCAGTGCCGGGCCGTCCGGCTTCGGCGCGTCGACGCCGCTCAATCTGGTCGGCGGCCTCGCTCGCCCGACCACCGGCGACGTCAGCATCGACGGCGAACCGCTCGGTCATCTCTCCGATGATGCGTTGACGAAAGTGCGCCGCGACAAGACCGGTTTCATCTTCCAGTTCTTCAACCTGCTCCCGACGCTGTCGTGCGTCGAGAACGTCGGCCTCCCGCGCCGCCTGCGCGGCTGGCCGCGCAAGAACGTCGACGACCGCGCCCGCGAGCTGCTGACCCCCGTCCAGCGCGATCGCCGCCTGACGCATCTCCCCGAGAAGCTCTCCGGCGGCGAACGCCGGCGCGTCGCGATCGCGCGCGCGCGCTCCGTCTATCCACCCGTCCTCGTCGCCGACGAACCGACGGCAACCTCGACACGCGTACCGGCGAAGAGATCCTGATGCGGATCCGAGACCTCCACCGCCGTCTTGGCTGCACCGTCGTCATCGTCGCCCACGACATGAAGGTCGCGCACAGCTGCCAGCGCACCATCGCGCAACGCGCCGGCGGCATCGTCGAGGACGTCCGGCGATGATGCTGCTGCGGCTGATTAGCTGGCCCTATTTCCGCAAGCACATCCTGCGCACGCTGCTGACGGTGGCGGGCATCGTCCTCGGCGTATCGGTGTTCGTCGGCATGCACACCGCCAACCAGAGCGTGCTGTTCGCGTTTTCGTCGACGGTGGATCGGATCGCCGGAAAGACGGAGCTGCAGGTCACCGCCGGGGAGGCCGGGTTTCCGGAAGAAGTGCTCGAGACCGTCCAGGCCGCGTCGGCCGTCCGCGTCGCCGTTCCGGTGATCGAAGCGGTCGTCGAGTCGAACCTGAAAGGGCAGGGCACCCTGCTCGTGCTCGGCGTCGACATGACCGGCGATCGCACGCTGCGCGACTACGATCTCGACAACCGCGACGATGCGGAGATCGAGGATCCGCTGATCTTCCTGGCGCAGCCCGACTCGATCATCCTCGCCAAAGTATTCGCCGACAAGAACCATATTCCGGTCGGTGGCCGCCTGACGCTCGGCACGGCCCTGGGCGAGCGCGCGTTCACTGTCCGCGGCGTGATGAAGGCGGCCGGCCTCTCGAGTGCGTTCGGCGGCAACATCGCGGTGATGGACATCTACGCGGCGCAGAAGATGTTCGGACGGGGCCGAACGTTCGATCGTATCGACCTGGCGCTGAAGCCGGGACGGACGATCACCGAAGGCGAGCAGGAGCTGTCGCGCGCGCTCGGCGCCGGCTTTCAGGTCGACCCGCCGTCAGGGCGCGGCCAGCAGTTCGAGGCGATGCTCGCCGCCTACTCGATGATGGTCGGCATCTCGAGCCTGTTCGCGTTGTTCATCGGCATGTTCATCATCTACAACGCCTTCGCGATCGCGGTGACGCAGCGGCGATCCGAAATCGGGATCCTGCGCGCGCTCGGTGCGACGCGCAGCCAGATCCGCTGGCTGTTCCTGGGTGAGAGTGCGATCGCGGGTCTGATTGGATCCGCCGCCGGGCTCGTGTTCGGCGTGTTGATCGCCAGGGGAATCGCGGCCTCGATCGGCGCGCTGATCAGCGACGCCTACGGCGTGGCGCAACACGCCGGCGAGGTGGCGACCCGTCCCGGCGTCCTCGCGCTGGCGCTGGCGATCGGTGTCGTGACCAGCGTCGTCGCCGCCGCGATCCCGGCGCACGCGGCGGCGCGGGTCGATCCGGTGCAGGCGCTGCAGAAGGGGAACTACCAGCTGCTGTCGCGCGGAGAGAGCCGCGGGCGCGTCATTGCGGCGCTGCTGCTCGGGGTCGTGTCGCTGATCTGCGTGAGTGCCGGCGGACCGCGGCCGGTGTTCTACGCCGGCTACGCCCTGGCGATCGTCGTCGCGCTGCTGATCAGTCCGCTGCTGTCGCTCGCGCTCGCCCAGGCCATTCGTCCGCTGCTGAAATGGCTGCGTCCGGTCGAAGGGGCGCTCGCCGCCGACAGCCTGCTTCAGTCGCCGCGGCGCACCGCGGCGAGCGTCGCGGCGCTGATGCTCTCGCTCGCGCTGGTCATCGCATTTGCCGGCATGGCCGGCGCCAGCTATCACTCGATCGTCGACTGGATGCAGGCAACCCTGAACCCGCAGCTGTTCATCATGCCGTCGCAGAGCATCGTCGTCCGCACGATCCGGTTCCCGGCGTCGATGGGACCGGAGATCGCGGCCGTGCCCGGCGTCGCGAAGGTGCAGCTGGTGCGCGACACGCGGGTGCAGTTCCGCCAGACGCCGGTGATGCTCGTGGCCGTGGAAGTGCACAGCATCGCCGACACCAATCCGCTGCCGCCGGTCGCCGGCAACGCCGCCGACATGTATCGTCGCACCGCGGCGGGCGAATCGCTGATGGTCTCGGACAACCTCGCGCAGCTGCAGCACCTGTCGCTCGGCGACACACTCGAGATTCCCGCGCCGAACGGTGTCATCAGGCTGCCGATTGCGGGCATCGTGATCGACTATTCGGATCAGCAGGGCACGATCCTCATGGACCGAGGGCTCTTTATCAGGTACTGGGGTGACGACTCGGTGAATGTGATTCGTGTGTACCTGACACCGGGGACGCCAGTGCCGCCGGTGCGGCAAGCCATTCTCGACAAATACGCCGGGCAGCGCCAGGTGTTCGTGCTGACGAATGCCGAGCTCAAGAGCTATATCCTGAAAGTGACCGACCAGTGGTTCGGCCTGACCTCGGTGCAGATTGCCGTCGCCGTCCTCGTCGCGATTCTCGGCATTGTCAACACGCTCACCGTGTCGATCACCGATCGACGGCGCGAGCTTGGCGTCCTGCGCGCCGTCGGCGGCCTCCACGGCCAGATTCGGCGGACGATCTGGATCGAAGCGCTCAGCATCGGCACGCTCGGCCTGGTGATGGGATTCGGTCTGGGCGCGATCAACCTGTTCTACATTCTTCAAGTCGTGCAGCACGACATCGCCGGCATGCGGCTCGCCTACGAATTTCCGGTGCGGACCGCACTGGCACTGGTGCCGACGATCCTCGGGGCGGCATTCATCGCCGCGCTGTGGCCGGCGGAATCGGCGGTGCGCGGCTCGCTGGTGGAGGCGCTGGAATATGAGTAGCCGGCAGAACGGGCGGCACGGGCAGCACCGGCGCGGCAGGCTGGAACGGCAGGACGGGCAAGAGCCGCCCGAACGGTGGGTTCAGCGGACGGCGCGGCTCGGTCACCACCCGGCAATTGGCCGGATCTGGCTCGCGGCGCCGCTGACCGCCGCAGCGCTGTCACTCGATGCGCGCGCCGCCGACGACGCGCGGCAGATCGTCGACAAGGCGCAGAAGCGGACCGACGCCACATCGCCGCGCGACGAGGGATTGCTGCAGGTGTTCGACGCCAAGGCCAAGATCAGCGACAAGCACTGGACGATGGCGCGGCTCGGCGCGGATGGGCAGAGCAAGGCAGTGCTGCGCTTCACGGTGCCGAAGGTCAAAGGCGTGGCGCTGCTGGTCGTCAACCATCCCGATCGCGCGTCCGAGCAGTGGATGTGGACGCCAGCGCTTCGCGATCGTTTCTAGGTCGAGTGATGTTCGAACCGCTGCTCCTCACCGCGCACAATCCGGGCCCGATGACGGGCGCGGGCAACAACACCTACCTGCTCGCACCGCCTGGTGGATCGGCGACGCTGATCGACGCCGGCGTCGGCGAGCCCGGGCATCTCGCCGACCTCGCGCGCGCGCTTCGCAGCAGCCGGCTCGACGCCGTGCTCGTCACCCACGGTCATCGCGATCACGCCGCCGGCGCGCCGGCGATCGCGGCCGCGCACCCGGGCGTCGTGTTCCGCAAGCGGCCGTGGCCGGAGGAGGACCGGCAATACGACGTGGCGTGGCAGTCGATCGGCGACGGCGACACGATCGACGCGGGAGGCGAGCCGCTGCAGGCGCTGCACACGCCGGGACATTCCCCCGACCATCTCGCGTTCTGGCACGGGCCGACCGGCACGATCTTTACCGGCGATCTGGTCGTGCAGGGCAGCAGCGTGATGATTCACTGGAGCCGCGGCGGCGACCTTGGACAGTATCTCGCCTCGCTCGAGCGGCTGCTGGCGCTGCAACCGACGCGCCTGCTGCCGGCGCATGGGCCGGCGATCGACCAGCCGCGTGCGATCCTGACCAGCTATCTCGAGCATCGGCGGCAGCGCGAGCGCCAGGTGATCGCGGCGCTCGCCGCCGGGCACGCGACCGTGCAGACGATCGCCGAATCCATCTATGATGGGCTCGCGCCGGCGCTGATGCCGGCGGCACAGGAAAACGTGCGCGCCCATCTCGAAAAACTGAAAACGGACGGCCGCGCCCTCGACGAACACGGGCGATGGCGACTGTAGCGATCAGCGTGGCGGCGCCGCGCGCCACCGCATAACGGAGTGACTCGTGGACAACGTCATCGATTTCATCAACGTCAACCGGGAACGCTATCTCGCCGAGCTGAAAGCGTTCCTCGCGATCCCGAGCATCAGCGCGCTGCCGCAGCACGCCGGCGACGTCCGCCGCTGCGCCGACTGGTGCGCCGACGAGATGCGGCGCATCGGCATGCAGAACGTCAAGCTCGTGGACACGCCCGGCAACCCGGTGGTCTACGGCGACTGGCTCGGCGCCCCTGGTGCGCCGACCATCCTGTTCTACGGCCACTATGACGTCCAGCCGGTCGATCCGCTGGAGCTGTGGCAGTCCCCGCCGTTCGAGGCGACGATCCGCGACGGCGAGATTTACGCGCGCGGATCGGCGGACGACAAGGGGCAGGTCTTCATGCACTTCAAGGCCATCGAAGCGCACCTGACGCAGAACGGCAAGCTGCCGGTGAACATGAAGATCATCCTCGAAGGCGAAGAGGAAGTCGGCAGCGTCAATCTCGACAACTTCATCCGCGAACACAAAGGCGAGCTCGGCGCCGACGTCGTCGTGATCTCCGACTCGCCGATGTTCGCGCGTGGCGTGCCGTCGATCTGCTACGGCCTGCGCGGCCTGGTCTACTTCCAGATCGATCTCCGCGGCAGCAACACCGACCTGCACTCGGGCTCGTTCGGCGGCGCGGTTGCGAATCCGGCGTTCGTGCTCGCGCAGATCCTGGCGCAGATGAAGGACCGCGGCGGCCGCATCCGGATCCCTGGCTTCTACGACGAAGTGGTGGAGCTGCAGGAAGAGGAGCGGAAGGCGTGGGCGACGCTGCCGTACAACGAAAAGGCCTACAAGAAGGACTTCGGCATCCCGAAGGTCTTCGGCGAGAGCGGCTTCACCACGCTCGAGCGGACATGGGCGCGGCCGACGTTCGAAGTCAACGGACTGTTGTCAGGATTCACCGGCGAGGGGGCCAAAACGGTGCTGCCGGCGGTCGCGATGGCGAAGGTCAGCATGCGGCTCGTGCCGAATCAGACGCCGGACACGATCGCCGAGCGGTTCGAAGCGCACCTTCGTGATATCGCGCCGAAGACGGTCGAGCTCAAGGTGACGCGCATGCACGGCGGCAAGCCGTGGATGACGTCGTACGACAACCCGTTCGTGCAGGCGGCGGGGCGCGCGATCGAGCGCGGCTTCGGCCGCGCACCGGTGTTCACGCGCGAAGGCGGGTCGATTCCCGTGGTGTCGACCTTCCAGGAAGAACTGGGGGTGCCGTCGGTGCTGTTCGGCGTCGGACTGCCGGACGAGAACGCGCACGCGCCGAACGAAAAGCTCGATGTCGCCAACTTCCACGGCGGCATTATCTCGTCGGCGTTCCTGTACGAAGAGATTGCCAAGCGCTGACGCGCAGGTCGACACCAAGCGCACGATTCTGATTATTGGATTCGGCGTTCCGTCCACTTGGATTTGTTCGGATTTGAACCGGTGTTCGAATCCGAACGAAACTGCAACATCTTTAAAACCAGTCTCTTACCAAGCGTCGCCGTTGTCATTTGTGGGCCTCGTACTGGCATAGCGTCTGCTCTGTGCAGCTCGACAACAGCTGTACCGATCACACGGATCCGAGGAGGACTGCGTATGAGCGCGACCAAAACGTGGCTGAGCATCGCCGCGCTGTTCATCTTTTCAATCGCGGCGTCGGCGCAAACGACGAGCGGGACGATCTCCGGCCACGTCGGCGACAGCCAGGGACTGGCGCTTCCAGGAGTCACGATCACCGCCTCCTCGCCGAATCTCCAGGGCGTCCGCACCGCCGTGACATCCACGAACGGCGACTACATTTTCACCGGACTGCCGTCCGGGCCCTACACCATTGCGTTCGAGTTGAGCGGGTTCCAGCGCGTCGAGAAGACGTTGTCGCTCGCACCGACGCAGGTCGCGCCGCTCGACGTCGCGATGGGCGTCGCGTCGCTGAGTGAAACCGTCAACGTCACCGCGCAGTCGGCGGACGTCTCCACCCGCACCGCGCAGGTCGCGACCAACTTCAAGCAGGACTTCATCGCGAACCTGCCGACCAATCGCGACATCAACGCGGCGCTGCTGCTGGCGCCGGCCGTTCATCCGACCGGCCCCGGTGGCGCCTACTCCATCGCCGGCGCGATGTCCTTCGAGACGCTCTACATGGTCAACGGCGTCAGCGTCACCGAGAACCTGCGCGGGCAGCCGTACAACCTCTACATCGAAGACGCCGTGCAGGAAACGAACATCGCGACCTCGGGTATTTCCGCCGAGTACGGCCGATTCGGCGGCGGCGTCGTCAACGTGATTACGAAGTCCGGTGGCAACCTGTTCGGGGGTTCGTTCCGCGACACGATGAACAACGACAAATGGCGAACGCTGACGCCGTTCGAGCAGACCAGTATCGGCAACGATCCGGCACACAAAGAAACGCGGGTCGCGACGACGGTGCCCGCGTACGAGTACACGTTCGGCGGACCGATCCTGAAGGATCACCTGTGGTTTTTTACCGCCGGCCGCCTGCAGACGCAGGAACAGGGACGCCAGTTGGTGATCACCAACATTCCGTACGCGTTCACCGACAAGAGCCGCCGCTACGAGGTCAAGGGCACCTACTCGGCGACCTCCAATCACACGTTCCAGGGGGCGTACAGCAAGATCACCGAGGATTTCCTGAACGCGACGTTCAATACCAGCGCGTCGATGGATCTCAACAGTCTGTACAACGGCAGCGAGCCGCAGAAGCTCACCAGCGGCAGCTATACCGGCGTGCTCTCGTCGACGTTGTTCGTCGAGGCGAGGTTCTCGTCGCGTCAGTTCAGCTTCGTCGGCGAAGGTGCTCCATCGACCGACATCGTCAACGGCACGCTGCTGCTGGACCGTCAGCGCGGTAGTACCCGGTACTGGTCACCGACGTTCTGCGGCGTGTGCGACCCTGAGAAGCGCGATAACACCGACGTCTTCGCCAAGGGCACATACTTCCTCTCGACCAAGCATGCCGGGACACACAACATGGTGGTCGGCTACGACCTGTTCAACGACAAGCGTTTCGCGAACAATCATCAGTCCGGCAGCGACTTCCGGATCATCGGCACGACGTCGATCATCGGCGCCGACAACAGCATCGTGCCCGTCTTCCTGGCCGACGGCACGACGGTGATTCAGGCGAATCCGATCCCGGTCGGCAGCGAAGGCACCAACTTCAAGACGCACTCGTTGTTCTACAACGACAACTGGCGAGTGAACAACCGCCTGACCGCCAACCTCGGCATTCGCTACGATCGCAACCGCGGCGCCGACAGCTTTGGCCGCGTGGTGGCGAAAGACGGTGCGTTCAGCCCGCGCGTCGGACTGGTATTCGACCCGACCGGCGATCAGAAATGGTCGGTGACCGCCAGCTTTGCCAAGTATGTGTCGGGGATCTCGAACAGTGTTGCGGACTCGTCGTCTCCGGCCGGCAACCCACAGACCTTTCAGTTCGTCTACCGCGGCCCCGACATCAATGCGAATGCGAGCGGCCCGCTGACATCGACCCCGGACGCCATTCGCCAGGTGTTTGCGTGGTACAACGCGAACGGCGGCGCCAACCTGCCGCTGGCGGGTGCCCCGACGATTCCCGGGTTGACACCGCAGATTCAGGGTTCGCTGAATTCGCCCAACAACCTGGAGTACGCCGTCGGCGTCAATCGCCAATTCGGGTCCAAGGCCGCCATCCGCGCGGACTATGTGTTCCGCAACTTCCGTGACTTCTACGTCACGGTGGTGAACGGCAGCACGGGACGCGTGCAGGATCAGTTCGGCAAGTCGTACGACCTCGCGCTGATCCAGAATTCCAATGACCTCGAGCGACGCTACCAGGGGGTCACGACACAAGGCACCTACCGGTTCTCCTCGACGATCGACATTGGCGCGACCTACACGCTGTCGCGCGCATGGGGCAACAACGAGGGGGAAAACGTCAACAGTGGCCCGGTGACCAGTTCCGCCTTTGCCTATCCGGAGTACAGACAGGCGTCCTGGAACTATCCCGACGGCGACCTGTCGATCGACCAGCGTCATCGTGGCCGGTTGTGGATCGACTACGGCGTGCCGTGGGTTCACGGCCTGTCGCTCAGTGCGCTGCAGAGCGTGACCAGCGGCGTCCCCTACGGCGCGGTCGGTCCGATCGCGACGCAGGCCTACGTCACGAATCCCGGGTACCTGACGCCGCCGGCCAATACCGGCTCCAGCGCGGTCAGCTACTTCTTCACGCCCCGGGATGCATTCCACACCGACGGCGAGCGCCGCACGGACGTCGCCGCCAATTACGTCTATCACGTGAAGAATGCGCACAACACCCAGTTGTTCGGCCAGGTCCAGGTGATCAACGTGTTCAACCAGTTCCAGCTCTGTGGCTGCGGCGGCACGGTGTTCCAGAACGGCGGCGCGGTGACGCAGACGCGAATCGATCAAAGCGTCCTGACGGCGTCGACCAACGCGTCGCAGTTTACGGCGTTCAATCCGTTCGCGACGACGCCGGTTGCGGGCACCAATTACGCGCTGGGCCCGAATTTCGGCAAAGCGCTGAACCGGTTCGCCTATACCACGCCTCGAGCGCTGCGCGTCTCGTTCGGCGTTCGGTTCTAACCGCCGGGAGCCGGTCGTGGCCCGCTCATCGAGAGAGCGGGTCACGCCCCCGGCTCATCGTCCCGCCGCGTCACGTCCACCGCGCTCGTCTCCATGTCGATGACCGGCTGGCCGGATCACCACCGGCGCTCGTCGACGCGCGTCAGAAAAGAGCGACACGACCGGCCTCGTCGCGCGCGATCGGCGCGGCGGACGGCGCCTGCCGAACCGGCGCCCCGCGCACCTGAGGTAGAGTGGTTCGCCGTGTCGAGGCTCGAGACGCTCCTGAACGCGCTGCAGAAATTCTACGGCGTGTTGCCGCCGCCGCCGCGCGATCCGTTCACGCTGTTCGTGTGGGAAGTGCTCTCGGTCCATTCGACACCGCGCAAGCGCGACGCGGCGCTGGCGGCGCTCAAGCGCATTCCGGCGATGACGCCCGATTCGATGTGGCGCGCGCCCCAGAAGAAGCTCGAGGAAAGCGTGCGCCTCGCAGGCCCGTATCTGGAGACCCGGCTGACGGCGCTGCGCGGCGGTTCGGAGCTGTTCCGGCGGTCGCCCGATTTGCCGAAGACGATCCGCGGTCCGCTGCCGGCGGCGCGCCGCGCGCTGAAGCCGTTTCCGCAGCTTGGCGACACCGGCGCGCATCGCATGCTGCTGTTCGCCGCCGGCCAGGTGATTCTGCCGGTCGACGCCCGCGTCAGCCGCGTCGGCCGCCGGCTGGGGTACGGCAAGGCGGCGCCAGATTTCAGGCGGCAATCGCGCAGCGTCCAGGATGCGATGGTCGGCGAGCTGACGGCGTCCGCGGATGCCTATCGCCATGCTTTTCTCTACCTCTCCCACCACGGCGGCGCCACCTGCACCGAGCGGGACCCGCACTGTCCGGTGTGCCCGCTGTTGAACGATTGCCCAGAGGGGCAGACGCGCACCTCCTGACCGCCGACGCCATCCGCCTCACGGCGCGATGTTGATGTGGGCGTCCTTGGCCCACGTCTTCGGCGTGGTGGCGGTACTGTCCTTCATCGAGATCGTCTCGGTGACGCGCGCCTCCTTGTTGCCGTTCGGCAGTGAGTACCAGATCTGAAACACCATCGTGACGCCACCGCCGACGCCGGCAACGGTGGTGCCGCTCGACGACAGCAGCACCGATTCATAGTGCTCGACCTCGCCGTTGGTCGGCGGGGTCACGATGCCGCCGGAGGCCTGCTCGACCTTGCCGGCGATCGAGGTGATCGTCGCCGGAAACGCCAGTGCGACGGTGTCGGCGGTCGCGTTGCCGTTGATGCTCACCGTGATCGAAAACGTCGACGTGTACTGAAACGGAATGACGTCGTCCGGCTGGTTGTTGCCGCGCACGACGCGGTAGGTGCGCCCGGTCGAAGGTGTGGCGATCGCCTGCGCCGGAACCGAGGCGTCGACGAAGTCGTCGACATTCAGCGTGCTGCTCGCACTCGTGGGACTCTGGCACGCCGTTGCCGTCAGGACTACCGCCGAAACCGCGATCGCACGCACGAAACGCATCATGAAAGGCTCCTCTGGGAAATCAGAACGTGGTGCCCACCGCGAACTTGAAGCCGCGGTACGGCTGAAAAGTGTCGCGATAGATGTTGACGAAATAGATCAGGCGGAACGGGATGTTCAGCATCGGGATGAAGACACGCAGCTCGCCGCCGCTCGAGGTGCGCAGGTCGCGGAGGTTGAAGGGATGCGACTCGTCGAACGCCTGGCCGGCGTCGTGGAACGCGAGCAGCCGCACAGAGGGAAACAGATCGACGTAGTACTCGGCGTTGAACAGCAGGAACTTGTTGCCGCCGAGCGCGCGGTTGGCATCGTCGAGCGGGCCGACCGTCCTGATGTCGACGCCGCGAATCTGGGTCTCGCCGCCGAGAAAGTAGCGGAGATAGTAGGGCAGCGCCGTCGTGCTGCCGAAGGTGTGGAGCATCCCGGCGTTGCCCCGCAGTCCGAATCCGGTTCGCTTGCTGGTCGGGATGAAGAACACCGCCTCGAGCTCGGGCTTGACATAGTCGTAGCTCCCGCCCAGCTTGACGCTGGCGAGCTGAACGTTCGCATTAATCCGCATGCCCGAGTGCGACATGATCGGGTTGTCGACCGTGTTGTAGGAGAAGCTCGGCGCGATGCGGCTGTCGATGTGACGGCCGCTGTCGAGATAAGGGTTGAACAGCGGCGTCCCGGCCGTGACCGTGGCCGCGTTCGTCGCCAGCAGATCGTTGCTGATCGCCACGTCGATGACTTCATAGGTGTAGTTGAGGTCGCCGCGCATGAAGCGGGCCAGCTGGCGGCCGAGCGACCAGGTGGATCCCTGCCGCACCTCGCTGTAGGCGACAGCCGCCTGGGTGGAGAACGTCGACGTGTTGGCCGAGAAGTAGTCGATCTTGCGCGAGTAGACCTCGGCCGATGCGCTGATCGGACGATTGAACAGGTACGGTTCGGTGAGGCCGACCTGGTAGACGTTCGAGCGCGATCCCTTCTGGACCGAGAGCGACAGACTCTCGCCGCGGCCGAACAGGTTCGCGGTCGTGTACGAGAGATTGCCGAAGAGACCTTCGTACTGGGACACGCCGGCGCCGAAGTTCACCGAGTTGCGGTTCTGCTCCTCGACCTTCAGCGTGACGTCGACATGGTCCTCGACGCCGGGCGTCTTCTCGACCTTGATCCCTTTCTGGTCCTCGATCGGCTTGAAGTAGCCGAGCTGGTTGAGCCGCCTGACGCTGTACTTCAGCGCCTCGGTATTGAACACGCCGCCCTCGACCAGGGCCACCGCCCGCCGGATGACCGAGTCGTGCGTCATCGTGTTGCCGGTGAAGGTGAGCCGGTTGACGAAGTACTGGTGCCCCTCCTGCAGGCGCATCGTGACGTCGACGATGGCCGGGCCTGGCGCGGTCTCGGTCGCCTTGAGCGCGTCCGGCGGATCCGGCACCGCGGCAGTGCGCTGATCCCTTGGCGTGACGTCGGGAAATCCCGTGAACTCGTAGTAGCCGCCGGCGCCGTAGATCTCGCGTGCCTTCTCCAGCCCCTTCCGAATCCGCTTCTCGCTGTAGTACTCGCCTTCCTGCATGACGAACAGCGGCCGCAGCGCCTCCGATTTCACCGACGTGTTGCCGGCGAGCGTGAACGTGCCGACGCGGTACTTGTGGCCTTCCGTGACCGGCACGTGAAGATCGACCCAGCGCGTCTTGCCGTCGGGTGAGTCGCCCACGGGCCGCAGCTCCGGAACCCCGACCGAGGCGGTGACGTAGCCGTGATCGCGGTAGTACTGCTGGATTTGATCCGCGTCCTGATCGAACCCGGTCTCCTGATAGGTGCTGGTGCCGCCGACGAACGAGGGGCGCCACCACGGACGCGCGCGATTGATCTTCAGTTGCGCCCGCAGGGTGCGGTCGCTGACCGTCTGGTTGCCGGCGAATGTAATCGCGCGAATCTTCACACGCGGTCCCTCGTCCATCGTGAACGTCAGGTGCACGAGCTTCGGGCCGCCAGGCATCGCGGCGATCGAGTGGCCGACCGATGCGGACTGAAATCCTTTTTCGAGGAGGAGGTCCCGAATCAATCCCTCGACCTTGCGGATCAGGCGACTGTCGATGAACGAGTCCAGCCGAATGTCGGCATTCGCCTCCTTGAGCTTCTCGTCGATCTTCGCCGTGTCGATCGCCTTCGATCCGGTGTAGTCGACGATTTTGACGCGCTGGCGCTCCTCGAGATTGAACGTGATGTGCTTGCCGACGACACCGTTGTCGTAGGGGACGTCGGCGACGTCGATCCACAGGTTGTCGAGGAACCCGGTGTTCCATAGCCGCTGGAAATCGTCGATCGCGGCCTGCACGTCGTACGGCGTCCACACCTGCTCCGACGGACGGCTCGAACGCGTGTGGATGTAGTACAGGTACGTCTGCGGATCGACGACCGACAGGTTGCCCTGGGTGGGGAACGCAATCTCGATCGTCCGCACGAGCGGCGGCGAGCCGGGCGGCGGCTGGTTCGGCGGCGGCGGATCCTGGATCGTGGCGAGGGTCAGCGCAAGCAGCGCGGCGGCAATCATCGGGGTCTGACGGTTTGGACGACGCAGTTGTGACGGGAATGCGGCGGCGCGAAGGGAAAAGTGCGACGCGAGAATGGCAGGCGTGCGGCTGCCGCGGGCCAGCCCCTAAGGGTCCCTAGGGAGGGGAGCTAATTCAGCGAGGCGACGCGCTTGCGGAGCGTCTTGACGTGCTCCCAGATGCGCTCGCGGTCGTGCCGTTCGTCCTCGTCCTGCTCGCCCGACGGAATCAGTTTCAGGTAGGCCTGCAGATCGCGGAGCGCGCTCGAGAAGTCTTTCAGGTGATACGCGAGCAGGCCGCGATCGCGCAGCTCGCTGATCGCGGACGGGTCGACGGCGATCAGCAGATCCGCGACGCTCCGCGCCTGCGGAAACGACTGCATCTTGACGTACACGCGCTTCAGATTGGTCAGCATCCGCGTCAGGATCTGCGGCTTGGTGGCGACCGGCAGCCGATCGTCGCCTGACTGGCGCGCCAGCGTCTCGCGCGAGCGCAGCGCGCCGCGGTGGAACGGATCGATGATCAGATCCT
>JAOBWF010000034.1 GCA_025463215.1 Acidobacteriota bacterium | reverse complement strand
GCCCGCGAGCGTGACGCCGACGGTATCGAGCACCGCCCGCGCGGCGGCGGCGCGCGCGGCGGCGGGCGGGTGCGCCGCCGTCACGAACGCGGCGAGAGTCACAGCGGCGCCCCTTCGGTCGCCGATTCCGGATTGCGGAGCGCCGACATGAAACGCTGCTTGATGAAGACACAATCGAGCGGCGGCTTCGCCGTCGGCGCCGACTCCGTCACCTTGGCGACGATGAACAGCGAGCCGGTGGTCGGCGCCAGTTCCGCGACGACCCCTCGCAGCTCACCCTGGGCGCGGACGACGTCGCGCAATTCCGTCTCCGCGCGCACCGTCGCGGTCGCGCCGATCCCCATGGCGCGGGCCGCGGCCTCGAGATCCGCGCCGTGGCGGGTCGGCGTCGGCTGCCCGCCGGTGGTCGCGTACTCCTCGTTGTCCATCACCACGACCACGAGGTTGGCTGGATGCAGCAGGCCGATCGTCGCCAGCGAGCCGAGGTTCATCAGCAGCGAGCCGTCGCCATCGAGCACGAACACGCGCGTGTCGGGCTGGGCCAGCGCGAGGCCGAGGCCGATCGACGAAGCGAGGCCCATGCTGCCCCAGGTGTAGAAGTTCTGCGGGCGATCGCCGGCCGCGAACAGATCGTAGGCGGGATGGCCGAGGCTCGCGACGATCGGCGCGTCGCCGGCGAGGTCGAGGATGATGCGCGTCGCTTCGAGGCGGGTCATGACCTCAGGCTCCTTCTCCGCTCCACCTGCGGCGCCGCCGCCGTGGTCAGTCGCCGCGGCAGCAGGCACGCCGTGCTCGTGCGCGTGCCGAATGCGCTCTTGCCGGCGAGCCGCACTGCGGCTGCGGCGGCATCGCCGGAGTCGACCGTCGTATGCGGCACGCCGATCGATTCGAGGATCGCGCGCACGGCGCGCCCCATCGGCACTTGCGCCGCGTTCCACTCGCCGATGTCGCCGCGCATGCTGACGATCATCAGCACCGGAATCTGGTAAGGAATCAGCAGCGACGTCAGCGCGTTCAGCGAGTTGCCGAGGCCGCTCGACTGCAGCATCACCGCAGGGAGCCGGCCGCCCAGATACAGGCCGGCCGCCACTCCGAACGCCTCCTCTTCGCGCGTCGCGAGAATCAGCCGCACGTCGGGATAGCGCTCCTCGAACGTGCGCAGGACATGGGAGAGCGGATTGTCGGGCACGTAGACGACATCGCGGCAGCCGGCGGCGTGAAGGCCGGCGCACACGCCCAGCGCCCATGCCGGTATCGTGGTTTTCATGGCTGCCAATCGTATCTCCAAGGCCCTGGCGCCTAGCGCCTGGCGCCGAGCCCCCGAAGTATCTCCTGCGTATGTTCGCCGAGGACCGGCGGCGGCAACGTCACCTGCGCCGGCGTCCGCGACAAGCGCACGACCGGCGCCAGCGTTTCGATCCTGCCGAAGTGTGGATGCTGCTGTGCCAGCAGGATCTCGCGGGGGGCGACCTGCGGGTGGTCGAGCGCTTCGCCGATCGAGCGGACACGTCCGCACGGCACGTTCCTGGCCTGAAGGCGGGCGGTCAGTTCCTCGACGGTGAGGCCGGCGAACACCTGCTCGATCGTCTCCTTGAGCGCCACGCGGTTGGCGACGCGATCGGTGTTGGTGGTGAACCGCGGGTCGTCGCGCCAGTCCGGACGCTGCATCGCATCGCAGAACCGGATCCACAGCGCCGGGTTGGCGACCGCGACGATGATCAGACCGTCTTTGGCGCGCAGCGGCTGATACGGCGCGATGTTCAGGTGATCGTTGCCGACGCGGCTCGGCGTCGTGCCGGTCGCGAGCAGCACCGCCATCGGCAGTCGCATCACCGACAGCATCGCTTCGAACAGCGAGATGTCGACGTGCTGGCCGAGCCCGCTGGTGTGGCGGTCGTTGAGCGCGAGGAGGATCCCCTGCGTCGCGTATAGCCCGGCCAGGTAGTCGGTGATCGCGACGCCGACCCGGGTCGGCTCGCCGTCCTGAAAGCCGGTCATGTCCATGATCCCGGCCTCCCCCTGCAGCACGGCGTCATACCCAGGGAGGTGCGACGCCGGTCCGGTCTGGCCGTAGCCGGAGATCGAGCAGTAGATCAGCCGCGGATTGAGTGCCGCGACCGTCGGGTAGTCGAACCCGAGCTCCGCGAGGCTGCCCGGCCTGAAGTTCTCGATCAGGACGTCGGCCCCTTCAATCAGCCGCCGCAGCGCGTCGGCGCCGGCTGTCGTCTTGAGATCGAGCGCGACGCTCTTCTTGCTGCGGTTGAGGGCGAGGAAAAAGCTGCCGGTGCCTTCCAGGAACGGCGCCCAGGCGCGCGAATCGTCGCCGTGCGTCGGCTCCTCGATCTTGAGGACCTCCGCGCCCATGTCGCCGAGCATCATCGTGCAGAACGGGCCGGCGACGACGCGCGTGAGATCGACGATGCGGAGGCCGCTCAGAGGAGCCATACGCGTCATCTTAGAACAGCCGGAAATAGCGCCGCAGCAGGCGGCGGACGGCCGGGGTCAGCCGGGTGCGGCCGTACGCGTCCCCCGCGGCGCGAAACGCGTTGTTCAGCGTGGGGTAGGGATAAATCGTCGAACCGAGATCGGCGAGGCGGGCGCCGTGGGTCAGGGCGTGCGTCGCGACGCCGATCATCTCTCCCGCGCGCGAGGCGACGATGGTGCAGCCGAGCAGACGGCCGGCATCGTGATGGAGCCGGACGAAACCGTCGCGCTCATCGTCGACGACGGCGCGATCGACGTCGGCGAGCGGAATCGTGAGGCGCGCGCCGTCGTAGGCGCCGACGTGCGCGAGCTCGGGATCGGTGTAGGTGCACCACGGAATGACGAGCGCGCTGGCGCGCTTGCGCCCGAAGAACAAGGCGTTCTGGATGACGATGCGCGCGAGCGCGTCGGCGGCGTGCGTGAACTTGAACCGGGAGCAGACATCGCCAGCCGCGAATATGCGCCGGTTGCCCGTCCGCAGGTGATCGTCGACGATGATGCCCTCCTTCGAGCACGCGACGCCGGCGGCGGCGAGATCCAGGGCCTCGACGTTCGGGCTGCGGCCGGCCGCGACGAGGATGCGATCGCAGGGCTCCACGGTTGCCCCGGTGGCCGCGCCGCTGACCTCGAGGCCGGCGTCCGATATGGCCCGAACGGTCGCGCCCAGACGGATGCTCACGCCGTCGGCGGTCAGGCGGCGCGCGACGACAGCGGCCGCGTCGGCATCCTCCTGCGGCAGCAGCTGCGCGCCCTGATCGATCAGCGTCACCGCCGTGCCCAGCCGCGCAAACGCCTGCGCCATCTCGCAGCCGATCGGACCGGCGCCGATAATCGCCAGCCGGCGCGGCTGCTCCGTCAACGCGAACAGGGTCTCGTTGGTCAGGTACGGAGCCGATGCCAAGCCGGGAATCTCGGGCACCGCCGGGCGTCCACCGGTCGCAATCACCGCGCGGCGGAACGCGAGCGTCCGGCCGTCGACCGCGACCGCCGCCGGTCCGGCAAAACGTGCCTCGCCAAAGAAGACGTCGACGCCCGCGGCGCGCAGCCGTTCGGCCGAATCGTTCGGGCTGATGTCGGCGCGCCGCTCGCGCATGCGCCGCATGACGGCAGCGAAATCGACCTCGAGGCCCGACACCCGCACGCCGACCGCGGGCGCGTGCCGGGCCTCGGCGGCGGCGCGCGCCGATCGCAGGATCGCCTTCGACGGGACGCAGCCGGTGTTCAGGCAGTCGCCGCCCAGCAGGGCGCGCTCGACCAGGGCGACGCGCGCACCGAGGCCGGCCGCGCCCATCGCGCTGACCAGTCCGGCGGTGCCGCCGCCGATCACGACGAGATCGTACCGGCGCTGCGGATCCGGATTGGTCCAGCCTGCCGGATGCGCCGCCGCGCGCAGGCGCGCGTCGGCGGGATCAGCGGGCATGGGCGGCGCGGCCGACAGCGTGAACGCCGGCCAGCGAGAACGCCGCGATGTGCTCGGCGATCTCACCCAGGTTCTCCGCGCTCGGCTGGTTCGCGAGGCCGAGGCGCGCGGCAATCGGGTTCGGCAGATACGCAATCGTCTGCGCCTGCACGCTGGCGACGCAGCGGAGCACGCGCTGATCGGCCGGGGGGCAGCCGATGATCTCGCCGATCAGACTGGAGAGATATTCCACCCGCGGCCGGACGCCCTGCTCGACCAGCGTGTCCAGCGCCGGCGTCGGATCGGTCATCTCGCGCTGAATCAGTTTGTGGACGGTATCGTTGCCCGGCGTCAGCACGCGGTGGACGAAGATCGCGATGTAGCGGCGCAGCTGTTCCTCGGGCGACTGCCCGGCGCCGGCGCTCCGCGCGGCGTCGTTGGTGGCGCGCATCGCCTCGATCGCCGACTGCAGCACCTCGCGGTAGAGCCCCAGCTTGTCGCCGAAGTGATAGTTCACCGCCGCGACGTTGGCGCGCGCGACCCGGCAAATGTCGCGCACCGTGACTTTCTTGAAGCCGCGATCGGCGAACAGGCGCTCGGCCGCCTTGAGCAGCCGGTCGCGGGTTTCGGTATCCCGGCTCATCGTCACAGCGACCGTTTGAACAGCGCCGTCGCCGCGCTCAGCGAGACGACCGAGAAGATCAGCAGGAATGTCAGGTCGTATGAAATCGCGGCGAAGCCGGTGTTCTTGAGCAGCAGGCTCTTGAACGCGTGCACGGCGTAGGTGAACGGGTCGGCGACCGCGATCACCTGCATCCTCGCCGGAAAGCCCTGCTGCGGATACACCGCGCCGCTCGGGAAATACAGCACCGTGTTGAGCACGCCGAAGATCATGCGCGGCAGCATGGGATCACTGACGCGCACCATCAGCAGGAACATCAGGCTGATCAGCGCAAACGCGGTCACGCACACGACGACGAACAGCCGCAACAGGCGCAGCGGGTCGAAGGCGTTGGGAATCCCGGCGATCAGCGAGCCGATGATGATCAGGAACATGCCGGCGATCACCGCTTTGATCGTGCCGGAGATGTTGAAGCCGGCGATCAGCTCGAGCTTCTTGATCGGCGTGACCAGATAGCCTTCGTGCAGGCCGCGCGCCTTGTCGTCGATGAAGATGATGCCACCGCCGATCATCACCATCATGAAGATCGACATGACGACCGAACCCGGCAGCAGGTACTGGATGTACGGCACGTAGGGATAGATCTCGACCACGTCGAGCGCCGTCGCGCTCGCGATCCGGGGGGTCCGTGCCGGCAGGCTGTAGGACTGCAGGAT
>JAOBWF010000407.1 GCA_025463215.1 Acidobacteriota bacterium | reverse complement strand
GCCGCAGATCGACGAGACCGTGGCGGCGGATTACGTCTAGCCAAACCTGCCGGTGATGTACTGTTCGGTGCGCTTGTTATCCGGCGCGGTGAAGATCTTTTCCGTCGCGCCATATTCGATCAGCTCGCCCAGATACATGAACGCCGTATAGTCGGACGCGCGCGAGGCCTGCTGCATGTTGTGGGTGACGATCACGATGTTGTAGTCGTTCGCCAGTTCCTCGATCAGCTCTTCCACCTTGGCGGTGGAGATGGGGTCGAGCGCCGAACAGGGCTCGTCCAGCAAAATCACTTCCGGCTTGGTCGCCACGCTGCGCGCGATGCAGAGGCGCTGCTGCTGGCCGCCCGACAGAGATAATCCGCTGGCCGTCAGCTTGTCCTTCACTTCACCCCACAGCGCGGCGCGCGTGAGGGCGCTTTCCACCCGGCCGTCCAGTTCGGACTTGGGGATGCGCTCGTACAATTTGATGCCGAAGGCGACATTGTCGTAGATCGACATGGGAAACGGCGTTGGCTTCTGGAACACCATGCCGACGCGGGCGCGCAGCAGGTTCATGTCCTTCAGGGTCAGGATGTTCTCGCCGTCCATCATCACTTCGCCCTCGGCCCGCTGATTGGGATAGAGCTCGAAGATGCGGTTGATGGCGCGCAGCAAGGTGGACTTGCCGCAGCCCGACGGACCGATGAAGGCCGTCACCTTGCGCTCCTTCAGGGGCAAGGTGATGTTCTTCAGCGCCTTGGAGGCGCCGTAATAGAAATTCAGATCGCGGATATCGATCTTGGTTTTTTCCGTGGCGGGCGCGGGGGCGTGGTGTTCCGGCGCCAGGTGAACAGCGGTATCCATGGATCAGGTCCGTTTCTGGTTTTCGAGGATGCGGGCGATGATGGACAGGACCAGCACCGTCGCGGTGATCAGCAGCGCCCCCGCCCAGGCCAGGGCGTGCTGGTCTTCATAGGGTCCGGTCGCGAAGGTGTAGATAACAGCCGGCAGGCTGGCCATTGGCTTGTTCATGGCGCTGGCATCCCAGCTCCAGCCGCTGTTGCCCAGCGCGGTGAACAGCAGCGGCGCGGTTTCGCCCGAGATGCGGGCGACCGCCAGCAAGACGCCGGTGATGATGCCGGCGCGCGCGGCCTTCCAGGTCACCAGCTTGATGACAAAGCTGGGCGGCGCGCCCAGCGCGCTGGCGGCTTCGCGCAGGCCGTTGGGGACCAGCAGCAGCATGTTCTCGGTGGTGCGCACCACCACCGGGATCACGATCACGGTCAGCGCGGCGGCGCCGGCCCAGCCCGAAAAGTGTCCCATCGGCACCACGACCACTTCGTACACGAACAGGCCGATGACGATGGAGGGCGCCGACAGCAGGATGTCGTTCACGAAGCGCACCACGAAGGCGAGCTTTCCGTGACGGGCATATTCGGCGAGGTAGGTACCGGCGAACAGCCCGATCGGCGTACCGACCAGAACCGCGATCACGCTCATCATGATGCTGCCGCCGATGGCGTTGGCGAGGCCGCCCTTGCTGCCCGGCGGCGGCGTCATTTCGGTGAACAAGGTGGGCGACAGCGCCGAGATGCCGTCCTTGAGCAAGCCGCCCAGGATGAAGGTCAGCCAGATCAGGCCGAACAGGGCGGCGCCCACCGACAAGGTGACGAACACGCCATTGGCGATGCGCCGCTTGAGATAAAGACCGCGGGAGGTTGCCATGGCTATTTCCCCTTGGCCTTTTCCAGCCGGCGCAGCAGCAGCTGGGCGCAGGTCAGGACAATGAAGGTAATGACGAACAGCAGCAGGCCCAGCTCGATCAAAGCAGAGCGGTACAGCTCGCCCGTCGCCTCGGTGAATTCATTGGCGATGGCGGCCGAGATCGAGGTGCCGGGCGCGAACAGCGAGGATTCGATCTTGTGGGCGTTGCCGATCACGAAGGTGACGGCCATGGTCTCGCCCAAGGCGCGGCCCAGCGCCAGCATGGCGCCGCCCACCACGCCGGTCGAACAGAATGGGAGGCACACCTTCCACATCACTTCCCAGCTGGTGGAGCCGAGGCCGTAGGCGGCTTCCTTCAGGACGCTGGGCACCGTCTCCAGCACGTCGCGGGTCACCGCCGAAATGATGGGCAGGACCATGATCGATAGAATGAGGCCGGCGGTGAAGATGCCGATGCCATAGGGGGCGCCGCCGAACAAGGTGCCCAGCACCGGCACGCCGTCCAGCGCATTGATCACCGGCTCCTGCACATGCAGCTGGAACCAGGGCGCGAAGACGAAGAAGCCCCAGATGCCGTAGATGATGGAGGGAATGCCGGCCAGCAACTCGATGGCGATGCCGATGGGGCGGCGCAGCACGCGCGGGCACAAATCGGTGAGGAAGATGGCGACGCCGATGCCCACCGGCACCGCGATGATCATGGCAATGGCACTGGTGACCAGGGTGCCGTAGATGGGGCCGAGGGCGCCGAAGATCTCGCGGCTGGGCCGCCAGACTTCCGAGGAGATGAAGCCGAAGCCGAAGGCCTTGAAGGACGGCATGGCACCGCTGACCAGGGCGCCGATCACGCCGCCGAACATCAGCAGCACGAACAGGGCCGCCCCCAGCGCCATCAGGCGGAAGCGGGTGTCGCCCGCACCAGCCTGGCGGGCGGTGGCAACGCGTTCGGCAAGGGCGGCAGGTTCGGTCAAGCTGATATCGGTCAAAAGAGGCCCCGGGACACGTCAAAGACTGGGCGAATTCACACCGCTCCCGCGCCACGAACATCACAGTCCTGCAAAGCTTTTGTGACAGCCCGGGAACCCTTGCCGAACAGGCAGGTAAGCTATTGTTTGCGCTAGGTTTATTTCTTGCCGCTGCGCCGGGGCGGCCGCGTTGATGCAAACGGCGGACCCTTAAGCGTTTCTGAAGGGTGCGCCGGGCACACTGAGCCTTGGAAAAGCTGGGAAAAACGCCGTCGTGAACGTCGCGCGGGTCATCAGGATTGTGTTTGGCATCGTGGCGGGCGTGATGCTTGTCGCGGCGCTGGCCGACATCCTGTGGTTCGGGACCCTG
>JAOBWF010000399.1 GCA_025463215.1 Acidobacteriota bacterium | reverse complement strand
TGTAGTTGACGTCCCAGGCGAAGTCGCCGAACACGGTACCATCCAGCCCTGCCCCCACCGCCAGGGCGCCGGTATGCTGGTCCAGCGACAGCCGGCTCATCAGGTCATTGTCCATCCGGTTCATCTGGAAACTGCCGGGGCCGCCGGCGGGAAACAGGAAGGCCTGCTGCGCCGGCGTCAGGAAGGCGTTGCCGCTGTAGATGGTGATGGGATATTGCGCGCCCGAGCCGTTGGTCGAGATGCCCGAGCCGTTGATGTTGGTGAAGATCTGCCCCGCCTCAAAGCTGCGGGCCTGCGCATAGCGCGCCTCGACATGGCCCGTGACGGCGCCGAAATCCTGTTCGTAATGGGCAAACCCCTGGGCCGTGCTGAACACCGGCAGCCGATATTCATTGTGCTCGATGCCGCCATCGCCGCCGATGGAAAAATTGGTGGTGGCGGTCGGCGTGCCGGGATTGAACGCCGCCAGGCTGCCGTCGCTGCGGAAATACTGGCCCTGGCCGGGGCCCGACACGATCAGCCCGCCGGGCGCGGTGTTGCTCTGGCGGATGCCGGAGACCAGCATGTAGGGGCTGGCGGCGGTGCCCGCGCCCACGATGGAGGTGCCCAGGTTGCCCAGCGGCCGCGCCGCCGCGTCGGGCAGCGCGTCACGCAGGTGGTATTCCAGGCTGAAGATCAGATGGCCTTGCGCGCCGATGTCAGTGCCGGCGGCAACGCCCAGCCGCAGCGAGCGCGTATCGCCATAGCCGGCGATGCCGCCCTGCGCCACCGCCTTGAAGCCGTCGAACTTCTTGTCGAGGATGAAGTTGACCACGCCCGTCACGGCATCGGAGCCATAGACGGCGCTGGCGCCGCCGGTCACCACTTCGACCCGGCTCATCAGCATCTGCGGCAGCATGTCGGTATCGACGGTGGTGTCGTAGAAGGTGCCGGGCACGCGGTGGCCGTCCTGCAGGATCAAAGTGCGGATGGCGCCCAGGTTGCGCAGGTTGAGGAAATAGCCCGGCGCATTGCCGCCGCGGCCATTGGCGCCGGTGGTGGCATTGTTGGGGGTGGAGCCGGCGACGAAGACGGGCAGCTTGTCCAGCGCCTCGGGAATGCCGCCGGGCGTGGTGGACAGCAACTGCTCGGTGACCAGGGTGATGACCGGCGTGGACAGGTCGGCGCTGCCGCGAATGCGCGATCCCGTCACCACCACGGCCTCGGCGATGGGCGGCTCGATCTCGGCGCGACGTTCGGCGGGACGGGAGATGACCACGGCGCCGGAGGTGTCGCGGCTGGCGACCAGGCCGGTGCCGGCCAGCAACTGGCCCAGCGCCGCATCGGCCGGAACGCCCTGCACGGCATTTCCCGTCAGGCCCGCGACATCATCCACATTGTAGATCAGCTGGACGCCGGACTGCTTGATGTAATCGTCCAGCGCGACGCGCAGGTTCTGGGCGGGAATGGTGACCAGCGCCGCCGCACGCGCGGGCACGCCGGACAGGGCGGCTGCCGATGCCAGCAGGGCGCCGAAAAGCACGCGTTTCGGGGTTTGCATTCGCTTCACTGTGCCCCCCGATCTCTTTTGTTATCTGTTCTGGGCAATAAAACTCGCGGGTCTCCCTGACAATCCCTAGCGCGAGACCGTTATTCTCTTTCCCTGGTCGTTCACCGACAGGCCGAAGCCCCGGTGCAGCAGCAGAATGAACACATCCACATTGTCCGCCTTGAAGCTGCCGCCGATGCGAATCTTGCGCGCCTCCCCCTCGACCACGAGCTTGCGGGCATTGTAGCGGTTGAACTGTTCCGCCGCCTCGGTCAGCGTCTGCTGGTTGAACACCAGCATGCCGCTGCGCCAGCTGAGATCGCTGGCGATGTCGCGGTCGGGCTTGGCCATCACCAGCGTCTCGCCGCCCTTGGTCATCACGGCATGGCCGGCTTCGGCCACCACCGGGGCATCGACTTCCGGCTTGTCGAGGATATCCACCTGCACCCGGCCCTCGCGCACCAGCACGCGCACATCGTCGCCGTTGCGGTAGACGGAGAATTTGGTGCCCAGGTCGGTGATGCGCCGGTTGCCGGCATAGACGGTGAAGGGCCGCTTGGCGTCATGCACCACGTCGAAATAGGCCTCGCCCGATTCCAGGGTCACGGAGCGGCGGGCCGCCGTCACGTCGGCGTGCACCTTGGTGGCGGTATTCAGTTCCATGCGCGAGCCGTCCGCCAGCCGCACCGCCTGCATGCCGCCGACGCCGGTGGCGAAGACCTGCTCGGCCGCCGTCATCCGCCAGGCCAGCAGCGCCCCGCCACCCACCATCAGCGCAAGACAGGCCGCGATGGCCAGGAGCATGCGGGGATGGCGGCTTTCGCGCACGTCCGCAACCGGCGCGGGACCCTTCAGGGCGGCCAGCCGTTCGGCGCGCGTCCAGCTGGCCTTGAGGCGCAGCCAGGCGACGCGGTTGAGGATGGATTCATCCAGCCACGCTTCCAGCACCTGGGCTTCCACATCGGTCAGCCCGCGATCTTCGCGCGCCAGCCATTGGGCCGCCAGCTTTTCGGTTTCTTCAGCGGACATCGCGGTCTTTTCGGAAAAAATTGTAGCGCCTGGCCTCGGCGGTGACGGCGCCGCGACGTCCACCCAGCGCCTGGGCCAGCAGCCGCATGCCCTTGGCGACCTGGTTCTCCACCGTCTCGATCGTCACGCCCATCTTGCTGGCAACTTCCTTCTGCGACAGGCCTTCGATCTTGCGCATCAGGACCACCTGCCGGCAGCGCGGCGGCAAGTCGTCCAGCGCGGCCTGCAGCAGCCGCAATTCCTGGCGGGCGGCGACATAGGCTTCGGACGAAGGCTTGTCATCTGAGACGTTCAGCCAGTCAAAATCCGCCATGGTTTCCAGCGACACCACGCTCTGCTTGCGCAGCCGGTCGATCATCAGGTTGCGGGCGATCTGGAACAGGAACGGCTTGATCTGCAGCGGCCGCTCGCGCCGGGCCGATTCATAGAAGCGCGCATAGGCTTCCTGGCGGAGATCAGAGATCTCGGCGTCGTTGCGCCAGTTGCGCCGCAGGAACCGGGTCAGCATCGGCTCCAATGGCAGGAC
>JAOBWF010000433.1 GCA_025463215.1 Acidobacteriota bacterium | reverse complement strand
GCGGTTCGCAACAGTTTCACTTGCTCTGACACTCATGACCTGCGGCGCGGCCTTCGCGCAGGATTGCGGGCCGCTCAAGCTGATATCCGCCATCGACATGACGCCCCTGCCCGGCACGGCGGTGATGACGGTGCCGGCCCTGTTCAACGGCAAGGCCGCGCCCATGCTGGTCAATACCGGCGGCGGCATTTCCAACATGGAGAATGCCCGGCTGGCCGAGATGGGCCTGCATGGCATCGACAACAGCCGCATCGAGATGCTGGACAGCGCCGGCAACGCCTCCAAGAAATTTGTCCAGGTGGATGATTTCGCGCTGGGCGCTGTCCGTTCCAAGAACATGCAATTCATGGTGTCGCCCGGCACGCAGGCCGATATCCCCTATGTGGGTTCGCTGGCGGGCGACTTCCTGTCGCTCTACGACGTGGAGATGGATTTTTCCGGCCGCAAGCTGAACTTCTTTGCCAAGGATCACTGTCCCGGGCACGTGCTGTACTGGAATCCCACCGCGGTCGCGATCGTGCCGATTGCCCTGCAACTGGCGACAGGCGACGGCTCGCGCACCGGCTTTCGCAACTACACCTATCGCGACGCCCATGTTTATGTGCCGGTGACGCTGGACGGTAAGACCTTCCAGGTGATGCTGAACACCGGCTCGCAGCGTTCGACCATGAGCGCCCGCACCGCCAAGTTCATCTTTGGCGTGGATGCCGCCTCGCCGGGATCGGTGGCGCAGGGCACATTGGACGGCGATCCGGCCCATCCGATCTTCACCCACACCTTCGCCAGCCTGACCTTCGACACGGTGACCGTCACCAATCCGCATTTCACCGTGGTGCCGGACCTGGTGGGCAGCAAGGACCCCAACAACAGCGGCCGCACCGACAGCCGGGTCAAAAAGATCGACGACAATATCGGCGGCGAAATCACGATCGGCATGGATGTGCTGCGCAGGCTGCGCCTCTACATCGCCTTCGGCGAGAAGAAGCTCTATATCAGCCCGGCCACCGGGCCGGTGCCGGTCCAGTCCAATGCCGGATTCAGCGCGGGCCCCGCCACGGCGCATTGATCCGCCGGCCCTTCACGCTTGACCCGGGCGCGGTTTCGCGGCATCGGAACGCCATGGCCCGCGATCCCCAGACGATTCTTGGTTCCCTGCTCGATGCCGCCCTGAAGGCGGGCGCCGATGCCGCCGATGCGCTGTATGTCGAAGGCGTGTCGTCCAGCGTCTCCTATCGGCTGGGAAAGCTGGAGGATGTCGAGCGGGCGGAAAATTACGACATGGGCCTGCGGGTCTTTGTCGGCCAGAAGGTGGCGTTTGTTTCCTCCACCGATTTCTCCGCCGATGCCCTGGCGGGTTTGCCGGAGCGGGCGGTGAAGATGGCGCGGCTGGCGCCGGAAGATAAATTCGCCGGTCTCGCGCCCAAGGACCGGCTGGCGACCATCATTCCCGAACTCGACCTGGAAGACGCCAACGAACCCGCGCCCGAACTCCTGATCGAACGCGCCCGCAGCGCCGAAGCGGCGGCGCTGGCGGTCGCGGGCGTCACCAACTCCGAAGGCGGCGGCGCGTCCTTCTCGCGCAGCGCCGTGGCGCTGGCGACCTCTACCGGATTTTACGGCCGCTATGCCGGCACCGGCCACAGCATCGGCGTCGCGGTGCTGGCGGGCGAAGGCACCGGCATGGAGCGCGACTATGACCAGGCCAGCGCCCGGCACGCCGGCGACCTGCGCGGCGCCGAAGAGATCGGCCGCACCGCCGGCGAAAAGGCCGTCAAGCGACTGAACCCGCGCAGCATGACGTCGCAATCCGTGCCGGTGGTGTTTCATCCCGATGAGGCCGCCGGACTGTTGGGTCATTTTTCCAGTGCGATTTCCGGCGCGGCCATCGCGCGCGGCGTCTCGTTCCTGAAGGACCGCATGGGCCAGCCGATTTTCGCCAAGGGCATCACCGTCATCGACGAACCGCACCGGGTGCGCGGCCTGCGCTCCAAGCCGTTCGACGGCGAAGGCGTCGCCAACGCGCGCCGCACCCTGATCGAGGACGGCGTGCTGACAAGCTGGCTGCTGGATTGCGCCAGCGCCCGGCAACTGGGTCTTGAAACCACCGGCCATGCCGCGCGCGGTACCGGCGGGCCGCCCGCGCCTTCCACCACCAACCTGCACATGGCGGCCGGAACGCTGAGCGTGAAGGACCTGATCGCCGATATCCGCCAGGGCTTCTATGTCACCGAGACCATGGGCATGGGGGTTAATCGCGTCACCGGCGACTACAGCCATGGCGCGGCGGGTTTCTGGATCGAGAATGGCGAGATCGCGTTCCCGGTCTCGGAAGTCACCATCGCCGGAAACCTGAGGGACATGTTCCAGCATCTAACCCCCGCCAGCGACCTGGAATTCCGCCACGGCACCAACGCGCCCACCGTGCGCGTCGAGGGCATGACTCTTGCCGGAGCGTGACCGACCTTCGACAGAATTCGAAGGCACCGACCCGGTGCTTCCGTCGAGTCACGCGACAAAAAACAAAAAAGAGCATAGCGACCTGGCGCTTCTCGAAGGCGCGGTCCGCGCCGGCGGCGCCATCGCGCTGAAATACTACCAGACCGACTACAAGCGCTGGAGCAAGGAAGGCGGCAGTCCCGTCACCGAAGCCGACCTGGCGGTGAACAGCTATCTTCACGACACGCTGACGGCGGCGCGGCCGGATTATGGCTGGCTGTCGGAGGAAAGCGCCGACAATGACGCGCGGCTGCCCAAGAGCCAT
>JAOBWF010000336.1 GCA_025463215.1 Acidobacteriota bacterium | reverse complement strand
GTCGCGCGGCGGCCCGCTCGTCGTCTCGGGGCGGGCCAAGCCGGGGGCGCGCCGCCTGCCGTCCGCGCCGGTCGCCAAGGCGATCGCCGCCATTCGCGAGCGCTACGACTGGGACTACGTCTGGATGCTCGCCTTCACCGCGCTGCTCTTCTTCCGGCCGCAGGATCAGATTCGAGGGCTCGAGGCGCTGCACCTCTCCGAGCTGACCGCGATCGCCGGCCTCGGCGCGATGGCGGTGCGCCGCATGTCGGCCGGCCAGACGATCGCCCACACCAACGCCGAAGTCGTCGGCATCGTCGTGCTCGGCGGCATTATCGTGCTGACGCTGCCGTTCTCGATCTGGCCGGGCGGATCGGCGAAAGTGTTCACCGACATCTACGTCAAGATCATCCTGATCTTCGGCCTGATGATGAGCACGATCACGACGCCGCGTCGGATCCGGCAGATGACGTGGGTGATGATGGTCGCGTCCGGTTACATCGCGTCGCGCGCGGTGTTCGACTATGTGCGGGGCGTCAACCTGGTGGAAGGCGATCGGGTCCGCGGCGCGGTCGGCGGCATGTTCGAGAACCCGAACGACCTCGCGCTGAACCTCGTCACCTTCCTGGCGCCGACGCTCTTCATCCTGGTCTCCGACCGTAAACCGTCGCGCCGGTTGTTTGCGGCGGCGCTGGCGGTGGCGATGCTCGCAGCGATCGTCTGCACCAAGTCGCGCAGCGGCTTCCTCGGCCTGGTCGCGATGGGCGCGGTCGTCATGTACTACATGGCGAAGGTGAAGCCGGCGCTGATCGGCGGCGTGCTGCTCGCCGGGTTGATGGCGCTGCCGGTGATGCCCTCGTCGTTCTGGAACCGCATGGACAGCATCATGAACGCCGAGGAGGACCCGACCGGGTCGCGCGCGGCGCGGCTTCGGCTGATCGATCAGGGTGTCCAGGTGTTCATGGACAATCCGCTCACGGGGATTGGCGCCGGCCAGTTCCAGAACTACAACGCGCCCGGCGTGGTCGAAAAATGGCGCGTGACCCACAACGTGTGGCTGCAGGTCGGGGCCGAGCTCGGCATCTTCGGCCTCGCGACGTTCGCATTTCTGGTGCTGCGCGCCTACACCGCGAACTTCGCGGCCATGCGCATGCTGCGGCGGCCGCGTACGCCGCGGCCCGGCGACACCGATCTGCAGTTGACCGACGAGGAGCGGCGGACCATGGACCTGAACGCGAAGGGCATGTTCGCCGCCATCGTGGGATGGACCGTCTGTGCGCTGTTCGCGTCGGTGGCGTTCAACTGGACGTTCTACTACGTGCTCGCGCTCGCGGTGAGCGGCCGCGAGATCCTCGCCAGCCGCCGCGCCGCCGCGCGCGCGGCCGACCCGGTGGTCGCGCCGGCGACGCGCCTGATTCGAGTGCACGCATGAACCTCCGGCGGCGCCGCCGCATCCTGGTCGACGCGCGCACGCCGGTGCACTACGCGATGTTCGCGCCGGTGCACCGCGCGATGGACGACGACGATCGGGTGCGCTTCTCGTTCATCGCCAGCGACGATCCGGGACAGGCGGGGGCAATCTTCCGCGATGCCGGCGACCAGGCCGATGTCGTCGGTCCGCTCGCCGCCGCGCTGCTGAAGTTCGACGCCTACCTGACGTCCGACTTCACCTGGACCCGGCTGCTCCACGACACCTGCCGCATCCAGATGTTCCACGGCGTCGGCGGCAAGTACGGGTTCGACGCGCCGACCGAGCCGCTCGACGCCTGGCACCGGCTGTTGTTCGTCAACCGCCGGCGGTTGAACAACTGCATCGCGGCCGGCGCGCTCGCCGCCGACAGCCCGGCGATCCGGTTGATCGGAATGCCGAAGGTCGACTGCCTGGTCGACGGCACGCTCGAGCGCAGCGCCGTGCTGCGCGTGCTCGGCCTCTCGCCCGACCGTCCGACGATCCTCTACGCGCCCACCTGGTCCCCGGCTTCGTCGCTCAATCTGCTCGGCGTGCCCCTGCTCGCCCGTCTGCGCCAGCTGCCGGTCAACGTCATCGTCAAGCTGCACGATCGTTCGTGCGACCTGCGGCGGCAATACTCCGGCGGCGTCGATTGGCCCGCGACGATCAGGCCGCTGCTCGCCTCGGACTCGGCGGTGCTGGCCTCGTCGGCCGACATCTGTCCGTACCTGGCGGCGGCTGACGTCATGGTGACCGACCACAGCTCGGCCGGCTTCGAGTACCTGCTGCTCGATCGCCCGCTGGTGCGGATTCACGTCCCGGCGCTGATTACGCTCGCGAACATCCATCAGGACTACGTCCGGATGCTGGCTGAGGTGTCGGAGTCGACGACGGCGGTCGACGACACGATTGAGGCGATCGAACGCGCGATCGCCGACCCGCTCGCGCGCTCGGCGGCGCGCCGCGCGGTCGCCGCCGATCTGTTCCACGAACCCGGGTCGGCGACGCAACGCTGCGTCGACGCGCTCTACGACGCGATCGGGCTGTCCGCCGCACCGCGAACCCGGAACGAACCCGGCGCCAGGCACCCTGAAACCCGCACCCGGGAACTGGCATGCCGCTCGTAAGCGTGATCATGCCGGCGTTCAACGCCGAGCGCTACCTCGGGGCGGCGGTGGCCTCGGTCCTCCGCCAGACATTCGCCGATCTGGAGCTGCTGATCATCGACGATGGATCGTCGGACGGAACGGCGGCAGTCGCCAACGGCTTCGCCGCGCGCGACCCGCGCGTGCGCCTGCTGCAGCAGGCCAACGCCGGCCCTGGACCGGCGCGCAACACCGGCTTCCGCGCGGCCGCCGGCCAACTGTTCGCGTTTCTCGACAGCGACGACGAGTGGGACGATACCTTTCTCGCCGAGCAGGTCGCCGTCCTCGAGGCGCGGCCGGAGATCGACGTCCTCGTCGCCAACGCCCGCAACCGCGGCGGCGCGCGTCACAACCAGCCGGCGCGGCCGGTCGAGGACGACGGGCAGCCGATCGCACTGGCGGCAATTCTCGGCGACGAGTCTGCGATCTTCATCATGACAGTGTTCCGGCGCGCGGTGATTGACGCGGTCGGCGGATTCGACCCGGCGCTCTTCACGAACGAGGAATACGACATGTGGATCCGGGCGTCGCTCGCCGGGTTCACTTTCGCGCGCAATCCGAAACCGCTCGGGTGGTACACCTGCCGGCCGGACAGCCTGTCGTCGAGCGACACGCGGATGCTGTCGGGGATCCTGCGTGTATTCGCCAAGACGCGGCCGTCGCTGCCGGCTGGGTCGCCGGAGCGCGCCATCCTCGATCGCCAGGTCGAACGCTTCGAACGTGAATTGCTGGCGGCCCACGCGCGCAGGAGCTTCAGCCGCCGCGAGCCGCGTGAGGCCGCGCGTTATCTCACGGCGCTGGCCGCGCGACGCGGCGGTTGGCTGCTGGCGGCGGCCGCGCGTGCGGTGGCGCTGGCACCGCGCACGGCGCTGGCCGCCTACCGCGTCCGCGAGCGGTTGCGGAGGGTGGCGTGAGCTGGGCTGGCGCGCAGCTCGCCCGCCTCGATCGCGCCATCGCCCGGCTGTCCGGCCGCTACCGGGTCGTCGTCGATGGCCGGACCGCAATGAACTTCGCGATCCTCGCGCCGGTCGCCGAGCAGCTGCGGCGCGATCGCCGCATCGACATCGTCCTCACCGCCGATCGGCCCGAGAACGTCGCGATCGGCGGCGTGTCGGCCGCGGTGCGGCCGCGCCGCTCGATGGAATGGCGCCGCGTCGATCTGTGCCTGTCGGCCGACCCGTGGGACCCGATTCGGCTGCGGCGGTGCCGGCGCCGGGCCAACTTCTTCCATGGCATGGCCGGCAAGTACGATCTCGATGCGCCGGGCGGCCTGCCGGCCGGCTTCGGCACGTTCGACCGCGTCGCGTTCGTCAACGCCGATCGCATGCAGCGCTACGTCGATGCGGGGGTCGTATCGCGTGAGGCGGCGGTGCTGGTCGGCTATCCCAAGGTGGACGCGCTGGTGCAGGGCCGCTTCGACGCGGCCGCGGTGCGCAGCTCGCTCGGACTCGAGGCGCATCGCCGCACCGCGCTCTACGCCCCGACCTGGTCGCCGGCGTCGTCGCTTCATCTCGCCGGAGAGGCGATCGTGCACAGCCTGGTCGCGGCAGGCCTCAACGTGATCGTCAAGCTCCACGATCGATCGCTCGACCTGTCGAACGACAAGTTCAGCGGCGGCATCGACTGGCGCGGGCGATTCGCCGCGATCCGCCGCCCGGGACGGATCGCCTTCGTCGAAACGGCTGACTCGTCGCCGCTGCTCGCGGCCAGCGACGTGATGGTGACCGACCACAGCTCGATCGGCTTCGAGTTCTGCCTGCTGGACCGGCCGCTCCTCGTGTTCGATACGCCCGACCTGATTCGCGTCGCTCGCATCAATCCGGAAAAGGTCGATCTGCTGCGCAGTGCGGCACGCGTCATTCACGCGGCGGACGATGCCGGTGCCGCCGCGCTCGACGAACTGGCGCACCGCGATCGCCGCGCCGCGGCGCGCGCGGCGATCGTCCGCGACATGTTTCACGATCCGGGCGGCGCCACCGGGCGTGCCGTCTCGATGGTGTACGAGCTGCTCGGCATCCCGGCGCCGCGCGCCCAGGCGGTGCCGATCTCACACACGACCGCGGAGAGCCTGCCATGAGATTTTCGATTGTCATCGCCACCTACAACCGCGCCACCCTCCTCGCCGACACGCTGGACAGCCTGTCGCGTCTGCGTCCGGGCACCGCGTGGGAGGTGATTGTCGTCGACAATAACTCGCCCGACCACACCCGCGAGGTCGTCGAGGCGGCGGCGCCGTCGTTTCCCGTGCCGCTGCACTACGTCTTCGAGAAGGAACAGGGGCGCAGCGCCGCGCTCAACCACGGCTTTCGAGTGGCGCAAGGGGACATCATCGTCACCACCGACGACGATGTGCGGGTCGAGCCCGACTGGCTGGATCACATCGAGTTCGGGCTGGCGTCGAAACAGTGCGACTACGTCGGCGGCCGCGTCGTGCCCATCTGGGAGTCGGAGCCGCCGGCGTGGATCCCGCGGACCAACGGCCGGATGTGGGCGGTGATCGCGCTGCTCGACTACGGCCCTCAGCCGATCCAGTTCGGCAAGCGGGTGCCGCTCGGCGTCAACATGGCGATCCGGCGTGAGGCGATCGAGCGCGCCGGCGGGTTCGATACGCATATCGGCCGCAAGGCCGGCACGCTGCTCGGACAGGAAGTGCGCGAGTGGTGCATGCGCGCGCACGCGCACGGTCTCGTCGGCTACTACATCCCTGCGATGGTGGTACAGCACCTGATCCCGACCGAGCGCCTGAACAAGGAGTACTTCCGGCGCTGGTTCTACTGGCGCGGGATCAGCCGCGCGATGCTGTATGCGGCGACCGGCAAGGATATGGAGTCGCCTGAGACATCGACCCTCGACCCAAGTCGGGTGCCGCATATCTTTGGCATTCCGCGCTACATGTTCCGCAGCGTGCTGGCCGCCGTGCGCGACTCCGCCGCCGCCGCGCTGAGGCGGGATGCCGTCACCAGCTTCGAGCGTGAACTGTTCGTGTGGTTCTTTGCCGGCATCGTCAAACAGCGGTGGCGCGATCGTGGACGCGGCGTTCCGGCGATGACCGCGGGACGCATGGAACGGGTGCCGCGCACCTAGCGCGCCCGGCCGTCGCTGCGTCCGTAACCGTCTAACCCCGTCTCACCAGGTGGCAGCGCACGACCGCCGTCGTGAATTCGCGCGTATAACGATTGTGGCCGCGCCGAAGCGGTCGGATCGGGACGAGCTCGAGACTCGCGAACCGCAGCGGGCTGGCCGCCACCAGCGCCTCGAATCTGGCGATCGTCATCTGGTTCAGCCCCCCCGCGACCTCACTGAATCGCGTCGCCCCATCCGTTTTGAATGTCGACCGCCAGCGGATCAGCGCCTCCTCGCTGAACAGGAGATGCGCCCACGGGAACACGGAGAACAAATGGCCGCCGAGCGGGTGATACCACGTCGGGCCGAAACTGACGATCGCTTCGCCGTCCGGACGCATCAGTTCGGTCATCAGCCGCAGAATGTCCGCCGGATCGTCGAAGTGCTCGAATGCGTCGACAGAGACCACGATGTCGGCGCGTTCCGTGGTTGACGTCGTGAACACACATTTGTCGACCACGCCTTCGCGTCGCGCGTTCTGACGGGCCGTCTCGAGCACGTCCTCGCGGATATCGACGCCGATCACCCGCTGCGCGCCGTGCTGCGCCATCTCGATCGCCTCGGCCCCTTCGCCACAGCCGAAGTCGACGACCACCTTACCTGCGATCGTGGGAAAGAACTGATCGCCCATCAGCGTCGCGAGCTTCGACTTGCCGAGGTAGGCGTTCCCGCTCAGAACTCCTGGCGAGGTGGGCGCGATGCCTTTGAGGATTCGATACTGGATATTCGTCAGCATGAGTCGGCCACCTCGAAAGTGGATCTTTTCTGCAGTTCAGGTCTGCAAACTCTCTGCCCAGCCATATTGCGCGCGCCGATGCTGTGAGGTGCGGATGTGGCCGTCGCCGGTGCAAGTCGAGCGGCAACTCGGCCAGCGCGAGCTCTCAGGTACGGCCCTTGCTCCTTCGCAGCCATCCATCACCAAGTGGCTGCGGAGGAAGCACGTGCCCACCATTGTTTTCGCCCCCCGACACATATGGCCAGCGTTGATGCTCGTCGGGATTCTCGGCGGCGCGCCGCCCGTGGCCGCGGCCGAACTCACCGCGATGACCTTGAACACCAAGCATGGCGGCCAGGCGCCGTGGCGCACGAAGGATCAGATCGCCGAGATCGTGGCGGAAGCTCCCGACATCGTCCTACTGCAAGAGGCTGATTCCTCGCAGCTCGACGACTACGTCAACGGAATCAACCGCGGCCTGCAGAGCGTCGATTGGCACGGCGAGTATGCGCGCCATTGCTACGCCGGGACGCCGCCCGACTGCAGCAACGCGACCGGCGAAGCGGTGATGATCCTCACGCGCCTGCCGATCACCGGCGTCGAGAAGCGGCTGATCTGGGCCGCGGACGAGTACGTGGCCGCGCGAGGTGTCCTGCGCGTCACGGTCCGTCTCGACGACGGCACTGCGTTGCAGATATTCGCGTGTCATCTGCCGGCCGCTGAAGCGGCGCGCGACGCGCGGATCACGTGGGTCGCCGATTTTCTGCCGTGGGCACGGACCATGGCCGGGCCGCGCCTCGTCGGCGGCGACTTCAACGACGATCCATCGTCGCCGCCAATCGCGGCGTTGCGACACGAATACATCGACGCGTGGGGCAGCAAGGGATCGGGCAACGGCGGCACGCACAGTCATGACGGCGAGCACTACGGCAGCCGAATCGACTATCTGTGGTCGGCCGGCGGACTCGTGCCGACAAAGGCGTTCGTTCCGCAGGTCGCGTTGTCGGATCACCGCCCCGTCGTCGCCACCTACGCGGTAAACGCGGGCGCCTCTTCCAATGACGGCGACGCTCCGGTTCCGACCCCCGCGCCTGTATCCAACCCGGTGTCCCGTCCGGTATCGGCTCCAGTCGTGGTGACGCCTCCGGTATTGCCGGTCTCCGCCGGGTTCGACGCAGGCGAATCAGTGTTGCTCGAGGACACCTTCGACACCGCTATCGTGGACCGGACCAAGTGGGCCGGCGGCCTGTTCAGCGGCTACCAGGATATGCGCCTGCCGGTGACGGCCGACGGCGGCGCGCTGCAGATCGTGCCGCTCACGAGCGTCGGGGGCATCAGCCACTACAACGGCGTCAGCGCCGGCGCCTTCGACCTGAGCGGCGGTGGCTACGCATCCGTGCAGCTCGTGCAGGGACCGATCGGCGAAGGCGCCTACGCGATGTTCACGGTCGGCGCGGATGCAATGCACTTCTACCGGATTTACCAGGGCGGCGCGGCGCAGGCGCGCGTGCTGCTGATCCAGAAGAAGATCGACGGCGTCAAAATGCCGCTGGCTGCGGTGGCGTACGACGTCGTCGCGCATCAGGTGCTGCGCGTGCGCCACGATCGCCGGCCGAGCGAGTCGATCGACGACGCCGTCTTCGAAGCCTCGCCATCACCGGCGACCGCGACCAGCTTCGTCGAGCTGTTTCGCGAGCCGTGGGATCCGGCCGTCGCATCGGCCGCGCTGATGTTCGAGTTGAAGGCCGGCACGTCCGCGCCCGAGACGCAACCGGGCACGGTCATCTGGGACAACTTCCGAGTGGCCGCCGTCAGCGCACCGTAAAGGTGGCGAGGATCGGCAGATGATCCGACGCCTGCACGCCAGCGGCGGCGGTATCGACCACCTCGGCGGATTCGAGCGTCAGCGCGCCGCCCGCCGCGTAGAAGATGTAGTCGACGCGCGAGGATCCTTTGCTGTTGCCAGTGCCGATAGCGCGCCCCATCTGCAGGGCGTCGGTCCACGCGTCGCGATAGCCACTGAACAGCGGCTGCAGTTCCGGGCCGTCGGGACCGGCATTGAAGTCCCCCATCAGGACCCGCGGTTCGCCGAAGCCGCGCGCCCACGCGACGAGGCGATCGATCTGCTGCGCCCGCGTCGTGCCCGCGGAGCTACCGGACGTCAGGTGGGTGACGAGCACCGGCAGGGCGTACGCGTCGGCCACCGTCGTCTGCAACCCGATCCGGCTGTCGGTCAGCGGCATGAACGCGGGCGCCGACATGGTCCGCCGCGTCAGCAGCACGAGCCCTTCGGTTTCGGGCCCGGATCCCCGCCCGCTTGCCTGGCACGACGTGTCCGGCGTGAACCATTCCTGCTGATACGCCACCACCCAGTTCTGGCCGGTCGCGGTCTTCAGCCCGGCCGCGATGCGGTCGGGCTGATCGTCGCAGACGTACGACGGATGGTTGCGCGTGACCTCCTGCAGGCCGACGATGTCGGGCTGGACCCGGGCGACGACATCGATCGCGCGCTGCAGGTTGTAGCGGCCCTTCGCGTCAATGCCGTGCTGAATGTTGAAGGTCATGACCTTCACGGTGATCGGCGCGCGGTTCGAGCGCGTGCCCGCGGCTGCGGACGGGCTGGCGGGCGCGGCGCCGCCGCAACCCGTAATCGTCATCGCCGCGACCCCACAAACAGCCCAGCCTGTTATTCGGCGTCCGTCCATGCGCATGCCGATAGTGCAGCAAGTTAACTGCCGAGCGGGCAGGCTCCTTGCAGCAGCGTGAGAGTGACGATGCGAGCTGACGCGTACGACGCGACCGTGCTCATCTGTACCTATAACCGTGCGGCGCTTTTGGCCGAGACGCTGGACAGCCTTGCCGGCTGCAGCTCGTCCCCTGTCCGTTGGAATGTGATCGTCGTCGACAACAACTCGGACGACGGCACCCGTGACGTGGTGACCTCCCGCATTGGGGGTTATCCGGTGGCGCTGGAGTATCTGTTCGAGGCGCAGCAGGGAAAGTCTCACGCGTTGAACGCCGGCCTGAACGCCACCACCGCTGCCATCGTCCTGTTCACCGACGATGATGTGCGCGTGCCGGAGGGCTGGATCGACGCGTCATGCGCCGCGATGCTCGAGGAGCCGTCGATCGACTACACCGGAGGACCGGTCTACCCGATTTGGGAATGTCCCTGCCCGAGTTGGCTCAATCAACGCCGCTCGGACTTATGGGGCACGCTGGCAATTCTCGACTACGGCCCTGAACGGTTCATCTTCGAAGAGCAGCGTCGCGTGCCCCTGGGGGCCAACATGGCGGTGCGCCGCAGTCTGATCGACCACGTCGGCGGATTCGACCCGCAGCTCGGCCGCCGCGGGAATTCGCTGCTCGGACAGGAGCAGGCGGAGTTTTTCTGCCGCACGCGCGCCGCCGGCGCCCGCGGCCTGTACGAGCCCGCCATGGGCCTGCAGCATCACGTGCCTGCCGCGCGGTTGACGAAGGATTACTTCCGCCGCTGGTGGTTCTGGAAAGGCGTCTCGAAGTCGCGCCTGGAACGCCGCCATCCGGTCACGGAACTGGGCATCGATCTGAGGGAGGTGCCGACCATCGCGGGAGTGCCGCGCTTCATGTTCGGATCGGCGCTTCGCGATGCCGTCCGTTGGGTGGGGGCGTCGGTTACCAGGAACACGGTCGAACGCGTGCGGCGCGAAATGCGGCTCTGTTATTTCGCGGGATATCTGAAGGGCGTGCGTGGCGCGCGGCAGGAACCGCGCACCACGCCAGCGGAGATGGTCGCTATTTCACGCTGAAGATGGACATCAGCGGCTTGTGATCAGAGGGGGTGACGCCCTTGGCATCGCGCGTATCGTAGACCTGCGAGCTTTTCAAGGTCAGGTGCGTGGCGTCGTGCGAGTAGTAGATGTAATCGATCCGGCCGTTGCGCGTATTACCGCTCGTGTTGCCGGGGTACGCGACCGCGGTCCCGTCGGTCTGGGCTTCGCCCCAGGAGTCGGTGTACGCCTGCTTCATGATCCCGTTCTCGGTCGACGTGTAGCTCGCGTTGAAATCACCGGCGATGATCCGCTGCTGCGCGAAACCGCGCTGCCACGCGAGGAGCTCGCCGATTTCCGTCTTCCTGTAGCTCGACGAGTCGGCGTCGAGGTGCGTCGAGGTGAAGTTGATGATCCGCCCGTTGATGGTAACCGCGATGTTCACCGCCGACCGATCGAAGCTCAGAAGCTGCGAGCCGGTCGCGTTCAGCGGAAACCGCGACAGCAGCATCTGGCCGATGCCACTGGCAGCGCCGCTGCCGGTCTTGAAGATGTAGTACCAGGTCTTGCCGGTCTTCGCCTTCATCAGCGCCGCGATCGTCGCCGGCTCGTCGGTGTTATGGGACCAGCCGGTGAACCGTTCCATTTCGTTGAGCGATACGACGTCGGGATTGAATTTCACGATCCAGGTCACCAGGCGATTCGGATCCCAGACACCGTCGGTGCCGACGCCGCCATGATGGGTGTTCCAGTGCAGCACCCGCAGGGTCGTCGACGTGCCGGTCGGCGCCGGGGTGGGACTCGGGTTCGGAGCCGGGACGGGGGCGGGGGACGGCGTCGGCTTCGGCTTCGGCTTCGGCGTCGGCGTCGTGGAACCGTAGGTCACCTTCAGCACCGGACGGGCCGAAACGTTGGGATCATTGGACTCGACGTAGGCGCGCCACGAATCGGAAGTGGACTCGTCGAGATCGATCAGGGCGATGCGGGTGTAACGTGACGAGCCGAGGTCGCCGGCGACGGCGGCCTTCACCAGCGCCGTGACGTCGAAGGTCGCCTTCGAGCCCGGCACGTTGCTGACGACTGCATCGTCGAGCTTGGTGCCGTAGTCGCCGCCGGCGGTCGGCCAGCGGTCCCCGGACCGCCGGTTGTTCCACGTGACTTCGTTCTCGGTCCATGACAACGAAGTCTGATAGGCGCCGATGGTTCGCGTCGCGTCGCCGCTGCCGTTCTGGACGGTGACCACCAGCTGCGCGGACGTGACCACCGCGCCTTGCGGGATCGCCGTTTCGGTGTCGAATTTGAGCAGCGCGCGCCGGTTGTATTCGACGTTGTCGGCCGATCGGGTTTCGAGCGTCCACTGTTCGTTCGTATTCGCGTAACTGCCGCCGCGAATGGTGGCTCCGACGACGTGGACCGTCGGCTGATTCAAGGTCACCGTTGTTTGAGCGGACGCCAGCGAGCTGAAGCCGACAACGGCGACGCTCAGCAGCGCACCGGAAAACAGGTGCCCGGTCAGGCTAGACGCAGAAATATTCATTACACCTCCGAAGAACGGTTCGTTCCGTGGGTTGTAAGATCGGCGGGACAGCCGAGTCTCGTCATGTCCATCCGCAAGGACGCAACCACGCCCGATACCGGTGGAAACTCTAGAGAAATCGACTATTGAATACGGACGGGGTGTAGCAACGGCTCAGGCTCGGACTCGGCGGTATTGCACAATTTACTCGTCTCAGCAGTGGTAACGCAGGATCACTGAGCAAAGACGGACGTTTCGCGCATGTACGAAAAAATGGCCGAGTTGTATTTGCGGACATGAGCATCCGCGCCTACGGGAAAAAGAAGTGTGTATTTAGGAAACTGTCTGATTCCTGAACACCCGGGAGCTCTTTAGTTGCGCTACGACGCAGCGGCCTCGACAGACAACCCGCGGCCCAACTCGACCTCATATAGCGCTTCGAATTCGCGGACCATGCGCTCGAACGAGTATCGTGACTCGATCGTGGCACGGGCGGACGCGGCCAGCCGGTCCGCACGCGCCGGATCGCGGAACAGTTCGAGAACGGCCGCTGCCAAGGCGCGCTCGTCGTCTGGCGGAACGAGTATGCCGTTGCGTTCGTGTGCGATCAGCTCCGGAATTCCGCCGACGTCGCTTGCGACGACCGGCAGCCGCATCGCCATCGCTTCCATGATGCCGTTCGGAAAGGCCTCGGTGCGCGAGGGCAGCACGAAGACGTCAGTCCCGGCCAACACCTCCGGCACGTCTTCGCGATCCCCGAGCAAGCGCACCACGTTCGTCAGTCCCAGCGTGCCGATCTGTCCGAGGAGCGCGGCGCGCATCGGTCCCCCGCCGACGAGCTGAACGACCACGTCGGGGATCTCGCGGGCCACCGTCGCCATCGCACGGACCAGCACGTCGTGACCTTTCTCTGGGCGGAGGTTGGCGACGGTCGTGACCACGTGCCCTGGTGTCCGCACCGGCGCCGGCGCGTACCGCTCGAGATCGATTCCGTTCGGAATCACGCTGATCCTGGACCGACCGACGCCCTCCCGTTCGAGTTGGATTGCGGCGGCGCGCGAATTGGCCACGATGTGGTGGGCGCAACGATAGGACAGCGCCTGCAGCCGGTGCTGCGCGGACGAGCGCTGCGGGATCAGAATGTCCCGGCGGCTGCCGATCCGAACCGGGACACGCGCCAGCGCGGCGCCGGTCAGCGCGAACACGTTCGCGTAGAAATCGCATGCGTGGACGACCGCGATACGACGACTGCGGCACCAGCGCACGAAGCGGGCGATCTCACGCGCCGCCGTCGCCGATCGAAAACTCGTCAGTGGGAAGCACGCGATCGATGAGGCCACCGGTTCGACTTTGGAGAGCCAGCGGCCTTCGCGGCGGATGCAGGCGACGTGGACCTCGAACCGGGTCTGGTCGAGGCGACTGATCAACTCAGTCATCTGCCGCTCGGTGCCGCCCGGATCGAAACTCGTGAGGACGATGGCGATCGGAATCCGCGCTGTCACGACATCAGCTGAGCAATTACGGTACCACGCGCGGTCGGCGCGAGAATGACGGCCTTTCGCGTCAGGCGCAGGCGAACCATGGATGATGCGGCGGCTTTACGCTGTGCCGAGATGTTCCGTGGTCGGCGTTATGAGGATCGGCGGCGGGACAGCGGGATCACGTGCTTTCCGGACACACGAGTGCTCGAGCCGATCTGGAGTCAAGCGCGGTCTGGTAAGCCGACAGCCACTCTGTCCGCACTCGCGTCCACGCATACGCCTCGCACGTCTCGCGAGCCGCGATGGCCATGCGTTGCGCCTCATCCGGATGCGCGAGCAGCCGGCACACGCATCCCGCCACCGCATCGGCGTCGTTGTCGGGCGCGAGCAGACCATGCTCGTCGTTTACCAGGATCGATGGCACCCCGCCGACGTTGGTGGAGACGACAGGCACGCCGCTCGCAAACGCCTCGATGACGGAGCCGGGCATGTTGTCGATCGACGGCGTCTGGAGGTAGACGTCCGCGTCGGCGTAGTAGCGACAGATGTCGTCCGGTGGAACGGAGCCGACGAAGGTGACGTCGCGCAGTTCCAGTTCCGATGCGAGCGCCTGCAGCGCCGCAGCCTGGGAGCCTGTACCCACCAGCGTGAGCGACGCATCGGGATGCCGCGCCTGTATTCGCGCGAACGCGCGCAGCGTGCAGGCGACATTGTAGAGCGGCTCGAAGTTTCTGGTCGACAGCAGACGTGGTCGCAGAGCGCCGCGCTTGCGATACGCGAACCGCGTCAGGTCAATCGTGTTGGCGACGACCCGCGCCGGGATGCCGAATGACTCGAACACTCCTTTGAGGAAGCTCGAAGGGACAGCGTTCAGGTCGGTGCGCCGCAGAACGGCACGCGCAATCCGGGATCGTCGAAGGTGATCGGGAGCCTCGCCGCTGTGGTAGTGCACTACCACCGGCTTACCGAGCAATTTCGCGACAGCGACGGCCGGCAGCGGCGAGAGCAGGAACGAGAGATAGGATGCGGAAAACACGTGCACGACATCGGCTCGGCGCAGCTCGCGCACCAGCAAAGGCCAGTAACACACCTGCGTGATCAGCGTGCGGAGGCCCTTGACGCGCAGCAGCGATTCCAGCGGCCGTGGCGGAAGAGGATTGATCGGCACCAACCACGCCTCGACCGCGGGGTCCGCGTTCCAGGCATCGAGCAAGCGGCGCGCTTGGACCGCGTGACCACCGAGAATGCGCAGGGATGGCGCGACGATCGCGACGCGAATCGCGTGGGGCGAAGACACGCGTCCGACCTGAGCAAGCGGTGTACCGACGACGTCATGTCATACGCCTGAACGGATGAGGCGACGGTTGCCGGCTCTGGGCAACACGCGGCCCATTGTTGGTAGCGGCTCGACCAATCCCACTCGGCTCAGCCGTGTTGAACGATCAACATCGGCGGTCCACTACGAAGCAGATTTTCTTGGACAAACATCGCGACTACGATCCGGAAACCCAGGAAACAGCCGAGTTCTCGCCGTTTAGCATTCGGCGTCGATGGTGTGTGTGACGACCATCGCGCGACCGGATCTGAGACACGCACGAGCTCGGCGTGTGCTTTGCTACGAATGAGGCGATGCCGAGTCGACTCACAGCCAATCCGGGCGGCGCCCGCGCGCTGGCCTCCTTCCGCGGTGTCCGCCCAGGACGGATGGCAACGGCTCGACAGCGACGGGCATCATGATCCGCCGGACGATCGCGCGGCTTGCGCGCATGGACGCGGCCGAGATCGCGTGGCGCGGGACCGCCGCGGCGCGGATCGTCGTGGATCGAGTCCGCACGCGCGTGGTAACGCCGCGCTGGGCGCGCATCGATCTCCACCGCGCATTGACCGGAGCGCCCGAGCTGAGGGCCGTCCGGTCCGCCCTTGCGAAGCAGCGGTGGGACGACGCGCAGCGAGAACTGGCGCGTCATTTCGCCACTGCGCCGCAGCGGTTTGCGATCAGCCCGGAATCGAGACCGGCGCTCGTCGACCGTATCCGCCGCGAGTATCCGAACGCGGCGCGGGACGCCGCCGCACGGGCCGATCGGATCCTCAGAGGTGAATACGATCTGCTGGCGTATCGCGGCCTGCGTTTCGATCCGCCCGCGCCGCCGGCGCTGGTGGATTGGCACCTGGATCCGGTGCTGAACCGGCGTCCGCCACAGACCTTCTGGGCGGGCGTGACGTACCTCGATCCGCAGTGGGGAGATCACAAGGTCATCTGGGAATTGAATCGGCATCAACACTGGCTTGCGCTCGGACGTGCCTTCTGGTTGACCGGCGATCGCCGGTATCGTGACCGGTGCCTCGCGGAGCTGGCCGGCTGGCTGGACGCGAATCCCCCACTGATCGGCGTCAACTGGGCGAGCATGCTGGAGCTCGCGTTCCGGTCGATCTCGTGGCTGTGGGCGATCCAGTTGTTCGCCGAGACGCCCGCGGACCAACCGATCGGCGACGACTCGCCATGGCTGGTCGATCTGCTGGTCGGCCTCGATCGCCAACTCGCGCACATCGAGCACAACCTGTCGCACTACTTCAGCCCCAACACGCACCTGCTGGGCGAGGCGCTTGCGCTCTACGTCGTCGGGAGCGCGCTGCCAGAGCTTGGGGCGAGCGGCCGCCGTGCGGCGCTGGGCCGCCGCATCCTCATCGCCCAGATCGATCGTCAGATCGCGGTGGACGGCGGCCACTGCGAGCGCTCCACGCACTATCACCGCTACACGCTCGACTTCTACGCGCTGGCGCTGACCTCGGCGCGGCTGGCGGGGGACGATGAAGCGGCCGCTCGCTTCGAGGACGCCGTCTCGCGACTCGGCGCCGCGGCGCGCCTGCTCGCCGACGACCGCGGCCGCGTGCCCCATATCGGAGACGACGATGCCGGCGCGTTGACACCGCTGACCGGCCGGGACCCGGACGATCTGCGCGACAGCCTGGCCGTGGCCGCCGCGCTCGTGAACCGGCCGGACTTCCAGATCGAGAGCGCGCCCGAGGAAGCGCTGTGGCTGCTCGGACCCCGACCAGCACTCGGCAGTCAGCCATTTGCCGTCACGTCCGGCGCGCTGCCCGACACGGGGTACTTCGTGTCCCGGAGCGCCGCGCACCATATGGTGATTGACGGCGGGCCGCACGGCTATCAGAACGGCGGCCACGCGCACGCCGACGCGCTGGCGCTGACCTTCACCGTGCACGGCGTGCCGCTGTTGATCGACCCGGGCACCGGTTGCTACACGACGGATGCGGCGATCCGCGATCGCATGCGATCGACCGCGCTCCACAACTCGCTGACCCTCGACGACCGTTCACAATCGCTGTCGAATGGACCGTTCCACTGGTCGCACGTCGCCAACAGCCGTGTCCACCGCTGGCACACGGGTCACGGCTTCGACTACTTCGACGGCTCGCACGACGGCTACGGTACGGCCGCGCACCGCCGTCGCGTCCTCGCGCTGCATGGCGACCTGATCGTGGTGGCCGATTTCGTCGCCGGATCCGGGACCCACGAAGCGGCGGTGCACTGGCACCTGGATCCGCGCTGGACGTCGGACATGCGCGCGCACGGCGCCGTGTTCAGGCGGCCGGACGACCACGCATCGCGCGTCGGCCTGACCGTCCCAGGCGGGATCGTCGAGGCTTTGAACGGGGACGAGGAGACCGGGCTCGGGTGGTATTCGCCCGCCTACGGACGGATCGATCGCACGACGACGGTGCGGATCAGCCAT
>JAOBWF010000039.1 GCA_025463215.1 Acidobacteriota bacterium | reverse complement strand
AACACTTGTGCGTTGCCAACATTGGGCAGCAGCAGAGCCACTGTTAGCATAAAGCCGAGCCTAAAGCCTTTCATCGCGCCCTCCGCAGCGGGATGTCTCAACAGTTGTGCCACGGGCGCGGGCGTAGAATTGATCGAACGTGCCGACTCTGGCTGAGGTGCTGGCTCGCGAAACGCGCGAGGGCGACCTGTACGGCGTGATGCCGGACGGCCGCCTGCAATGCTACGCGTGCGGCCACTGCTGTCCGCTGCCCGACGGCGCGATCGGCGTCTGCAAAGTCCGTTTCAACGAGCAGGGACGGCTGCGCGTGCCGTGGGGCTACGTCGGCGGTGTGCAATGCGATCCAATCGAGAAGAAACCGTTCTTTCACGCCTACCCCGGCGCGCTTGCCTACAGCTTCGGCATGCTGGGGTGCGACCTGCACTGCAGCTACTGCCAGAACTGGGTCACCTCGCAGGCGCTGCGCGATCCGGCGGCGGCCGCGCCGCCGATCGCGGCCTCGCCGGCGGACCTCGTCCAGGATGCCGTGCGCCAGGGCGCGCGCGTCATCGTGAGCACCTACAACGAGCCGCTGATTACGAGCGAGTGGGCGGTGGCGGTGTTCAAGGAAGCGAAGGCGGCGGGGCTCGTCACCGGCTACGTGTCGAACGGCAACGGCACGCCGCAAGTGCTCGACTACATCCGGCCGTGGGTGGACCTCTACAAAGTCGATCTCAAGAGCTTCGACGATCGCCATTACCGCGAGCTCGGCGGCCGCCTCGCGCCGATCCTCGACACGATCCGCCGGCTGCACGCGATGGGCTTCTGGGTCGAGATCGTCACGCTGCTGATCCCCGGCTTCAACGATGGACGCGACGAGGTGACGCGGCTCACCGAGTTCATCGCCGGCGTGTCGCCTGACATCCCGTGGCACGTCACCGCGTTTCACGGCGACTACAAGATGACCGGCCCGGAGAACACGACCGCGGCGATGCTGCGCGACGCCGCCGCGATCGGCCGCGCCAGCGGCTTGCGCTACATCTACGCCGGCAATCTGCCCGGCCAGGTCGGCGACCTCGAGGACACGCGCTGCGCCGCCTGCGGCGATCTGCTGATCACGCGCTACGGCTATCACATCCGCAGCTACCGGCTCACTCCCGACGGCCGCTGCCCGACCTGCACGGCGCCGCTGCCCGGGCGGTGGAGCGCGGGGTTCGAGGGACAGGTCGCCTCGCGCCCGTTCCGGACTAGAATTCAGCATTCTGCATTCCGAATCCTGAATTCGTGATGAATGACACTTTAGGCCGGCCGCTGCGCAACCTGCGGCTGTCCGTCACCGATCGCTGCAACCTGCGCTGCGAATACTGCATGCCGGAGGAGGACTACGTCTGGCTGCCGCGCGAGGACGTCCTCCAGTTCGAGGAGATCAGCGCGCTCGCCGACGTCTTCGTCTCGCTCGGCGTCGACAAGATCCGCCTCACCGGCGGTGAGCCGCTGCTGCGCCGCGACGTCGCCGCTCTGGTCCGGATGATTGCGGCCAAGCCGGGGCTGAACGATCTCGCGCTGACCACGAACGGCGTGCTGCTCGCCGATCAGATCGACGCGCTCAAAGCGGCGGGGCTTCAGCGCATCACGGTCAGCCTCGACACGCTGCACGCCGAACGATTCAAGTCGCTGACACGGTTCGATCAGCTCGACGCCGTCCATGCCGGCATCGCCGCCGCGCACCGCGCGTTCGGCCGGCTCAAGATCGACACCGTCGTCATCCGCGGCGTCAACGACGACGAGCTCGTCGCGCTCATCGAGTACGGCCGCGCGGTCAACGGCGAAATCCGCTTCATCGAGTACATGGACGTCGGCGGCGCCAGCCGCTGGTCGCCCGATCGCGTCGTCTCGCGCCGCGACATCCTCGAGGCGCTGACGCGCCGCTACGGCGCGATCGTCCAGGTTGACGAACCGGGATCCTCCGCGCCCGCCGATCGCTACGCCCTCGCCGACGGCACGACCTTCGGCATCATCGCGTCGACTACCGATCCGTTCTGCCGGACCTGCGACCGCAGCCGTCTCACCGCCGACGGCATGTGGTACTTGTGCCTCTACGCGACGCGCGGCCTCGACCTGCGCGCGCCGCTGCGCGCCGGCATGGCCGCCGCCGAGTTGAGGGGATTGATCGGCAAGGGCTGGGGGGCGCGGGACGATCGCGGCGCCGAGGATCGCGTCGCGCTCGGCGATCGCCGCGCGTTCGTGCCGGTCCAGGATCTCCTGCGTAAGGATCCCCACCTCGAAATGCACACGCGCGGCGGCTAGCGTTGCGTCCTACGGCCTCGTCGCGCACTTCTTCAGGGCTGCCACCCGGCGGGGCTGAAGCCCTGCGCGACAGAAGTCTACAAGACGCTTTCGCGCGGTCGGTCAGGCCAGCGCCGCACGGACGCGGCGGGCGAGCGCGTCCGGCGTCAGCGGCTTGCCGAGTGCAATGTCGAGGACGCGTGCCGCCGGCTGGCGCCGCCGCAACTCCTCGGCGGCCGCGCCGGCGTCGGTCCCGGTCGTGATCAGCAGATCGATTGCCGCGCCGCTGCTCGCCGCGGCCCGCAGCCCCTCGAACGCATCACGCGCGATCAGCAGCCGATAGCCGCGCCGCCGCAGCACGTCGGCGATGAACCCCTGCACCGCGGGATCGTCGCCGAGCAGCAGCACGGTTTCGGTTCCCCGCCCCGCCTTGGCGCCGCGGTCCGGCGCCGTCCGGCCGGCAGGCGTCTCCCTCGTCGCCGGCAGCACGATCGCGAAGCGCGCGCCGCAGCCGACGTCGCTCTGCACGTTGATGTGGCCGCGGCTCTGGGTCACGACGCCGTGGACGATCGCCAGGCCGAGACCGGTGCCGCGTGCGCGTGCCTTGGTGGTGAAGAATGGCTCGAACAACCGCGGCTGCATCGCCGGCTCGATGCCGACGCCGGTGTCCGTCACCGACAACTCCACGTAGTCCCCCGCCGCGACCTCGCGCTGCGCCGCGGTCGCCGCATCGAGCGACACGTTCGCAGTCGCCATCGTCAGCACGCCGCCGCCGGGCATCGCGTCGCGCGCGTTGGCCACGAGATGACGCAGGATGTGCTCGAGCTGTTCGGCGTCGGCGCGCACCGACGCGAGATCGGACGCCAGCTGCACGTCGAACCGGATCGATGCACCGACGAGGCGTTGAAGCATCGGCCGCGCCTGCTCGACGATGGTGTTGAGATTGAGGACGGCGGGCTGATGGGACTGGGTGCGGCTGAAGGCGAGCAGCTGCTGCGTCAGGGTCGCCGCCTGCTCCGCCGCGCGGCGGATCGCCTCGACCTGCACCGCGCGCGGATCGCCAGGCGAGAGACAGTCGGTCAGCGTGTCGGTGTGGCCGACGATGGCGTTCAGCAGCGTGTCGAAATCGTGCGCGATCCCGCCCGCGAGCAGTTCGACCGTGTCGAGCGTCGCCATGCGATCGTCCTCGTGGCGGAAGCTACGACCGGTGTTCCTGCGGCAGCTCGAAGCGGCCGAACACCAGCAGCGAAACCGCCTGGAGCAGCCCTTTCACGCTGCAGGGCTTGTCGAGAAACGCTTCGTCGGCCCACAGCGTGACTTTTTCCTTGAATAGCCGATCGCTGAAACCGGTGAGATACAGCACCTTGATCGCGGGCGTGGTGACGCGAACACGACGCGCCAGCTCGTCGCCGGTCATCTGCGGCATCATCACGTCGGTGACGAGCACGTCGAACGTCTCGGCCGCGGCGGCCTCGAGCGCCTCGGGACCGTCCGACGCGGTCGTGGTCTGATAGCCGCCCTCGCGCAGCACGCGCTCCACAAACTTCCGCACCAGATCCTCATCGTCGACGACGAGCACCTTCTGCGGCCGCGGCGGCGCACTCTTCATGCGCATCGCGTAGCCCCGGACGATGGCGAGAACGGACGTCGGTTGCGCCTCAAACACGTAGTGCCTCCACGGCGTCGCAGCGGTATGAGCGAGGACCTTGCCATCTGTTGCACGTCGAATGCAGCCATTTTCACACAATCCGTCGAAGATGCGGTGTGCGGTGTGCGGTTCGGGCCGCCCAGGCCGCTCACAGGCCCGGGACGACGGCCGCCGATGCCAGCATCTTCGCGACCCGCGCGATCAGCACCGATGCCTGAAAGGGCTTGCTCAGGAAGCCGACATGCGGGCTGTCCACCGCAGGCGGCGTCAACATATCGGCATATCCGGAGATGAACAGCACCCGCAGGTTCGGCCGCATGCCGATCAGGCGCTGCGCCAGCGCCGGGCCGTTCATATCCGGCATGACGATGTCGGTGAGCAGGAGATCGATGTCGTCGCGCTGCGCGAAGATGTCGCACGCGATGCGGGCGCCGGACGCTTCCACCACGTGGTAGCCGTGCCGCCGCAGCACGGCGCCGACGATCGCGCGCACGGCGTCCTCGTCCTCGACCAGCAGCACCGTCTCGTGTCCTGGCACGGCGATCGTTTCAGCCGCCGGCGGGCGCGTGACTTCGTCGACGCACGGTGCCGCCGGAAAGTGCATCGTCACGATCGTGCCCGCTCCCGGCGCGCTGTCGATGGCGATGAAGCCGTTGCTCTGCCGGACGATGCCGTAGACCGATGCGAGTCCCAGGCCGGTGCCCTTGCCGACCGCTTTCGTCGTGTAGAACGGCTCGAACAGATGCGCCTGCACGTCGGCCGCCATGCCGACGCCGTCGTCGACCACGCGCAGGCGCACGAGGTCGCCTGTGTGCCAGCCGAGATCGGCCGGCCCAGTCATTTGCGACCGGTGGACGAGCGACACCTCGAGACCGATGTGTCCCCCGGCCGGCAGCGCGTCGCGCGCATTCAGCACGAGGTTGAGGATCGCCTGCTCGATCTGCGTCGGGTCGATCCGGACAATCGCGGCTGCCGGCGCCAGCGAGCAGGTGATCGTGATATCCGCGCGAATCAGGCGCGCCAGCATGCTCTGCAGCCCGGTGACGGTCTCGTTGAGATCGACCTGCTTCGGCATCAGCACCTGTTTGCGGCTGAAGGCGAGGAGCTGCTGCGTCAGCGAGGCGGCGCGCTGCCCCGCTTTCTGAATCTCTTCGAGGTCGCGGCGCTCGGGATCGTCGTCGCCGCGGTTGCCGAGGAGCATCTCGGTGTAGCCGAGGATCGCGGTCAGCAGGTTGTTGAAGTCGTGCGCGATCCCGCCGGCCAGCCGGCCGATGCTGTCGATCTTTTCCGCCTGCATCAGGCGCTCTTCGAGCAGGCGGCGATCGGTGATGTCGTGGGCGATGCAGAGGTGCCGCTGCTCGTCGACGCGGGCGCGATAGCTGCACTCGACCAGCCGGGAACCGTCGCCGCCGAAGGCGCGCGATCGCACCCGGTGCTCGCGGCGCGCTTCGCCCAGCGCGAGCAGCTCGCGCCAGGCGGCCTGCAGATGTTCTTCCCCGCCGACGAGCAGCGCGTCGAGCGACGCGCCGATGATCCCGTCCGCCTCGACGCCGAACAGCGCGCACGCGGCCGGATTCGCTTCGACGATGACGCGGCGGTCGTCGAGGATCAGCATCGCATCGGCGGCCTCGAAGAAGACCGCGCGGAACTGGCGCTCGCGCTCGATCAGCGCGAGGTCCGCCTCGACGCTCGCGCTGATGTCGATCACGAAGCCGCGCAGCTCGGTCAGCACGCCGGCGGCGTCGAACTCGCCGACGACCGTCTCGATGACCGAGACCACGCCGCTGTCGCGCCGCCGCAGGCGGCCGCGGTGGTGCTCGAGCCGCCCCTGCTCGCGCACCGAGGCGACGAACCGATCGCGGTCGCCGGCGTGTTCGTAGAGGGTGGCCATGCTGGTCCCGATGGCGTCGGCGACCGAGGCGAACCCGAGGAGGCGCGCGAATGCGGCGTTGCACGCCAGCAGCTCGCCGTCGGGCGTGGTGACGTAGATGCCGAGCAGCGCGCCTTCGAACAGCTCGCGATAGCGCCGCTCGATCGTGGCCGGCGTAGCCAGCGCCCCACCCGGGGGAGTCCTCGCGCCGGAATCTGTCATGACAGCCGGCGGGCGGCGGGCGGCGCTTCGCCGGCAAGATGATGGCGGTCGAGACGCCGATAGAGCGCGCGGCGGCTGATGCCGAGGACCTTCGCGGCGGCCATGCGGTTGCCGTTGACCTGGCGCAGGACGTCGAGGATGTGCTCCCGCTCGATGGTATCGAGGGCGGCCGGCGGCTCGGCGTCGCGCGTCGTCATGCCGGCGAGGCGGCCGCGCGAGGGCGGTGCCGCCGGGATTTCGGGACCGAAGGCGCCGACGAGCTCGCGATCCGACAGCAGCGTCCCCTCGGACAACATGCACGCCCGCTCGATCACGTTCTTCAGCTCGCGGACATTGCCGTCCCAGCGCGCATTGAGGAGGAGGCGCTCGGCCGACGGGGTCAGCCCGTGGATCGGCTTGCGAATGCGCGCCGCGCAGTCGCGCATGAAGGCCGCGGTCAGGTACGGGATGTCCTCCCGCCGATCGCGCAGCGGCGGCAGGATGACTTCGACGACGTTCAGCCGGTAGAACAGGTCGCCGCGGAAGCGGCCGGCCGCCACTTCGGCGCGCAAGTCGCGGTTGGTCGCGGCAATCACCGTCACGTCGACGTGCTTCTGCTGCAGCGAGCCGACGCGCTGCACCTCGCCCGACTCGAGCGCGCGCAGCAGCTTCGCCTGGACCGAGAGCGGCAGCTCGCCGACCTCGTCGAGGAACAGCGTCCCGCCGTGCGCCGTTTCGAAGACGCCAGCCTTGGCCTCGATCGCGCCGGTGAACGCGCCCCGGACATGGCCGAACAGCTCGCTCTCGAACAGCGTGTCGACGACCGCCGAACAGTTAATCGTGACGAATGGCTTGGTGCGGCGGGTCCCGGCCTGGTGGAACGCGCGCGCCGCGAGCTCCTTGCCGGTGCCGGTCTCGCCGCCAATCAGCACGACGCGCGCATGGGGCGCGAGCCGCTGCACCAGACTGAACACCTCCTGCATCAGCGGGCTGCGTCCGAGCATGCCGCAGAACTCGAGCTGCCGGGCGACCTCGGTCTCGAGCGCCAGCACCTGCGCGCGCCGTTCGAGCTCGGCGCGAATGTCCTCGAGCACCTGCTTGAGACGATCGAAGTCGAACGGCTTGGTGAGGTATTCGCGCGCGCCCAGCTTGATCGCTTCGACCGCACTGTCGACGGCGGCATACGCGGTCATCAGGATCACTTCGCAGCCGGGCACCGTGGTGCGGATCTGGCGCAGCAGATCGAGGCCGTTGACGTCGGGCATGCGCAGATCGACCATCGCGAGGTCTGCCGGTCTGCGCAGCAGTGTGCGCATTGCGTCGCCGCCGCTGGCGCACGTGACCACGTCGAAGCCGATGCGCGCCGCGAGCCGCTCCACCACATTCAGGATCGGGAGCTCGTCGTCGACGACAAGGAGCAGTGGGCGCGCGGATTTCGGCATGGTCATGACGTCGCGTGGAGTCCGGGGGGTCCAAGAAGCGTGCCCGCGATCGCCGTCCCTGGCTCAACAGATAGCGACCGCGTACGCACACAGGTGCGCGGATACGGTCAGGTCGGGTCGACGGCGTGTGCGGTTATAGCACGACGCCGCACACATGAACAGCGCGCTAGCTGCGCGATTCACTCCATTCGGTATGGCAGCGCTTTTGCGGGGGCGCAATGCGCCCGTGACGCCGTTGACCTCGGTGCTGATTGTGGACGACGAACCGGCGGTGCGCGACCTGATGTCGCGGTGGGTGACGTCGCTCGGGTTGCGGCCGCAGACCGCCTCGACCGCCGACGAGGCGCTCGCTTCGCTGCGGCTGCGGCACTACGACCTCGCGGTGATCGACGTCATGATGCCCGGCCACGACGGCCTCTGGCTCGCCGCGGAGCTGCGGCGCGAGCATCCGCATACGGCGGTCATCGTCGCGACCGCCTATACCGAGCTGCTCGAGGCTGAGGCGCCGCGGACCCCAATCGCCGATTTTCTGATCAAGCCGTTTCATCGTGAGCGGTTCGCGCTCGCGGTCGACCGCGGCCGGCAATGGCGCAAGCAGGCGCTCGAAGAGGTCCACTGGCACGCCCTGCTGTCGATCGAGTTGCGCGATCGCGTCGCCCAGATCGTGCACGCCTTCGACGCGCGGGTCGCCGCCGGCGGACGCGAGGCCGATGTCCTGGCGGCGCTGTTCGTCGAGCGGATGCCGGACGTCGCCGCGCACGGGGAGCGGGTGGCCCGCTATGCGCACTCGGTCGCGCGGGAGCTCGACGTCGATCGCGCGCTTGGCGCCGACCTCGACATCGCCGCCCGCTTTCATGACATCGGCAAGCTCGCGATGCCCGACGCGCTGATGTCCAAGCCGTCGCCGCTGACTCCGGGCGAGCTGTCGATCATGCGCCAGCACGTCGAACTCGGCGCGGAAATCCTCGACGCGACCCAGTCGCTGGCATTCGCGGCGCCGAGCGTCCGGGCATCGCACGAGTGGTTTGGCGGCGGCGGCTATCCGCACCAGCTCGCCGGCATCGCGATCCCGTTCGTGAGCCGCATCGTCGCGGTCGCCGACGCGTACGACGCCATGACCCAGGACCGCGCCTACCGCCAATCCATCGACGCCTCGGATGCGGTCGCCGAGATCCTGCGCTGCACGCCGTCGCAATTCGACCCGGAGATTGTCGACGCCTTCCTCGGACTGCTCGGCCGTCACTAGTCCCGAATCCCTCCCCTGGGATCAGCTCGTCCCACGATCGAACACTCTTGCCCTTGCCGTGCACGCTTTTACCGTAGCGTAACTAGCTGCACTACAATGAGTTAGTCGCATTCGTAGCGGTGGCGCGTCGTTTGCCCCTGCGAAAGCGCGATCGTTTTCCCAAAAGTTTCCGTCTAAGCACACAAAACACCCATGGATATTGCACGCCCGTCCAATGCGAAGAAGAAACGGATCAAGCAGGCGATTTATGCCGGCGTCGGTCTGCTGGCTGTCGTCCTCGTCAGCGTCGGCCTGTCGCGGCTGAAGCCGGCGGCGCCCACCGTGGAGCGCGCGGTCGTCTGGCCGGCGAAGGTCGAACGCGGCCCGATGGTGCGGCAGGTGCGCGGCCTCGGCACGCTGACGCCGGAAGACATCCGCTGGATTCCCGCGACGACGCAGGGCCGGGTCGAAAAGATCATCCTGCGCCCCGGCACGCAGGTGAAGTCCGGTGACGTGATTCTGGAGTTGACCAACCCGCAGCTCGAACAGCAGCTGCAGGACGCGCAGCTCAAGCTCGGCGCCGCGGAAGCCGGGCTCGCCAACATCAAGGTGCAGCTGCAGAACGACCTGCTGCAGCAGCGCGCGGCGTCGGCCAGCATCGAGTCCGACTACAACAAGGCGAAGATGCAGGCGCAGATGAACGAAGCGCTCGCGGCCGACAAGTTGGTCTCCGACCTCGTGCTCAAACAGTCGCAGGTCGATGCCCAGTCGCTCGGCGTGCGCAATCAGATCTCGAAGGACCAGCTCGCGAGCAAGGCCGATTCGATGCGTGCGCAGCTGATGGTGCAGCAATCGCTGGTCGATCAGGCCCGCGCCCTGCTCACTCTGACGCAGCAACAGCGCAACGAGCTGAAGGTCCGCGCCGGTCTTGACGGCATGCTGCAGCTGGTGCCAGTCGAAGTCGGCCAGCAGGTCGCGCCGGGCACGAACCTGGCGCGCGTCGCCAACCCGAGCCGGCTGAAGGCCGAGATCAAGATCGCGGAGACGCAGGCGAAGGACATTCAGCTGGGCCAGAAGGCTGAAGTCGATACGCGCAACGGCATCGTCGAAGGGCGCGTCGCGCGCATCGATCCATCGGTCCAGAACGGCACGCGCACGGTCGACGTCACGCTCACCGGCGCGCTGCCCAAGGGAGCGGTGCCCGACCTGAGCGTGGACGGCACGATCGAGCTCGAACGGTTGAACGACGTGCTGTTCATGGGACGTCCCGCCTTCGGCCAGGACCAGAGCGTCGTCGGGCTGTTCAAGATTGGCGCCGACGGCGCGACCGCGGAACGCACCCAGGTGAAGCTCGGTCGCAGCTCGGTGAACACCATCGAGGTGCTGTCGGGTCTGAAGGTCGGCGACCAGGTGATTCTGTCCGACATGTCGGCATACGACGCGTACGATCGCATTCGATTGAAATAACCGCGGACGTCGTGGCGGACCCGCGTGTCCGCCGCACCCGGGCCGACACACGGGTCGGCCCCTACAGGAGACAAGCATGGCTGAGAACGGACAGGCGCTGATCAAGCTGGATGGTGTGACGAAGGTGTTCTTCACCGACGAAGTCGAGACCCACGCGCTCTCAGGGATCCACCTCTTGATCAACAAGGGCGAATACGTGTCGATCGCCGGCCCTTCGGGCTGCGGCAAGTCGACGCTTCTCTC
>JAOBWF010000290.1 GCA_025463215.1 Acidobacteriota bacterium | reverse complement strand
TCGGCAAGGCGATCGGCGAGTTCCAGGCGGTGCAGCATCAGATCGCGCGCGCGGCGACCGAGATCGAAGCCGCGCGGCTGCTGGTCTACAACGCGGCGCGGCTGCGCGACGCGAAGCTCCCGTTCCTCACCGAAGCGGCGATGTGCAAGATTTTCTCGTCGGAGGTCGCCGAGCGCACCGCATCGCTCGCGGTGAATCTGTTCGGCGGCAACGGCTTCGTCAAGGAGTACCCGGTCGAAAAGCTGTACCGCGACGCGAAGATCGGCCAGATCTACGAGGGCACCTCGAACCTGCAGCTCCAGACCATCGCCAAGAACATCATGGGGTGACGCATGACGACGAGCATCGATCCGGCAGTGGGCGCGGCGTACCTCACCGACGTCATTCGCCAGATGCGGATGTACAAAGGCTACGTCGACAAGGCGCTGCCCCGCGTGGCCGACGCCGACCTCCACACGGAGCTCGACGCGCAGTCGAACAGCATCGGCGTGATCATCAAGCACGTCGCCGGCAACCTGCGATCGCGGTATCGCGATTTCCTCACCAGCGATGGCGAGAAGCCGGACCGGCTGCGGGACACCGAATTCGAGATGCCCGAGCGCGCTTCACGCGCCGAGATTCTGCGGTGGTGGGACGAAGGCTGGGCGATCGCGTTCGCCGCCATCGACGCGTTGACGCCTGACGATCTCGGCCGGACGATCACCATCCGCGGCGAGGGTTATCTGGTGATCGAGGCGCTCAACCGCTCGATCGCGCACACCGCGTCGCACGTCGGCCAGATCGTGTATCTGGCGCGCCACTTCGCCGGTCCGTCGTGGACGTCGCTGACGATCCCCAGGGGCGCGTCAGCGAACATCAAGGGTGCCTTCAAGACGCGTTAACCGAGTGGACGGAGGGAACGGGTTCAACACGGAGAAACTGAGTAACGGAGAACGAACGGAAAAGACAATTCTTTCCCCGTTTCGTCTCCGTTGCCCTGTTGCTCCGTGTTGATCCCGTTATCTCAGTAGCCACCGTTATCGGCATCTCAGTAGTCACGGTTATCGGCGCCCGTCTGGACTGAGCTGCCCGTAGAGTGAGTCGGTCTTTCGCGTCTCGGCGCCGTTTTCGGTGCAGACGGCGTAGGTCGAGTCGTACATCGACACCCCGGCGAACGCCCCCTTGTTGTTCAGACAGTAGAAGTTCAGGCCGAAATTCGGCTGGCCGTTCGCGGTCAGCAGCCGCTTCTCGATCGTGTTCTTCGCGATCCGCTTCAGCACGGTGATGCAGGCGTCCTTCGGGGCGGCGCCGCGGCGCATCTCGTCGACGATCTGGAACGACGACAGGTTGTAGAGATTGGCCTCGCCTCGGCCCGTCGATCCCGCGGCGCCGGCATCGCCGTCGACGTACAGCCCGGCGCCGAGAATCGGCGAGTCCCCCGCCCGGCCCGGAATCTTCCAGGCCAGCCCGCTCGTCGTCGTCACGCCGCAGACCTCGCCCCTGGCGTTGACGCCGTCGCAGTTGATCGTGCCGTAGTAGTGCTCGCGATCGATCCAGCCCTCGGCGATCATGTCCATCGCGAGGTTGTGCAGCGCGGTCTGGCGATCCTTGGGCGAGAGATAGTGCAGCGGGTCGGCGCGGCGCTTCCACTCGAGCCACGCGGCGCGGGACTTCTCGGTGTTCAGATCGTCCTCGACCTTGAGGCCCATGTTGCGCGCGAAGTCCTGCGCGCCCTTGCCGACCAGCAGGTGATGATCGGTCTGATCCATGACCAGCTGCGCGACCTTCGACGGCGTCCGCACGCCTTCGAGGCCGGCGACGCCGCCGGCGCGCTTCTGCGGGCCGTGCATGCAGCACGAATCGAGCTGGACGACGCCGTCGGCGTTCGGCAGGCCGCCGTAGCCGACGCTGGAATCCTCGGGATCGAGCTCGACGATGTTGACACCGGCAATCAGCGCGTCGAGCACGTCGGCGCCGCCGGTGATCATCGCGAACGCGGTCTCGACGCACGTCTTGCTGCCGCCGTTCTTGAACTTGTTGCCGTTGCTGGAGGCGACGACGACCGGCTTGACGCTCTTCGCCGTCATCATCGTCGGCGCCTGCCCGAACATCGTCGTCGGGATGGCCGCGGCGGCGGCCGTGGTCTGAACGAACTCGCGGCGGTTGATCTTCTTCACCGTGTCCTCCCCGGCTATACGTTGGCCAGCACGCTCGCGGCGATGATCATACGCTGCGCTTCCGACGTACCCTGATAAATTTCTGTGGCGCGGACGTCGCGGAACAGGCGCTCCACCACCGAGCCGCGGCGGTAGCCGGCCGACGCCAGGATCTGCATCGCCTTGTCGGCGGCCTTGTGCGCCGCTTCCGAGGCGGCGAGCTTGGCCATCGAGGCCTCGACCGTGCTCTTCTCCTGCGTGTCCTTGGCGGCCGCCGCTTTCAGCATCAGCATCCGCGCCGCCGCGAGCTCGGTCGCCATGTCGGCGAGCATCCACTGAATCGCCTGGTAGTTGGCGATCGGCTGGCCGAACTGCTCGCGCTGCCGGGCGTAGGCGAGCGCTTCGTCGAGCGCCGCCTGGCCGATGCCGAGCGCCTGGGCCGCGATCGCGACGCGCCCGCCCTGCAGCGCCCACATGCCGAGCTCGAAGCCTTGATCGACGTGACCGAGCACCTGATCGTCGCCGACCGTGAGATCGAGCTCGAGGTCCATGCACCCGAGGCCGCGGACGCCCAGCGAATCGGCGCGCGCCGTACGCATGATCCCGGCCGTGTCCATCGGGACCAGGAACGCGGTGATACCCTGGCCGCGCAGCCCCGGACGCGTACGGGCGAAGACGATCACGACCGCCGCGTCCTCGGCGTTGGCGACCCAGACTTTCTTGCCGGTGACGCGGTACCCGCCGCTCGACTTCACCGCTTTGGTCTGCTGGTTGGCGGCGTCGGTACCGGCGTCGGGCTCGGAAAGTGCAAAGGCGCCGATCGCCTCGCCGCGCGCCAGCGGCCGCAGCCAGCGCTCGCGCTGCGCGTCGCGGCCGGCGTGCGCGATCACCTCCGCGACGAGCGAGTTCGTCACCGACAACGACACCGCCACCGTCGCACTCGCGCGCGCGATCGCTTCGATCGCAAGCGCGTAGCTGACGTAGTCCTTGCCGAGCCCGCCCCACGCCTTCGAGATGGTGACGCCGAGCAGCCCCTGCCCCGCCGCGGCGTGCATGACGTCAGCCGGAAACTCGCCGGACTTGTCGATGCCGGCGGCGCGCTGCGCCACGATCTCGCGCGCGAACTGCTCGACCTGCTGCTGAAACGCTTTCTGTTCGGCTGTCAGTTCTAGGATCATAAGGACGGAACCGCGAAGACCGGAGAGATCGGCCAGATCATATGTTTGTCTCCGCGCACTGTGCGCCCGCTGCGGTTCCTTCTTCGCGCGCGAGGCGTTCGAAGATCGGCCGCAGCTTGGCGGCCGACGCCTGCAGATCTTCGGGCAGCACCCGCGTGTTGCCGATCGCGGTCATGAAGTTGGTGTCGCCGTTCCAGCGCGGCACGAGGTGGACGTGCAGATGATCGAGCACGCCGGCGCCGGCCGGTTTGCCGAGGTTGATGCCGATGTTGATCCCCTGCGGCGCGTACGCCTCCGTCAGCGCCATCTCGCCGTGGCGCGTCAGCCGCATCAGCTCCGCCTGCTCCTCCGCCGTCGTCGTCGCGAGGTTCGGCGCATGGCGGTTCGGCACCACCATCAGATGACCGCTGCTATAAGGATAGAGATTGAGGATGACGAACGAAACCCGGCCGCGCGTGAGCACGAGCTCCTCGCGGCCGGGTTCAGTGATGTTGCAGAAGATGCAGCCGGTATGACCGCCGGTGGCGCCCGTCACGTACGCGCTTCTCCACGGTGCCCAGAGATGTTCCACGGGAGGTTAGACGGCCTTACGCTTCAGTTCTAACTTCTAACTTTCTTTTCAGACCGCCATCGCGTCGGGCGGCGGAATCGCGGCCGGTCCACCCTGGGGGGCCGCCGGCTCCTTGTTGATCAGTTCCTTGAGCTCTTTCCCGGGCTTGAAGTACGGGACCTTCTTGGGCGGCACGTCGACCTTGTCGCCGGTCTTCGGATTGCGCCCCTTCCGCGGCTCGCGCTTGCGCAGACGGAAGCTGCCGAAGCCGCGCAGCTCGATCTTCTCACCGCGATGCAGCGCCTCGATGATGCTGCGGAACACCGTGTCGACGATGACTTCCGAGTGTTTCTTGGTCAGGTCGGACACCCGCGACACTTCCTCGACCAGCTCCGCCTTCGTCATGCTCCCGTTGGTCATCACTTGTTCCCCATCGGGCTCGGATCTGAGTGCCGGGCGCCAGCCGTCGACGGCTGCCCCCCGGCGTCCAGTACCCAGCTCCTATCTGTTCCGGAAGTGATCGCCGAGGGTGGCGGAGCCGTCGCCCGAGCCCTCCTGGTAGCTTTCCCAGTCGGCGCGGAACTCGTCGGACTTCAGCGCGCGAATCGAGAGCCCGATCTTCCGTTCCGTCGGCGCGAGCTTGATGATCTTCATCGGGTAGGTCTCACCCACCACGAGCTCGATCTTGCCTTCCTTGCCCGCGGCCACCGAGTCGTCGAACTCGGAGACGTGAATCAGCCCCTCGATCCCCTCGTCGAGTTCGACAAAGGCGCCGAAGTTCGTCATGCGGACGACCTTGCCCTCGATCGTGTCGCCGACGTGGCGGTGCGAGAAGAAGTCGTCCCAGATGTCGGTCGCCAGCTGCTTGAGGCCGAGCGACAGGCGCTGGTTCTCGGCGTCGATGTTGAGCACCATCGCTTCCACGACGTCGCCCTTCTTCAGGACTTCCGACGGGTGCTTGATGCGCTTGCTCCACGACATGTCGGAGATGTGAATGAGGCCGTCGATCTCCTCTTCCACTTCGACGAACGCGCCGAACTCCGTCAGGTTGCGGACCTTGCCCTGGATCTTCGAGCCGACCGGATACTTGTCGGCCAGGTCGTGCCACGGGTTGGTCTCGACCTGCTTGAGGCCGAGCGAGATGCGCCGCGCCGTCGCGTCGACGCCGAGCACCATCGCGTCCACCGTGTCGCCGACGTTGAGCAGCTTCGACGGGTGCT
>JAOBWF010000270.1 GCA_025463215.1 Acidobacteriota bacterium | reverse complement strand
GACGCTCCAGGGCACGGTCACCGACGCCCAGAACGCCGTCATGCCGGGCGTCACCGTAACAGTCCGGAACATGGCCACTGGCATCGAACGCGTCGTCGTGACGACGCCGGCGGGCGAGTATGTCGTGGCATCGCTGGCGCCCGGGCACTATCAGGTGGTGAGCCACATCGAGGGGTTTTCGGAACAGACGCGTGAGCTCGATCTCGGCGTCGCCCAGACGGTGCAGATGAACGTCAAGCTGAATGTCGGCGCGCTCGCCGAGAACGTCACCGTGAGCGGCGCGGCGCCGCTGATCGAAACCGCCACGGTGTCGGTCGGCCAGGTGATGGCCGAGCGCACGGTGCAGGAGATTCCGCTCAACGGCCGCCACTTCGTCGACCTCGGGCCGCTGATGCCGGGCGGCGTCACGGCACCGGCGAGCGCGGGACTCGCCGGACAGCCGCTGCGCGGCCAGGGCGCGTTCTCGTTCATCTCCGCGGGCAACCGCGAGACCTCGGTCAACTTCATGCTGAACGGCGTCAACCTGAACGATCTGTCGAACAGTCAGGTGACGTTCCAGCCGTCGATCAACACGGTGTCGGAGTTCAAGGTCGACAACTCGACCTTCAGCGCCGAGTACGGGCGTAACTCCGGCGCGATCGTCAACGTCGCGACGCGGTCGGGCACCAATGCCCTGCACGGCGAGGGCTTCGAGTTCTACCGCGACGACACATTCGACTCGCGCAACTACTTCAATCCGGAGCCGAACCCGAAGTCGCCGTTCAACCGCAAGCAGTTCGGGTTCAATCTCGGCGGCCCGTTCGTCAAGAACAAGACCTTCTTCTTCTACAGCTACGAAGGGCTGCGCCAGCTCCAGGGCGTCGATCTGAACGCCGGGGTGCTGACCGACGCGCAGCGCGCCGGCGTCACCGATCCGGTGGCGCGGCGGCTGCTGCAGTACATCCCCGCCGGCAACACCACCGACGCGAGCGGCCAGGCGGGGCTGCTGGCGTCGGGGATCGCGCCGGTCAATATCGATCAGCACACCATCGACCTGCGCCACACGCTCGGCCAGAACGACGATCTGCACGGCTACTACGCGTTTCAGAAGGATTTGCGGCAGGAGCCGAACGCGCAGGGCAACACCGTGCCCGGCTTCGGCGACACGCGCGGCGGCAAGCGCCAGATCCTGACGCTGAACGAAACCCACATCTTCAGCCAGGCGCTGGTCAACGAGGTGCGGGCCGGCTACAACCGCATCAACATCAACTTCGCGCCGACGGTGGTGATCAACCCGGCCGACCTCGGGATCAGCAACGGCATCAACTTCCCGATCGCGCTGCCGCAGATCAGCATCACCGCGCTCGGCCTGAACATCGGCGGGCCAGCGGGGTTCCCGCAGGGACGCACGGTCCAGACCTCCGTCGCCTCGGACACCGCGACCTTCCTGCACGGCAATCAGATCATCAAGTTCGGCGGCGAGTTCCGGCACTCGGACGTCGCCACCTTCACCGATGATCCAGGGAGCTTCACCTATGCGACGGTACCGGCGTTCCAGGCCGGGTTGGGCAACGCGTTCTCGATAACCCTCGGGGATCGCGCGGTCGACCTGCGCATCAACACGATCGCCGGCTTCGTCCAGGACAGCGTCTCGATCGGATCGCGGGTCAAGCTCGATCTCGGCCTGCGCTACGACTACATCGGTGCGCCGACCGAACCGAACAACAACCTGGTGCTGTTCGACGCGGCGAAAGTGGGGCTGGTCCGCCTCGGCTCCGGCATCGACCAGCCGCACAAGAACGGCAGCGACCTGCAGCCGCGCCTCGGCCTGATCTGGAACCCGACCGGCGACAGCAAGCTCGTCGTGCGCAGCGCCTACGCGGTGATGGTCAACCAGACCAACACCGGCTACATCGCCGGCGCCGGCGCGAACCCGCCGCTGGCGGTGCCGCTGAACGTCTCGGGCGCGGTGCGCCTCGACAGCGCACTCGCCACCGCGCAGGCCTCGGGCCTGGCGCCGACGACCACCAGCCCGGACTTTCAGCCCGGACGGCTGCAGACATGGAACGTCAACGTCGAGCGGCAGTTCGGCAACACCGGCGTGATGATCGGCTACTTCGGATCGCACGGCGATCGCCTGCGCGTGCCGGTCAACATCAACCAGTTCATTCCCGGGACGACGACGCGGCCGTACCCGACGCTGTCGGCGTCGAGCCCGATTCTGCCGGGCGCGGTGCTCGGCAACATCACTGAGGTCGAGAGCGCCGGCTGGTCGAACTACAAGGGCCTGTGGCTGACCGCGAACCGGCGCATGTCGAACGGGCTCCAGCTCGCCGCCTCGTATACGTTGTCGAAATCCCAGGACACCAACTCGTTCGACCAGACCGGCGTGGCGCAGGACAATCGCGACCTTTCGAGCGGCTACGGACCGTCGGACTTCGACGTGAGGCACCGCTTCAGCCTCAACGGCACCTACGAGCTGCCGTTCCACGGCAACCGGCTCACCGAGGGCTGGCAGGTGACCGGCGTACTGCAGCTGCAGTCCGGCAGTCCGTTCAACGTCGTCACGAACATCAACACGTTCACCGGCACGGCGACCGTGCGGCCGGATCTAATCGGCACCGAGTCGGTCATCGGCTCGGCGACGCAGTGGTTCAACAACAGCGTCTGCGAGCCGCGGATCGCCGCCGGTGCGGCGGGCGCCTGCACGTCGTCGTCTGTGTTCGCGCTGCCGATCAATGCCGCGGGCGTCACCCACTTCGGCAACCTGCCGCGCGGCGCGATCCTCAGCCCTGGCTTCAGCGATACCGATCTGTCGCTGATCAAGAACGTGAGGCTGACCGGGGCCGCGCGCGTCCAGCTGCGCGCCGAGGTGTTCAACCTGTTCAACGTCGCGAACCTCGGCATCCCGGGACGCACCGCGCTGGTCGGCAGCACGGCGTTCGGCGTCATCACCAGCACGCGATTCCCGACCGGCGACTCCGGGTCGGCGCGGCAGGTGCAGTTCGCGGCCAAATTCTTGTTCTAGATCACGGAGTTGACGGAGGTAACGGGATCAACACGGAGAAACAGAGCAACGGAGAAAGAACAGAGAAGAAAATTATCTTATCTTTTCCGTTCGTTCTCCGTTTCGCCGTTGCTCCGTGTTGAATCCGTTACCTCCGTACCACTCCGTTTACGTAGACTAACTGCATGCGCATCACTCCGGTCGTCGCCGCGGTTCTCGCGGCGGCGACGCTTTCCGCTCAGTCGCCCACCCCGTTCCGCCTGGAAGAAACCACCATCGCGCAAATCCAGACCGCGTTTCGCGACGGGTCGCTGACCTGCCGTTCGCTCGTCGAACGGTATCTCGCGCGCATCGAGGCGCACGACAAGCACGGGGCCGCGCTCAACGCGATCGTGATGGCCAATCCGGATGCGCTGAAGACGGCCGACGATCTGGACCGGCGCTTCCGCCAGTCGGGCCCGGTCGGGCCGATGCACTGCGTGCCGGTGCTGGTGAAGGACAACTACGAAACCATCGACATGCCGACGACCGCCGGTTCGCTGGCGTTGAAGGGCATGATGACCGGCGCCGACGCGTTCGTGGTCAAGCGGTTGCGCGACGCCGGCGCCGTGATGATCGCCAGGTCGAACATGGCGGAATTCGCCTTCAGCCCGGTCGAGACGGTGAACTCGATTCTGCCGGGCTACACGCGCAACCCCTACGACACCAGCCGCGTCACCGCGGGATCGAGCGGCGGCTCCGCGGCCGGCACCGCCGCGAACTTCGCGGTGTTCGGACTGGCGAGCGACACGGGCGATTCGATCCGCGGCCCGGCCGCGCACCAGGCGCTCGTCGGTCTGCGATCGACGATGGGGCTCGTCAGCCGCGCGGGCGTGGTGCCGTTGAATCTCAGCGCCGACATCGCCGGCGCGGTCACGCGTACCGTTGCGGACACCGCCGCGGTGCTACAGGTGATCGCCGGCCCCGATCCGGCGGATCCCGCAACCGCGTCGGCGCGCGATCACATTCCGGCCAGCTATGCGGCGTCGCTGCGCGCCGACGGCCTGAGCGGCGCGCGCATCGGCGTCCTGCATCAGGCTTACGACACGCCCACGCTCGACGGCGATGTCGACGCAGTGTTCCGCGGAGCGGTCGGCGAGCTGCGCAATCTCGGCGCCGAAGTGATCGATCCGGTCGAGGTCGCGGGGCTCGACGACATGCGGCGGGCGCAGGGCAGCGGCTGCAACCAATTCAAGTACGACCTGAACCGCTATCTCGCGCGGCTCGGCGACCACGCGCCGATGCATTCGCTGGAAGACATCATCAAGTCGCGCCGCTTTCACCCCTCGATTCAGGCGCGGCTCGAAAGCGGCCAGGCGACCGACGATGTGCCGGGGCAGTCGCCGGGCTGCCTGCGCCGCGACGAATTTCGCGACCGGCTGCGCGCCGCGGTCCTGACCTTGATGGACGCCGGCGAGCTCGACGCGCTGGTCTACCCGACGTGGAGCAACCCGCCGCGCCTGATCGGTGACCTGAACACGCCGGGCGGCGACAACAGCCAGTTGTTCTCGCCCAGCACCGGCTTTCCGGCGATTACCGTGCCGATGGGCTACACCCGCGGCGGCACGCTCCCGGCCGGCCTGCAGCTGCTCGGTCGTCCGTGGAGCGAGCCGCTGCTGCTCAAGCTCGCCTACGCCTACGAACAGGCGACCCACCATCGTCACCCGCCGGCGGCCACGCCGCCGCTGCGGTGACGATAGAATAGTCGTCAGCCGGCAGTCGTCGGCCGTCAGTCTCGACTCTTCAGTCGCCAGATGTCAGTCGCACGCGGGCTGACCACTGCCGTCTTTTGACCGGCGACTGCGGACCGACGAGTGGCGACTGGAGACCGAAGACGTGCACAAAATTCTGGTAGCCAACCGCGGGGAGATCGCCGTCCGGATCATCCGCGCGTGCCGCGAGATGGGCGTGTCCCCGATCGCGGTCTACTCCGAGTGCGATCGCACGGCGCTGCACGTCCGTTACGCCGACGAGGCGTATGCGATCGGCGCGAGCTCGCCGCGCGAAAGCTATCTGCGAATCGACGCCATCATCGACGCGGCGAAAAAATCCGGCGCCGACGGCGTGCATCCCGGTTACGGCTTCCTCGCGGAAAATGAAGAGTTCGCGGCGGCCGTGCGGGACGCCGGTTTGATTTTCATCGGCCCGACGCCGGAAGCGATCGAAACGATGGGGAGCAAGACCGCGGCGCGGACGGCGGCGAAACGCGCCGGCGTGCCGGTGGTGCCCGGCACCGAGGATCCGCTCGCGGTCGACGTCGCCGATGCCGACATTGCCAAGGCCGCGGCGGCGATCGGTTATCCGCTGCTCGTCAAAGCGGTCGCCGGCGGCGGCGGCAAGGGCATGCGGACGGTGACCGATCCGGCCGAGCTGTCGAGCGCGGTGCGTGCGGCGCGGTCGGAGGCCGGCGCCGCGTTCGGCGACGCCGCGGTGTACCTCGAACGGCGGCTGACCCGGCCGCGCCACATCGAAGTGCAGCTGCTCGGCGACAGCCACGGCACCGTGCTGCCGTTCGTCGAGCGCGAGTGTTCGATTCAGCGGCGCCATCAGAAAGTCGTCGAGGAGACGCCGTCGCTCGCCGTGTCGCCGGCGCTGCGGGCGGCGATGACGTCAGCCGCCGCCGCGGTGGCGACATCGGTCGGCTACACCAACGCCGGCACGATTGAGTTCCTGCTCGACGAAGACGGCCGCTTCTACTTCCTCGAGATGAACACCCGCCTCCAGGTCGAGCATCCGATCACCGAAATGGTGACCGGCGTCGATCTGGTGCGCTGGCAGATCCGGATTGCGCGCGGCGAGCGGCTCGATCTCGATCCGGAACGGCTGCTGCGTCCGAACGGCCATGCCATCGAATGCCGCATCTACGCGGAAGATCCCGACAACAACTTCCTGCCGTCGCCCGGACGCATCCAGCAGCTGCGCGTCCCGGCCGGCCCCGGAATCCGCGACGACAGCGGCGCGACCGCCGGCCTCGATGTGCCGATCTTTTACGACCCGATGATCTCGAAGCTGGTCGCGTGGGCGGAGGATCGGCCGCTCGCGGTCGCCCGCATGCAGCGCGCGCTCGGGGAGTATCTCGTCACCGGCATCAAGACGACGGTGCCGTTTTTCACCTGGCTGCTGGCGCAGCCGGATTTCCGGGCGGGTCGGTTCCACACGACCTACCTCGACGACGTGCTGAAGGCGCGCCGCGGCCGCCCGTTCGTCGAGCCGACACCGGCGCTCGAGGAGCTTGCCGCGATCGCGGCCGCGCTCGCCGCTGTCCTGTCGCCGTCGGCGCTCGCCGCCGAGGCGCCCGACACGCGGCCCGACCCCGGGGCTCGCCGCTGGCGATCGCAGGCGCGCGCCGAAGGGCTGCGCTGACGTGCAGTACGAAGTCGAAATCGACGGCCGGCGGCGGCAGGTCGTCGTCACCCGCTCGGGCGACGGTTTTGCAGTAGCGGTGGACGGACGCACGCGGTACGTGGACGCCGCCCGGATCGATGCGCATACGCTGTCGCTGGTGGTGGACAGGGTGTCGTCAAACGAAGTCAGCATCGCCGCCGATCCGGTGAGCGGGCAGCTCGCGGTGCACGTCGGCGCCACCCCGGTCGCGGTGACGCTGAACGGCCGCCGCCGCTGGGGCCGCAAGGAGGACGGCGCGAGCGCTTCGGGCCCGCAGCGGCTGGCGGCGCCGATGCCGGGAAAGGTCGTGCGCGTGCTCGTCAAGGCCGGTGATGTCGTGACCGCGCGCCAGCCGGACGTCGTCGTCGAAGCGATGAAGATGGAGAACGAGCTGCGCGCCAGCCGCGACGGTACCGTCGCCGAAGTCCACGTGCGGGAAGGGATGTCGGTCGACGCCGGCGCGCTGCTGCTCGTCATCCAGTGAACGTGTTCAAGCGCCTTCGCGGCCACCCGGTTCTCCGCGCGGTCGGCCTCTGCCTCACGTTTCTCGTCGCGCTGCTCGCCGGCGCGATCGTCGCGTCGGTGACGATCGATCTCGGTCCGCTGCTGCGCGCCAAGGCGGAGGATGCGGGGTCCAAGTACATCGAGCGGCCGTTGCACATCGAATCGCTGAAGATCCGCCTGCTCACCGGCCGCGTCCTGGTCGAGAACCTCACGATCGCCGGCGTGCACCCGGGCGATCGGCCGTTCTTCACGGCGAAGCAGATTTCCGTTGGGCTCGACTGGGCGCCCGCCTTTCGTCTGCACCCCGACGTCACCATCAGCTCGGTCGAGATGACCGACTGGCAGATGCTCGTCGAGAAGTGGGAGAACGGCCACAACTTTCCCCGCTTCAAACACGACGACGGCAAGCCGCCGGGCGGCCCCAGCCGGATGACGACGACGCTGCGCTACCTGCGGGCATGGCGCGGCCAGTTCACGTTCGAGGATCACGAGACGCCGTGGGGCGTGGTCTGCCGCAACCTCGACATCAACATCGGCAACCTGCCGCAGTACCACGGCACCGCGACGTTCACCGGCGGCACCGACTCGATCCAGGATTTCGTCCCGATGGGGGCTAACATGAAGTCACAGTTCTTCATCGACGGCTCGCGCATCCATCTCGA
>JAOBWF010000268.1 GCA_025463215.1 Acidobacteriota bacterium | reverse complement strand
GGCGGTCGGACCGACGGTCGAGTTCCTGATGTTCACCGGCGGCGGCGCGCCGGCGCGCGGCGGCGCCGCGGCGGCCCCGCCGCGTCCCGCCACCATCAATCACGCCTGCATGAACATGGACGGCTTCAAGCCGGACGAGATCCTGAAGACGCTCGAGACGGGCGGCCTCAAGCCGCGCGAAGCGGCGCAGGGTCCGGCCGGGCCGATGCGCCACTACATCTCGATGCGGATGGAGAACCGCGGCGGCGCCCCGGAGGGGACGCCGGAGCTGTACTTCACCGACCCTGACGGTCTGCTGATGCAGTTGCAGGACTCGAAGTACTGCGGCGGCGGCGGCTATCTCGGCGACGTCTGCAAGTAGGTGATCGGCCGGACACGACGAAACACGCCGTGTGTTTCGTCGTGTTGTGGTGGTGACCTATTTGGTCCCGACGACCAACGTCTGCGGACCCTGCAGCGGGTGGCCCGCCACGGTTGAAAACCCTGCGGCAGTCAACATCGACGTCAGCTCGGCGAGTGTGTAGGCATCCCCGGACGGTGTGCCGCCGAGCATCTGCATCGCGAACATCGCCGATCCGGGTGGGCTGATGCGATCCTCGTTCGGCACGAACTCGAGCACCGCGATGCGCCCACCGGTGTTGAGCGATGCCGCGACTTTTGTCAGCAGTGTCGTGCAGGTCGGGATGTCGAAGTGGTGGAGGAAGTTGGTCATCAGCGCGAGGTCGTAGCCGGTGCCCCAGTCGACCGTGAACGCGTCGCCGGCGACCAACGTGTGCCGCGCGCCGACGCGCATCGTCGCCGCGTTCTCGGCGGCCACTTTCAGCACCCCGGCCCAGTCCACCGCGACGATCTCCGCCTGCGGGTTGGCCTGGCCGATCGCGATGCCGAAGATGCCGTGGCCGGCGGCGATGTCGAGCACCTTGATCGGCCCGGCGGCGGCGACGCCGAGGATGGCGGCGATCGCCTGCGCCGGCATCATCATCATCGGCATCATCGCGCGGGCGAACGTCTCCCACACCGGGTTCTCGTCGGAGACGGTGCTGTCTTCCTTCGGCATCGAGCCGCGCCGGACGGTCGCGGCGAGGTCGTCGAAGTGCTGCCGGACCTCGGCGCTGGCGAGGAACTCCATCGTGCCGCCCATGTAGGCCGGCGATGCCTTGCTGAGGAAGACGGCGGAGTCGGGCGTCAGTTGATAGCGGTCGCCGCTCTTCGTCAGGAAGCCGATGATCGTCAGGTAGTCGCACAGGATCCGCGTGCCGCGCTCGGACGCCTTGCAGGCGGCGGCGATTGCCGGGACGGGCCGCGCTTGGTCGCCGATCGCGGTAAAGAGGTCGAGATCGATCGCCGCGCGCAGCGCCGCGGTACGCTGATACGCCTGGGTGGTGTCGAAAAACAGATCCGGAGACGGGGGTGTGTGGCCAGCCATGGTGTTGGATTATATTCCGACAGCCGGAAAGGCAAAGGAGCAGCCGATGAAAGCAGTACTGACGGCGATCGCGCTGGCGGCGGCGGTGGGCGTGGGCGCGCAGGCGCAGCAGCAGGACTTCAGCAAGGTCGAGATCAAGACGACGAAGGTGGCCGGCAACGTCTACATGCTGGAAGGATCGGGCGGCGCGATCGGCGTGCTGCCGGGGCCGGACGGCGTCTTCATGGTCGACACCGAGTTCGCGCCGCTTGGCGACAAGATCGTCGCGGCGATCAAGGCGATCTCCGACGGCCGCATCCGGTACCTGGTCAACACGCACGTGCACCCGGATCACATCGGCGGCAACGAGAACATCGGCCGGCTCGGGGCGACGATCTTCGCGCGCGAGGCCCTGCGCACCCGGATGCTCAAACCGGCGGCGCAGGCGAACGGTCAGCCGGGCGTGGCCGCGGCCGCCGTCGCGGTGCCGACCGTGACCTACGATGCGCCGCTGACGTTTCACGTCAACGGCGAGGACGTCCGGCTGATCCCGGTGCCGCTCGCGCACACCGACGGCGACACGATGGTCTATTTCCCGAACGCTAACGTGATCATGACCGGCGATTTCTACCGCTCGATCGGCTACCCGAATATCGACCGCGCCAACGGCGGGACGATGAACGGCATGCTCGCCGGCTTCGATGCGATCGCCGCGCTCGCGCGCGCCGACACCAGGATCGTTCCCGGCCACGGCGCGGTGGTCGACAAGACGGCGGTGGCGGCGCACAAGGCGATGATGCTGGCGGTGCGCGACAAGGTCGCGGCGCTCGTCCGTCAGAACAAGACGCAGGACGAGGTGATCGCCGCCAGGCCGACCGCGGAGTTCGACGCGACGGTGACGGGCGCGACGGCGGCGACCGCCGATCGCTTCGTCGGGCAGCTGTACCAGGAGCTGAAAAAGTAAGGGGGCAGATCTCGATTTTCGCGTGTTGTTGACATTTGGAGACACATCGCACGGCAACGCGAAAATCGAGATCCGACCTCGTTCGCCCGGTGTAGACTTCGGCCGATGAACAGGGGGATGCTCGGCTTCCTCTCCGCCCTCGTCGTGTGCCTTGGCGTCGCCGAGCCCCGTATCCACGCGCAAGGCGCTTCGGCGGCGCATCCCACGGTACGCCGCGCGCCCGCCGCGGCGCCGACGATCACGCCGGTCGCCTCGCACACCCAGGATTTCAACCCGGTCGTCAAACGCTACTGCGGCGGGTGCCATAGCGACAAAGGCAAGGCCGGCGGGCTCTCGCTCGCCGCCTTCGACGTCGCCCACGCCGCGCAGAACCCGGAGGTCGCCGAGAAGGTGATCCGCAAGCTGCAGGCCGGCTTCATGCCGCCGCCGCTCGCGGCGCGTCCCGATCCCGCGACCTATGCGGCGCTGATCAGCACGCTCGAGAGCAGCCTCGACAGCGCCTCGGCGATCGCACCGAACCCGGGCGTCCGCACCTTTCAGCGCCTCAATCGCCCGGAGTATTCGCGCGCCGTCCACGATCTGCTCGCGCTCGACGTCGACGCGGGCCACTGGCTGCCGCTCGACACCAAGAGCGCGAACTTCGACAACATCGCCGACGCGCAGGCGCTGTCGCCGACGCTGCTCGAGGCGTATCTCAATGCCGCCGGCGCGATCAGCCGCATGGCGGTTGGCGACCGCCACGCCGCCGCGGTCGACTCGACCTACAGCAGCCCGGGCTACGTCTCGCAGCATCCGTGGGATCACGTCGAAGGGGCGCCGTACGGCACGCGCGGCGGCATGGTCGTCGAGCACGTCTTTCCCGCCGATGCCGAGTACGTGTTCGAAGTGGACCTGGTCTCCGGGTCGAACGCACGGTTCGAGGATCTCGACATTTCGATCAACGGCGAGCGCGTCGCGCTGATTGAATACGAGACCGGGCCGGCCGGGGGCGCCGACGGCCGTGGCGCGGTGCCGATGCGGACCGAGCCGATCCTGATCAAGGCGGGGCAGCACCTCGTCGCTGCCGCATTCGTGCGCAAAGTCGAAGGGCCGTATGAGGATCTGATCCGGCCGCACGACTGGTCGTTCGCCGGCGGCGGGTCCGGCGGACCCGGGATCACGACGCTGCCGCACGTCCGCGATCTGATTATCAAGGGACCGTACCGCGTCACCGGCATTTCCGAGACGACGAGCCGCGAGAAGATCTTCAGCTGCCGGCCGACCACCGCCGCGGAGGAGCGGCCGTGCGCGCGGCAGATTGTGTCGCGTCTCGGCAGCGAGGCGTACCGGCGTCCGATGACCGCAGGCGAGCTGGACCGCCTCATGCCGCTCTACGAAAAGGGGGCGGGACGGGCAGCAGGGGGAGGACCGGCAGGAGGGTTCGAGGCGGGCGTGCGCAGCGCGCTCGAAGCGATCCTGGCGAGCCCCTATTTCATCTTCCGCATGGAGAAGGAGCCGGAGTTCGCCAAGCCTGGGGGCACCTACCGCGTCGCCGATCTCGACCTGGCGTCGCGCCTCTCGTTCTTTTTGTGGGGCACGCCGCCGGATCAGGAACTGCTCGCGCT
>JAOBWF010000028.1 GCA_025463215.1 Acidobacteriota bacterium | reverse complement strand
GCGCGACGAAGTCGATCGTCGCCGGGAACTCGACGTTGCCGCTCACATGGTCGCCGTGCGTATGCGTGTTGATCAGCATCGTCACCGGCTTGGGCGTCAGCTCCTTGATCTTGTTCAGGATCGGCGTCCCCCAGCCCGGATTCTTCGCGTCGACGACGACGACCCCGTCGGCCGTGAGGAACACCGCGGTATTGCCGCCGCCGCCGCGCAGCACGTAGAGGTTGTCCTTCACTTTTTCCACGTCGACGACCTTCGGGGCGTCCGCCGCCGGCGGCTGCGCCCGTACCGCAACCAGCCCGCCGAGGGCCAGCAGCACTCCCAACACGATGCCTCGTCTCATGAAATTCCTCCTGGAAAGAACACACGTTGAATGAACCAGAACGCGCCGGCCGCCATGACGACGATCGATCCGGCGAACGCCAGCTGCCGCCCGGCGGCCTCGCTTCTCGCGCGCAGCGCCGCGAGCGCCGTCGCCACCGCAGCGACGACGAGCAGCTGGCCGATTTCGACGCCGACGTTGAAGGAGAAGAGCGACCACCCCAGCGCGCGCGCCGGCAAGTCCATCTCGCGCAGCACGTTCGCGAAGCCGAAGCCATGAATGAAGCCGAAGGCGAACGCAATCCAGGCGCGGACGTCGCGGCCGTCGCGGATCAGCAGGTTGTCGGCGCCGACGTAGACGATGCTGAGCGCGATCGCCGGCTCGATGATCCGCGCCGGGGGGCTGACGACGTTGAGCGCCGCGAGCGAGAGGGTGATGCTGTGCGCGACCGTGAACGACGTCACGATTACCGCGAGCTGCCGGATCGAGCCGCCGAGCAGCAGCAGGCCGACGAGAAACAGCAGATGGTCCGGCCCGATCAGGATGTGATGAATCCCGGCGGGCAGAAACTTCTTCACCACGGCGAAGGCGCCTTGCCGCGTGCCGGCGAAGTACTCGAAGCTGGTGCGGCCGCCGTCGAGGATGGCCTGCGTCAGCGCCGACTCCTCGTAGAGGTTGAGGAAGGTCTGGTGCTGCGGGTCGTAGGGAAACATGGTCGCGGTCACGGCGACGGTGGCGGCGCGCCCGGCCATCCGATAGCGGACCGCCAGCTTCAGCGATTGCCTGTCGGCGACGACCTGCGCGTACGACCACTGCGGGATGAGGGTGACGCCGTTTGCCGTCACCGCCAGCCGTCCACCCAGCAGACGGGCGATCGCCGCCGATTGCTGCGACGCGACCGCCGGATCCAGCAGCCGCTCCGCCGGTTCGATCTTCAGGTCATGCGCCAAGTCGAAGATGTGCGCGACCAGCGTGCCTTCGATCACGTCCGGCTGCAGACGGAGGTCGAGATAGCTGAACGGCACCGGGTGCGCCGCCGCGGCGCGGGGCCACAACACGGCAGCGATCACGATCAGAAGAAATCGCACAGACCGCGGAACACGCCGAGCGATGTGTCTCTGCGGTCTTTGCGCTCGCCGCGGTTCCTTCTTCATCGTGCGCACGGCGGCCATGGTACCCTACGGCACGCCGGAATACAGGTCGATCGTCGGCAGATGTTCCAGCGGCGTGACGGCGATCCCGTGCTCGTCTGCGATCGCGCCAACTGCCGCGTCGCCGGCCGGCGTCGCAATCAGCACGCGGCGCCCGGCGACCTTCCACAAAACATCACTGTCCTCCGACCGGTAGGCGAGCCCGAAGATACGCGCGTGCGCACGCGACCGAGCGAGCGTCAGGTTCGCGTGAAACACCGCCGGCCACACCCGCCAGTAGTCGCCGGCAATCACGGTGGCGCCGCTCCGCAGGACCGCCGGGGTCAGCACGCCGAACCGATCGTCGATGCCGCGCGCGACACGGGCGATCGACGGCGTGCCATAGCGCGAGCACGTCACCGCCGTCAGCGCGGTCAGCGTGACGACTGCCAGCGCCTGCGCCTGACCGGCGAACGGCGCCGCGAGAACGATGCCGACGGCGACCGCCGCGAGCATCAGCGCTGGATACATATAGCGGAACACGTAACCGTTCATGCCGACCCAGAGCGATGTGCCCGTGACGAGCCAGGTGCCGATCGCCACCGCCAGCGCGATCGTCGCCGGCCGCCACAGCATCCAGCCGCCGCGCTCCCACAACCGGCCGATCGCGACCGCCGTGGCCAGCGCCACCAGCGCCGCCAGCGCGGGACTCGCAATGACGGCGGAGGAGTTCTCGAACAGCCGCGTCCACCCGTTGATCCACTGCGCCGGCGCAATCGTCGCCGTGGCGGTATGCGCGGTGGCCGCGTATCGCGCCAGCGCAAATGCGAACGCCGCGGCTGCCGCCTCGAGCGCGAGCAGGCGCAGCGGCCTCGATGCCTGCAAGACCGTCGCGATCCCGAGCATGACGACAACGCCGATGTTGATCCAGCATGCCACTGCGAGGAGGACGCCGGCGACAATCGCCCACAGCCGGCCGCGACGCTCGGCGACGATCAGCGCGGCGAACCCCACCGAGATCGACAAGCCGTACGGCTGCGCCACCAACCAGTCGAACTGCACGACCGCCGGCGTGATCAGCAGGAACAGCAGGTTCGTGCCGGCGCCAATCGCGGCCCATTGGCCGCTGCGTCCGGTGAGGAATCGGGCGACCGCGAACGGCGCGAGCAGTGCCGCCGCGGTCATCAGCCACCCTTGCGCCAGCAGGTTCGCCAGCGGGTGACGGATCGGCATCGCCAGCAGCGGAACCAGCATGCCGAAGCGATCCTGTCCCCAATAGAACGGTGTCCATCGCTGCGTGCTGATGAGGACCGGCAGCAGCGCGTCAGCGTGACCGTGATCGTGCAGCGTGCCGAGCCCCATCCACAGCGCGAGAGCGGCGATCACGATCGACACGATGGCCCATGGGTGGCGGCTCGTCATTCAGCGGGATAATGCACGTTACCTCAGGATGACGACCAGATGATCATCGGAGCCCCGACGGCTGCGCGCCCCTGGCGCGAAGCCGCGCTCGTCGTGCTGGCGTTCGCCTGCTTGACGGCCATCGCGACGTATCCGCTCGTGCTTCACGCCGGCCGCGCGCTGCCGGCGGATCTGGGCGATCCGCTGCTGATGTCATGGATCCTCGGGTGGGACGCCGACCGGTTGCGGCATGGACTCACCGGCCTGTGGGACGCGCCCATCCTGTTTCCGAGCCGCCACACGCTCGCGTTCGCGGAGCATCTGGTGGGGATCGCGATCTTCACGTCGCCGATCATCTGGCTCGGCGGCAGTCCGATCCTCGCCTACAACATCGCCTTCTTGCTCACCTACGTGCTCGCGGGATCGGGCATGTACCTGCTCGTCCGCGAGTTGACGGCGCGTCGCGACGCCGCATTCCTGGCCGGCGCGGCGTTCGCGTTTACGCCGCTGCGGGCGCTCCATGTCTCGCATCTCCAGGTGCTCGCCTGGGGATGGATGCCGATCGCGCTCTGGGGGCTCCATCGCTACTTCGCGCGCCGTTCACGATCGGCGCTTGCCCTGTTCGTGGTGGCATTCACGTGCGAGGCCTGGTCGAACGGCTACTTCCTCTTTTATCTCGCAATCGCCGCGGCGTTCGTCGTCGTCTACGAGCTGATGGACCGTTCGCGGCCGCGCACCGATCGCCTGCGCGCGCTCGCCGGCCTCGCGCCGGCCGGCGCGATCATCCTCGCGTCGGTCGCAGCGGTCGCGGTTGCGTACGTGTCGGTGAGGCGCCAGTACGGATTCGTCAGGGCGTACGAAGACGTGACGATGTTCAGCGCGGATGTCCGCTCGTATGTGTCGGCGCCGGCGACGGTCAGGCTCTGGGCGGGATGGCTGCATGGCGACGTTGCACCGGAACGTCAGCTGTTCCCCGGTCTCGTGGCGCTGCTGGCCGCGGCGGCGGCACTGTGGCCGGGCAAGGCCCGCCGCCGGGTCTCGCTCCTGTACGGCGGGCTTGCGGCGACCGCATTGGTGCTGTCGCTCGGCCCGGAGCCATCGGCATGGGGCCATCGCGTCCTGCCGTTCGGTCCGTACATGTGGCTGGCGCGGATCGTTCCCGGGATGGACGGGCTGCGCGTGCCGGCCCGTCTGGGAGTCGTCGTGCTGATGGCGCTCTGCGTCCTCGCCGGCGTCGGCATCGCACGCGTGCTCGCCGGCGTCTCCCGCGGCCGCCGGCTGGCGACCGTCGCGATCCTCGCCGCCGCGGTGATTGCCGAGGGCTGGGCGGCGCCGCTGCCGATGGCGGCCTTCGACCCCCGCGGCCGCGCCGCCGACCGATCAGCCTATCGCTGGCTGGCGCAACAGCCGCCGGGCGGCGCGATCGAGCTGCCGATCCTCGAGTGGTCGATCGCGCCCACGCTCACCTATCAATACGCGACGCTGGTCCATCGTCATCCCATCGTGAACGGCTACAGCGGCTACAATTCCGCGCTGCAGGAATTTCTCGGCGGCGCCTCCTCGCCGCTGAACGATCTCGATGCGATCGGCGACGCGATCGGCCTGCTGCAGGCGATCGGTGTGCGTTATATCCTCGTGCATCCGCGCGATTACGCCGACCCCGCCGTTGGCGCCGATACCGCGGCCGCCATTCGCGCGCATTCGCAGCTCGCGCTGGAGCGATTCCACTCCGATGACGTGGCAGCCTTCGAACTGAGCGCGCCAGACGCGGTCGCCGCCGTGAGTGCGGCGCCCGAGGGTAAGCGTGTCGGCGCGGGAGCGTTCCGCGCGACGGCATCAGACGCGGTCGATCGTCTGGCGATGGCGTTCGACGGCGACAGCGACACGCGATGGCTGACCGGACGGCCGCAGAGCGGCGACGAATGGATCCGGATGCAATTCGATCGGCCGCGCAACCTGTCGCGGATCGAACTGCAGACCGCCGCGCGCAGTTTCGGCGACTACCCGCGTCAGCTGACGGTTGAAAGCGCGGCCTCGGACGGCACGACGTCGGTCCTGTATCAGGGGGCGATGCTCGTCCCATACGGCCAGGCGCTGGCGAGCGGCGGACCGCGGCCGGCGATCGTGATCGATTTCCCGCCGAACCGCACGAGCACATTGACGATCCGGCAGACCGGCCGGACGCGGCGATGGTTCTGGTCGATCCACGAGCTCGCCGTCTACGAACGCTAGCGCGGTGCGCAGACCGTGCAGCGCAGGGCTGGAGCCCTGCCCGGATGGCAGCCCCGATGGGCTGCGTTACCAAGTCGTACAATGCGCTGTCGGACGTGCGGGGTGGTTACGTGACAGCGGACTCGCGGCAGTCGCTCAGGCAGCCGACGAACGCCGACGTGACGAAGCGACGGTCAATCGCGAAGTGCGGAACGTAGTCCCCCTTCACCGCCGACAACGGCCGCATCATCTGCTCCGGGTCGCGCGCCGCCGGCTCGAACAGGATGTCTTCGCGGCTCCCGCGGTAAACCACCCATGCATGCTGCCGCGCGGCCGCCGGTTCGCCGCCGCAATTGACGCGGCCGACGTAGAACTCCGCATCGACGCCGATCTCGGCCAGCTTTCGCCACGCCCACAGCGCGAAGTCCTCGCAGTCGCCGCGCTGCCGCCCCTCGAAGGCGCACGGTGGCTGCCACACGTCGGGCTCGTGGAACTGGTCGGCGTCTGTCACGTACTCGCACGTCCCCAGCCAGTCGACGATCTCGTCGATCGACGTGACCCGGACGCGGCTCTCGCCTTTGAAGTAATCGGAAAACTGACACCGCGAGCCGGGTCCGAACGCCGTTGCCGGGACGTCCATCGGGACCCGCTCCCACGGCGACTCGGCCGCGCCGAGCGCATGGCTCAGGCTCAGGCAGGCCGCCTGCAGCCATCGAAAGAGGTAGCGGGAATGCGTCACGGCCCCCGCAGGGAGATACGGGGATGCGGGCCGGATCGTTCCCTATTCGTAGCGTAAGGCGAGGACCGGATTGACCCGGGTGGCCCGGCGGGCCGGGATATAGCCGGCGAGCGCCGCGACGACCGACAGCAGCACGCAGGCGCCGGCGATCGTCACCGGATCGCTGCCGGTGACGCCGTACAACTGGCTGCCGACGTAACGGCCCAGCCCCCACGACGCGACGAGGCCGAGCGCCAGCCCCGATCCGACCAGGATGAGCACTTCGCGCATCACCAGCCAGATGACGTCGGCCGGCACCGCGCCGAGCGCCATCCGGACGCCAATCTCCCGCGTCCGCCGCGCCACCGTGTACGCCATCACCCCGTAGAGGCCGATCACGGCCAGCAGCGTCGCCAGCACGCCGAACGCGGTCGACAGCGTCGCAATCAACCGATCGTTCAGCAGCGACTGATCGATCTGGTGGTCGAGTGTGCGCAGGTTGTAAATCGGGATGTTGCTGTCGAGCTGATGCACGACCTGGCGGATCGCGCCGAACGCTGCGTCCGGCTGGCTCGTGGTGCGGACGTACATCACCGCGCCGCCGACCGTGTCGTTCTCCATGAACGCGAAGAACACCTGCCGCGGGATGTCGTCGCGAACGCCGGTGTATTTCGAGTCCTTGACGACGCCGATGATCTCGATCGGCGTCTTCGTCCCCGGGTTCATGCCGAAGCCGATGTGGCGTCCGATCGCGCTGCGGCTGCCGAAATAATGGGTCGCGTAGCTCTCGTTGACGATCGCCACCTTGTAGGACGGCAGCTGCGCCTTCGGATCCCCGGCTTCGAAGCGCGCGTCGCGCTCGTCGAAGTCGCGTCCCGCGATCAGCGGAATTCCCATCGTCCTGAAGTAGCCGGGACTGACCGCGTTGCAGTAGGGGTTCATGCTCTCGCCCGGCTTTGGCTCGTACCCTTCGACCGACATCGAGCTGTCCCACTCGTTGCCTTCGAGCAGCCCCATCTGCGCCAACGCCATGCCGCTGACGCCCGGCAGCGCGCTCACGCGATCCAGTACCTGCCTGTCGAACTGTTTGGTCCGGAGCGGCGTGTAGCCGCTCAGCGTCGGCGCGAGGTTGAACGCGATCAGGTTCTCGGTCTTCAGGCCGAGATCGAGCGTCCGCAGATTCCGGAGACTGCGAATGAACAGCCCGGCGCTGATCAATAGCAGCACCGACACCATCACCTGCGCGACGACCAATCCCTTGCGCAGGCGGACGCCGCCGCCGCCTCCCACGACGGCTCCGACCTGATCCTTCAATGTCGGCGCGAGGTTCGGCTTCGTCGATCGCAGCGCCGGCACCAGACCGAACACGAGACCGGTCAGCAGCGACAACGCGAAGTTGAACAGCAGGACCCGGTTGTCGATTGAGCCGGAGATGACGTGCGGCGTATCCGACAGCGGCAGGAACCCGAGCAGAAACCTCGTCGTCCACGATGCGATGACGAGGCCGAGGAGACCGCCGATCGCCGCGAGCAGCACGCTCTCGACCAGCAGCTGCCCGACGATGCGCCCGCGGCCGGCGCCGAGTGCCAGCCGGACGGCGATCTCCTTCTGCCGCGCCGTCGCGCGCGCGATCAGGAGGCTTGCGACGTTGGCGCACGCGATCAACAGCACGCCGCCGACGATGCCCAGCAGCAGCCAGAGCGGCTGGGACAGTTGCTGACGGATCGGCGAGCGCCCCTGCGCCGCCGGCAGCAGATCGACCTGTCCCTTGAGGAACTGCTCGCGCGTGTAGCTCGTCGTCCCGCTGAACGCGGCGTCGAGCACTTCCTGCTCGAGCACGGCGTGGAAGTACGGCTGCAGCGCCGCCTTCGCCTGCTCCAGCGTGACGCCCGGTTTGAGCCGGCCGAACACGTTCACCCATCGGCTCCGCCGGTTCTCCACGTCGTCCCAGTTCGGCGTCATCTGCGCCTTCATCAGCACCGGCACGCGGATACTGGGGACGTAGCCGATGTCGACGCCGTCGAAGCCGGCCTGCGAGACCCCGATGATCGTGAGCGTGTTGTTGTTCACCGTAATCGTCTGGCCGATGACGCGCGGGTCGGCGCCGAAGCGTGTCCGCCAGTAGTCGTAGCTGAGGACCGCGACCGGGCCGTCGCCGCGCTTGTCGTCCTCAGGTGTGATCACCCGTCCGATTGCGGCGCCGACGCCGAGGACCTGGAAGTAGGTGCCGGACACCAGCTCGCCCGCCACCCGTTCGGTCTGACCGTCGACGCCGACGTTCATCGCGATCGGACGCCGCGCGAACATGCCCGAGAAGATCTTCTGGGCCGGTGCCCCCTTGGCGACCGGCAGGCTGACGCGCGGGAGCTTCGCCGACGGGTCGAACGGCGTGCCCTGAGCGAGCGACCCGGCCGCCGCATTCGGGGGATCGACGAAATCGTCGCGAAAATCCTCGTACATCGGGAACGACAGCATGTTGCCGCCCGAGTTGTTGCCGTAATGGTTGCGCGCGCCGTTGAACAGGACGAGCTGGTCCGGGTTCCTCACCGGAAGCCGCCGCAGCAGCACCTCGTCGACCAGCGTGAAGATCGCGGTGTTCGCCCCGATGCCGAGGGCGATCGACACGAGCGCGACGCTTGTAAACAAGGGAGAGCGGGCGAGCCCTCGGAATGCGTAGCGAAGATCCCGGACGATATGCATAAGGTCTCAGGTCTTAGACGGAAACCGGCGTCGCCGGGTTGACTTGCCCCGGCGCCTGCGGCAAGGTGACGGCATGCGCCGCCACTCTGGCCTCGCCGCGGTCCTGATCGCCGTGTCGCTGCCGCTCGCTGCCCTGCCGTGCCTGGAAGCAGCGGGTGCGGACGGCGCGCGTGAGCTGGCGCAGGCCAGCGTCCGCGGCGGCCAATCGCTCGCATACGCCAGCGCGTTGACGGCGATCGGCCCTCGGCTGACCGGCTCGGCGTCGTACCAGCGCGCGGCTGACTGGTCGGCGGAGCAGTTTCGCGCGCTCGGCCTTGCGCACACCATCCTCGAGCCGTTCACGATCGACCGCGGCTGGGAGCGGGTGTCGGCGCGCGCGCGCCTGGTCGCGCCGGCCGATCGCGCCCTGCACGTGGCGGCGCTCGGCTGGACTCCGTCCACGCCCGAGGGCGGCTTCGACGCCGACGTCGTCGCGGTCGACAGTTTCTCGCCGTCCGCCGTCGCCGCCAACCAGGCGCTCCACGGACGCATTGCACTGCTGCCGGACGGTGATCCGTCAGGCAATCCGGAAACCGCGGCCCGTACGCGCCGGGACTTTGCGGTCGCGCTGCGCGCCGCCGGCGTGCTGGCGATGATCTCGCCGGATACGGACGCCGCGAATGAAATCAGCGCGCGCGGGTTCGGATTCGGCACGGCGATCGCTGTGCTTCCCGCCGCCCAGATCGGACGCGATGACGCCGGGATGATCCGCCGGCTGCTGGCACGGGGCGCGGTTCGCATGTCGCTCGAGTTGATCAACCGCATCACACCGGCCGCCGCGTCGGTCGACAATGTCATCGCCGATCTTCCCGGAAGCGATCGCTCCGACGAATGGGTCGTCGTCGGCGCGCACCTCGATGCCTGGGATTTCGGCGCCGGCGCCCAGGACAACGCGACCGGCGCCGCCATGGTGCTCGAGGCGGCGCGCGCGATCGCGGCGTTGAAGGCGCCGCCGCGCCGCTCGATCCGGTTCGCGCTCTGGGGCGGCGAGGAGCAGGGACAGATCGGATCATCCGCCTATATCCGCAGCCACGCATCCGAACTCGATCACGTGGTCGCCTACCTGAATACCGATGCCGGCACCGGACCGATCATCGGCTGGACGGCACCCGGGCGCGAGGAGGTCATTCGCGCCGTGCGTCCGCTGACGCAGGACGTTCTCCGCGACCTCGGCGCCGCGTCGTTCGACGACAGCCTGCGCTACGCGTTTCAGTCCGACGGCGCCGCGTTCATCCTTGCCGGGATCCCGACGCTCGACCTCAACGCCGACGACACGAAGTACGAAGAAATTCATCACAAAGCGGCCGACACGATGGACCGGGTCGACGCGCACAACCTGGCGATCGCGGCGGCGGCGGTCGCCGCGACGGCCTACGCGATTGCGGATGCGCCGGGCCGGATCGGCGCGCGCCAGCGGCCCAGAACGAAGAGGATGGATTGATGCGACTCTGGTTGATGGCCTTCGCGCTCTGCCTCTGCGCCGCGCCGGCGCTCGCGCAGGACAAGGATGCGGAAGGATCGAAGGATCACCCGATGTTCTCCCGGATGCCGGGGTACTACATCGAGGACTACGACGCGCAGGATTTCTCCACGTTCGAGCTCGACACCGACCCGTCGCGCAACGTCGAGGGCCGCTACTGGAAGATCTCGTACTGGGTCAAGGACGGCGCGCGCAAGATCGGGCCGGTGCAGCTGTCGCGCAACTACGTCGACTTGATGATCAAGCGCGGCGGCAAGAAGCTGTATGACGACGTCGACGCCAGCGGCGGCACCACAGTGGCGCAGATGCCGGTCGGCGGCAGGAACATCTATCTCGAGATCAAGGTCAGCAACAGCGGTGAGGTGTACGAGCTGTTCGTCATCGAAGAAGCGGCGATGGAGCAGAAAGTCGAGTTCACGGCGATGGAGCTCGCCGAGGCGCTGCACGACAAGGGGTCGGTCGCGCTGCACAACATCCTGTTCGACACCGGCAAGGCGACGCTGAAACCGGAATCGGCAACAGCACTCGCCCCGGTCGGCGAGCTGCTGAAGAGCGACGCCGCGCTTACTCTCGAGATCCAGGGGCATACCGACAACGCCGGGGCGGCAGCGGCCAACCTGAAGCTGTCGCAGGACCGCGCCGCCGCCGTCAAAACGTATCTCGTGCGCACCTTCGGCATCGCAGCGGCACGACTGACGACAAACGGCTTCGGCGATACCAGACCGATCGCGTCCAACACCGCCGAGACCGGGCGCGCCCGGAATCGCCGCGTCGAGCTGGTCAAACGGTAGCGTCCCGCGCACTTCGCACGCCTACGAGAAGCCACAGGCATCGCGCTGCACGAGCTCAGCAGTTAAAACCCCAGCCGCGCGCCGACTTCGACTCGGCGTGGCGGCGCCGCGGACGTGGCCTGGCCGAAAAAGGGAGAGCCGACGACGCCGCTGAAGTTGAGCGCGTTGAAATGGTTCAATGCGTTGTACGCCTGCGTGTACAGCTCGATCGCGTAGCGCTTGCCGGCGCTGTCCACTCCGCCCATGCTGCCGAGCGGATCGGTGTTATCGCCGCGCACGAGCCGGACCTGCGGCCCCGCCGGCGGCGGCGCCGCGCCGCCGAACGCCAGGCCCCAGCTCAGTCGCAGGCCGAGATCGATCTGCGCGCGCCCGAGCCCCGTGTTCCTGGTGACGCCTGCCGGACGATCGTTGCTCACGGTGTCGCCGTTGTCGTCGCGCCCGGTCGTGATGTTGTACGGCGCCGCCGACTGGATTCGCAGCGACGCGCCGAGCCGGAAGCGGCGCGCCAGCGGTAGGTTCGCCATGCTCATGAAGCGGTGCCGCGAGAATCCGAGGGACGGTCCGCGCTCGGCGGCGAGGTTGTAATTGTCCGCCGGCAGGCTGAACGGGCTGTCGGCTTCGTCGATCGAGCGTCCGAAGGTGTAGTTCGCCGCGACGAACAGCCGCCGCTGCGGACGCGCGTAGTTCAGGTTGATGCTGATCGCGTCGAGCTCGGTGCGCGCCGTCGACTCGATCTGCGTGATCGTGCCGGCGGCCGGATCGGGGCGCACACCGGTGGCAAGCGGCGCGTTGATGTCGACGCCGCGCAGCTGGTGGGTGCCGCGGCGCCGCATGAACATCGTGTTCACGCGGATGTCGCCAGGCAAGGTCTGTTCGATCGCGGCGATCGCCTCCGCGAGCGTCGGCTGCGCCAGGTTCGGCGCGAACTGCACGCGGCCGGCCGGCAGTGCGACGGCGCGGCCGCCGAGTGCGGCGTCGGGATAGCCAGGCTGCAGGATCGTCTCGATCTGTTGGTGCGCGCCATCGAGCTGCACGCCCTGTTCGTAGGCCTGCGCGTCGAACCAGTCGAAGAACACGCCGCCGCCGCCGCGAATCGTGGTCCTGCCGCTCCTGAACGGCGACCACGCGAGCCCCGCCCGCGGCGCGAGGTGGAAGCCGCCGATGTTCGATTGATACTCCTGCCGCAATCCGGCGCTCAGGGTCAGATCCTTGCGGACGCGGATGTCGTCCTGCACGTAGAGCCCGAGTTGCGCCTGCGCGATCTCGACCTCCGGATTCCCGGTGTTGCGCGTGAAGGTCGTCGGTTGCCCGGCGGCGTAGGCCTCGAGGCTGGCAAACGTGAAGGTGCCCGCGGTGTTGCGCCGCTCGCCGGTGCGGTAGCCGCCGGCGTCCAGCTGGGCGCCGGCACGGATCGCGTGGCGGCCGGCGGCGATGTCGAGATCGTTGGTGATCGACACCGTGTTCGATCGCCGGGAACCGGCGAGCTGCGCCCCCCCGGCGTCGAAGGCGTTCAGGACGAGGACCGCCGGTGCGGTACTGGTCGGCGTGAACGCCACCTCCTCGGCGCGCCATTGCAGCCGCAGCTCGTTGTACATCGTCTTGCCGATCGCGCCGGCGTTGAAGGCGCGCAGCACCTGCTCCGTCCGCACCTGGCGGTAGCCGCGCTCGATCAGGTCGAAGTCGCCGACGCCGAGGTTCTCGTTCGTGGTGCGATTGCGCTGAAGCTCGGCGCGGAACATCTGCGACGGCGTTAGCATGTGCTCGAACCTCGCCGTGACGTTGAGCGCGTCGTTCGGCTTGCGGATCGAGTCGGCGAAGTAGCCGGAGGGCAGCGCCGCGACGATCGTCTTGGTGTCGAACGCGTCGACGCCATCGACCGACAACGCCAGCGAGGTGTGCTGTTTCCACAATGGGCCGCTGACGCTGAAGCCGTAGCGCTCGTGCCGTTCGTCCCCCTTGACCGGCGCGAACACGTTGCGCGCGGTCAGCGCCGCGTCGCGAAAGCCGACATTGGTCGACCCACGCCAGGTGTCGATCCCGGGCTTGGTCGTGACGTCGATCGACACGAAGCCCGGTTCGTGCGCGTCGGCGGCGAACATGTTGCGCCGAAAGCGGATCTGCTGGATCTGCCCCTTCGGCGGCAGCCGGCCGCCGCGGAAGCCATTGACGCGCAGCACCGACCCGGGCCCGCCCATCTCCCGCAGCGCCTGTTCCATTTCGTCGGGGTCGTCGGGCAGTTCGTCGATCTGCGCCTGGTCGAGGACGGTGGCGAATGCGTTGCCGCGCGGGTCGGTGGCGCGCTCGCGCGGGTCGCGTCCCACCTGCACCGTCTCGGCGAACCGCGCGATCTTCAGCTTCACCTCGCGCCGGTTCTCGCCGGCGCGGAGGCGCACGTCGCGCACGTCGGACGGCTCGAAACCGGGCGACTCGACGTGAATCGTGACACGCCCCGGTTCGAGGGCGGTGAACGTCGCGTCACCGCGCGCGCCGGTCTCGATGCCGACGGCGTCGGCGGCGGGCGTCAGCGTGACGCGGGCGCCGACGATCACGGCGCCGCTCGGATCGACGACGGTGACGCGTAAGACGGCGTCGTGCGGCCCCTGCGCGAGCGCACCGCCGGAGAAGAGCAACACCAGCCAAAGAGCGACGAGCGTGTTCATAGGAGTCCTTGCGCCGCCGCAGCGCCGTGGACAGGCCTGTAGGCCTGCGCTACTTGGCGGCGAATGTGTCGGGGGTGAAGGCCGGGTTGATCCTGATGGTCTTGAACGTCATCTCCTCGGTCGGCTTGCCGTCGACCGAACGCGCCATGTGATGCGGCAGCATCACGCCCTCGACCGCCTTGTAGTCGTCCAGGTAGAGGGTGATGTCGACCGCCTGCGCCGGCGGCGGCGCCGGCAGGTCGCGCGGTGGCTCGCCGCGGCCGCGTCCGCCCTCGGGCGCGGGGCCCTGCTGCGTCTGGATCATCACGCGCGGCGCCACGCCGCGATACATGATCAGCATCGGGCGATGCGTCTTCTGATCGAGAAGGATGCGCGCCGCGAAGTTGCTCGCGCCTTTCGCGTCGATCACGTCGGCCTTGCCCTCGTCCGATTCGGCCTCGCCGCCGCTGGTGAACTCGAGCGGCACTGCCGCCGGAGCCGTCAGCAGGAACGCGAGCGCGGTGCGGGCCAGATCGGCCCGCGCGTTGCGCACCGCCTGCGCTTCGGCGTCGCCGGTCGGCGCCGCGCCCATGCGGATCACCATGCCGGGCGGTCCGTTCAGCGTCCGCTGGTGGCGCAGCAGTCGCTCCCCATTGACCCCCTGCTCGGTGATCACCGTCGTGTCGCCCATCGGGTTGATTGACTCGGTCCGCAGCAGCTTGTCTGGCAGCTGCAGATCGATCGTCAGCTCGCCGCTCACCTGGCGATCCGGCAGCATGCGCTAGTAGGTGCCGGTCGCGGTCAGGCCCTGCACGCGGTTCAAGTTCTTGTCGCCGCCGAGCGACGCGCGCGCCTGCGCGAGCAGCTGTTCGGCCTTGGTGTCGCCGGCCGCTCGCGCGGCGTAGCCGCCGGCGGTCATCGCGAGCGAGATCAGAAACACAATCAGTCGTTCCACGTCATCACCTCGATGAGGAGTATGACGAGCGGGCGCCGGCGACGTTGTTATCTCTAGGCAATCGTTTTGTAAGAAATGTAAAGTGCGCCGATCGCCCGCACCATTTCGCGTACAGTGATCGTCGTGCGCGTGGATGTTCACCGGCGGCGCGGCGTCCCGTGGCAGCCGATCGCCGGGGTCGTGCTGACCACGCTGCTGATCACGCTGGCGACGTTTCAGTACCGCTGGCTTGGCGAAGTGGGCGAGGCCGAAGGCGCACGGATGCGCGCGACCCTGCAGACCCGCGCCGCCGATTTCACCCAGGCATTCGATCGCGAGCTGACCCAGATCTATGTCGCGTTTCATGGCGACCCCGACACGATCGCCGCTGATCCGGCCGGCGCCCTCGGCGCGCAGCTCGCCAGGGCGCAGGCGTCGGCAATCGTGCCCGGGCTCATCAAGGACCTGTTCCTGCTCGAGGCGCAGGGACCGCGCGGCGGCGTGCTGCAGCGGTTCAATCCGGATACCGGCGCACTCGAACCGGTCGAGTGGCCGCAGCCGCTGCAGGCGTGGCGGACGCGGGTGACGCACGGCGGGCCGGCGGCCGCCGCCGGTGTGCTGCCGATCCTGATGGCCGATGCGGTCGATGCCTCGGCGCCGGCGCTGATCATTCCGATGCCGTTCGTCAGACGGATCGACGGGGGCCCGGGGCGTATCGCGGTCGTGCCCGACCTTGGCGCCACGCCGCGCGCGATCATCGTCTGGCTCGACGGCGGAACACTCCGCCGGCAGCTGCTCGAACCGCTGATCGCGAAATATTTCGGGACCGGCGATGCCTCCGAATTCCTGGTGTCGATCGTCGAGCGCGACAATCCTTCGTTAGTCGTCTATGCGTCGGCGAGCGCGGCGGCGGTCGACGATCACGCCGACGTCTCGACCGGCATGTTCGATCTGCGGATGAACGAGATGTCGCGGCTGACCACGCGCGCGACCCCCGGTGCGACCGGCGGCAAGCCGGCGACGGATCGCGTCGCGGTGACGATCGTCCGGCGGTCGAGCAGCGCCGGCGACGCCGTCCGCGTCCTGATGACCGGCGGCGCGGGGCAGGGCGCATGGATCGTGCGCGCCCGCTACCGCCGCGGATCGCTCGAGGCGATCGTCGCCCGATCGCGCCGGCGCAATCTGGCGATCAGCGCCAGCGTCCTCGGGCTGCTCGCCGCCGCCTTCCTCCTCGTGGTCGCCGCCGCCCAGCGTCAGCGGCGCCTGGCGCGGCAGCAGATGGAATTCGTCGCCTCGGTCTCGCACGAGCTGCGCACGCCGCTCGCCGTCATCTGTTCGGCGGGAGAAAATCTCGCCGACGGCGTCGTTGCCGACAGCGCCCAGGTCAAGACCTACGGATCGCTGATCGAGACGGAGGGGCGGCGGCTCGGCGACATGGTGGAGCGCGTGATGGAGTTCGCCGGGATCAGTTCCGGTGCGCCGATTCGCCCGCGGGAAGGCGTCGACGTCATGAAGGTCGTCGCCGCCGCCGTGCAGGGCGTCACCGCGGAGGCGCAGGCGCGGGGCGTGACCGTGACGCTGCAGCCGGCTGGCGTGCTGCCGGCGGTGGTCGCGGATGCCGAGGCGCTGCGATCCGCAGTCCAGAATCTCGTCGGCAACGCGGTCAAGTACAGCCCGAGCGGCGCGGCGGTTGACGTCACCACCCGCGCAATCGGAGACCGCGTCCAGATTCAGGTGGCGGATCGGGGCCTCGGCATCGACGCCGCCGACCTGCCGCACATCTTCGAGCCCTTCTATCGCGGCAGGCGCGCGGTCGACGCGCAGGTGCGGGGCACCGGCGTCGGCCTCAGCGTCGTGCGGCACGTGATTGCCGCGCATCGCGGCACCATCGGCGTCGACAGCCGCGCCGGCGAGGGCACGACGGTGACCGTCCACATCCCCGTGACGGTCTGAGGTGATCAACCCGCGGGTGCTGCTCGTCGAAGATGAACCGGGGCTCCGCCTCACGCTGACCGATCGGCTCGCCAGCGAGGGCTACACGGTCGAGACCGCCAGCGACGGTGAAACGGGGCTCGCGAGCGCGTCGACCGGCGGCTACGACGTCATCGTGCTCGACGTGATGCTGCCGCGCATCAACGGCTTCGACGTCTGCCGCGAACTCCGCCATCGCGGGGTGACGACGCCGATCCTGATGCTGACCGCGAGAGGACAGGTCGTCGATAAGGTGGTCGGCCTGAAACTGGGCGCCGACGATTACCTGACCAAGCCGTTCGAGACGATCGAGCTGATGGCGCGGCTCGAGGCGCTGCTGCGCCGCGTGCCCGCGGCGGCCCAGGGTGGCGGCGACCGCTACCGGTTCGGCGACGTCGCGATCGACTTTCGCAAGATGGAGGTGGTGCGCGGCGGCGCGCCGGTCGATCTGTCCGCCCGCGAGTTCAAGCTGCTGCGCCACTTCATCGCGCATCGCGGCGCCACCCTGTCGCGCGACGCCCTGCTCGCCGACGTCTGGGGCTACGACGAGATGCCGCTGACGCGCACCGTCGATGTCCACGTCGCGGGCTTGCGCCAGAAGATCGAAGCGAACCCGAAGGCTCCCGAATACATCCTCACCGTGCACGGCCTCGGCTACAAGTTCGTCGGCTGAGCGACCTCAGCTGGACGGGCGCTTGCATCGTCATCTCGCGATCCCGCGCAATCCCGCGCCGAATGGAGTCGCGATGCAGATTCTGATCGCTGTGGTCACGGCGGCCGTTGCCGCCATTCAAACCCCAGCCGCGGCCACCCGCGTCACACGGTCGGCCCCGGTGCTGGTCCGGGCGGTGGTGGACGGCGACACCCTCGATGTCGTCTCCTTCGGCCGCGTCCGCCTGCTCGGTATCGACGCGCCCGAGCTCGGGCGCGGCTACGACACGTCGGCGCCGTTCGGCCGCGAAGCGCGCGAGCGGCTGACGCAGCTGACGCTGCACCGCTGGGTTCGCCTGGAGCAGGAAGGCGCCGCGCTCGACGTCTATAAACGCCACCTCGCCTATGTGATTACCGAGGATGGCGTGTGCGTCAACGCCGCGCTGGTGCGCGACGGCCTCGCCCGCATCTCGGCCAGGGTGCCGCTATCGCGGCTGGCCGAGCTCCAGCGCGCCGAGTCCGAGGCGCAGGCGTTTCGCCGCGGGATGTGGGGCAGCGCGCCGCAGATCCCCGCCCCGAGTTATACTCGGCGGTCGAAGGCCAGCCGGCCTCCGACGTCCCGATCCAAAGCGCCGGCGTCGAAGCGCCGCGCAACGCGACCAAAGAAACTGTGAACGCTATCCCTGTCGAATACGCTTCCGAACGGAAGATCCGCGAATACAACAAGCTGTATTACCGCGTCAACCACTGGCCGATCTGGATCTTCGTCTTCTTCATCGCGCCGGGGCCGTTGACGTTCGATCTGTTCGAGCGCGGTTTCGACATGCGGATGGCGCTGTGGCTCGGCGCGGTGCTGGTCGGCACCGGCATCGCGGGCCTGCGCGGCGCGCTCCCCGGTGTCGAGCCGAAGCCGTACATCATCCGCTTCACCGAGGATCGGCCCAATCCGCTCTACCGCCGTGTCTGCTATACGTTCGCGTGGAGCGAAGTGGTCGCCTTCGCGGTGCTGAACATCGCCGGCCTGGTCGTGGCGATCGCGACGGGGCACTGGTACCTGAAGCAGATCTATTGGTACGCCTATTTCCCGATCGCCGGCACGATCTGGCTGCTCGGCGCGTTCGGCCGGCTGCCGCGGGTGAAGGCGTCGACCAAGGGTGAGGGGCACGAGCGCCGCTACTTTTACGGGTCGGTCTGGGCGGTCTGCTGGGCGCAGCCGGCGCTGTGGCTGATGTGGAAGGTCGTGCCGCGGACGCCGATCGGCGACAGCGTCAAGCTGATGGTGTTTCTCGGGATCCTGGCGTTCGTCGGCCACCTCGCCAGGCTCGGCCGTTTGCCGCGCACCCGGCCGATCGTCCCCGGCGAACTGGCCGTTTCCGACTAGCTGTCACACCCGGAGCGGTCCGCTCGTCTTACCTGTATGACGAGACCGCGGATCCTGGTGGCGGTGGTGATCGTGCACCTCGCGATCAGCATCGCCCACGGCCGCGCGCACAAAGGCGCGCAGGTACCCCTTCCGCCTGCCGGCGCGCTCTTCGTTGACATCGTGATCCTTGCGGGACCAATCGCCGGTCTGGCCCTCTTCCCCTGGCGGCCGCGAATCGGCGCGCTGATCGTGGCCACCGCGATGGCCGGCGCGCTGGTATTCGGCGCGATCAACCATTTCATCATCGACGGATCGGATCACGTCGCGCACGTCGCCGCCGAATGGCGATTGCTGTTCGGCGTCAGCGCCGCACTGCTCGTTGTCTGCGAGGCCGCGGGCACGGCGATCGGGATCTGGTCCGCCCAATTATCGGAGCACCAATCATGAACGTATTTCTCGCCGGCGGCACCGGCGCCATCGGCGTGCCGCTAATTCGCCAGCTGATCGCCGCCGGACATCAGGTGACGGCATCCACACGTTCCGCGGCCAACGCCTCGCGGCTGGTGGCGCTTGGCGCCACGCCGGCGATCGTCGACGCACTCGACGCCGACGCCTTGCGCCGCGCCGTCGTCGCCGCGCACCCGACTCACGTCGTCCACGAGCTGACGGCGCTGCCCAAGGGCGGACCCAAAAGCGCGCGCGACCTGATCCCGACCAATCGCCTGCGTATCGACGGCACCCGCAACCTGATCGCCGCCGCGATTGCCGCCGGCGCGCAACGGTTCGTCGGCGGATCGTTCGCACTGATGGGCGCCTCGGCCTCCGGCGTGCCGGACGAGGTCCGGCCGGCGGCCGAGGCCGTGCGGTCGATGGAGTCGCAGATTCTGGCCGCCAACGGCTCCGGTGCGATTCAAGGGGTGGTCCTACGCTACGGCCTGTTCTACGGTCCCGACGCGGCGTCGACGCTCGACATGATTGCGATGGCGAAGCGGCGGATGCTGCCGGCGATCCGCGGCGATCGCAGCCTCCTGCCGTGCATTCACGTCGACGATGCGGCGCGTGCGACGATCGCGGCGCTCGATCGGGCCCCGGCCGGGCGCACGTTCGACATCGTCGATGATGAGCCGGTGAGCTTCAGCGAGATCGTCCGTGCGGTCGCCGCGGCCGCCGGCGCGCCGGCGCCGATCGCGGTACCATCGTGGCTGCCGCGCCTCGTCGCCCCCTACATGGCGCGGATGATTGCGGTGCGGCTGCCGTTGTCCAACGCCGCGGCCCGTACGGAATTCGGCTGGCGCCCGGAGTTCGCGACGATCCACGAAGGCCTGCGCCAGACGCTGCGCCGCGCAGCCTGATCCGATGACCGAGGTCGACGTATTCCAGACGCACCGCGCCGCGCTGTTTGCCGTCGCCTACCGCATGCTCGGCAGCGCCACCGATGCGGACGATGTGCTGCAGGACGCGTGGCTGCGGTTCTCGGCGGCGCAGCCGGCCGACCTGCGATCGGTCAAGGCGTATCTGACGACGATCGTGGCCCGTCTGTGCCTCGACCGGCTCAAGTCGGCACGCGCGACGCGCGAGAAGTACGTCGGCACATGGCTGCCGGAACCGGTCGCCACCGATCCGCGCCGGGAGCCGGAGGGATCCCTGGCGCTCTCTGAATCGGTCACGCTCGCGTTCATGGTGCTGCTCGAGACGCTGACGCCGGAGGAGCGCGCCGTGTTCCTGCTGCGCGAGGTCTTCGACTACGAATACGACGAGATCGCGGGGATGCTCGACACGACGCCGGCGAACTGCCGCCAGCTGTTTCACCGCGCGCGCGGCCGGATCGCCGAGCGCAAACCGAGATTCCGCGCGACCGTGGACGAAAAGCGGCCGCTGGTCGATCGGTTCGTCCGCGCGTTCCGCGACGGCAGCGAAGAGGAGCTGACGAGCGTGCTGGCGGCCGACGTCGGCTTCTGGAGCGATGGCGGCGGCAAGGTGCTCGCGGCGCGGCGGCCGGTGTTCGGCCGCGATCACGTGGTGACGCTGCTCCTCGGCATCCGGCGGACCGCCCCGGCGACCGGCATCTCGCTCGACTCGGTCGCCCTCGACATCGTCGAAGTCAACCGCGAGCCGGCGATCGTGATGCGGATTGCGGGCGTCATCGAAGCCGTCTACGTGCCCACGGTCGAGGACAATGCGATCACGGCGCTGCGGATCGTGCGGAATCCGGACAAGCTGACCTACATCAGCCGGCAGCTCGCCTCCTACCAGTAGACGACGGCGGCCGCGATCGATTCCGCCGCAGCCTTGAGGCCCTTTTGGTCAAGTTCAGGTCACCAGGGTTGGACCGGCGCCGTCGGCATAATTTTTCATCTTCGTGATCGACGCCATTTCCGCCATGACCTGTTCGATTTCGTCCATCGTGTTGTAGAAGTGCGGCGAGATCCGGATCCCGACCGGCGGACGATAGTCGACGATGAAGTCACGCGCCTTGAGCGTGCGGGACACGAGCTGCGCCTCGGGGACATCGACCGCGACCGTGCCGGCGAGGCGCTCCGGATGCCGTGACGCGGCCGACGTGAAGCCGTAGTCGTCGACCAGGGCGAGCACTCGAGCCGTCATCTGCGCCGACGCCTCGCGGATCCGTTGGACACCCACCTCGTGGATGATGTCCAGCCCGGCGAGCGCCGCGTAGTAGGCGGGGATCGACGGCGTGCCGTTCATCATCCGCATCGCATCGCCGCGGAGGCCGGGGTCGGATCGCGGTTTTCGCAGGTCGGCATCGGCGGGCTGCGACATGCGAACATCGAGATCCGATTCCAAGTCGAAGTCGAACGGATGCTGCCGCGACAGCCAGCCGGTGAACGACGGCATCGCGGTGGCGAGCAGTTCGGGCCGCGTATAGAGGAACGCATTGCCCGGTCCGCCGCACAGCCACTTCAGGCAGCCGCCGACCGCGAAGTCGGCGCCCAGCGCCTGGACGTCGACCGGGATGATGCCGGCCGACTGATAGGTATCGAGGATCGACGTCGCCCCGACCTGCCGTGCGCGTTGGATGATCGCGCCGGCGTCCATGATGTAAGACGTGCGGAACAGCACGTGCGAAAACGCGACGATCGCGGTCGACGCATCGATCGCGTCGAGCATGCGGTCGGTGCTGACGGTGAGATCGTCTTCCGCGGGAACGACGTGCAGCTCGAAGCCGGCGGTCTGCTGGGCGCGAAAGAGGTAGACCATCGACGGAAAGTCCATCGCCGAGCAGACGATCCGCTTGCGCGTGCCCGTCGGGCGCAGGCACGACAGCGCCGCCATGTGCGCCGTGGTGACGTTCTCGTGCATGCTCACAGTGCCGGCCGGCGCGCCGATCACGCGCGCGATCTTGTCGCCCACCTCGGCCGGCATCTCCCACCAGCGCTCCTCCCAGCCGCGGACGCCGCGGGTCGCCCATGTCTCGGCGTACTCCGCGAGGTTCCGCGCCGTCTGCCGCGGCATCGCCCCGAGCGAGTTGCTGATCATGTAGACCGACCGCGCGAGAATCGGAAACTCCTCGCGCCAGTGCTCGAGGTCGCTCATGGCCCCTATAATACGCGCCAGTGACACGCGAAGGCTGGCAGGGGTGGGACGAGTACGCACCGTTCTATGACTGGGAAAATGCGCAGACGCTCGGAAGGCGCGACGTGCCGTTCTGGCGCCGTGTCGCCTCGGGTGCGGACGGTCCCGTCCTGGAACTGGGCTGCGGCACCGGCCGCGTCTCGCGCCCGCTGGCGCGCGACGGCGTCGAGCTCGTCGGCATCGATCGCTCGGAGCAGATGCTAGCGCGGGCGCGAACCCAGATCCTCAAATCGTCAAATTCTCAAATCCTCAAATCTCTCCGTCTCATCCGCGGCGATATCCGCGCGCTTCCCTTCGACGCGGGCGCATTCTCCATGGTGCTGGCGCCGTATGGCATCCTGCAGTCGCTGATCCGGCCGCGCGATCTGACGGCGACGCTCGCGTCGGTCGCCCGCGTCATCGCGCGTGGCGGCACCTTCGGCATCGACCTGGTGCCCGACGTGCCGAAATGGCGTGAGTACGAGAACCGAGTCCAGCTCCGCGGCCGCGCCCGCGGCGCGCAGATCACGCTGATCGAATCGGTGCGCCAGGATCCCAAGCGTCACCTGACGACCTTCGAGCAGACCTATGTCGAGCGGCGCGGCACCGAGAAGCGCGAGCATCGATTCGATCTGACGTTCCGCACCCTCACCGTCCGCCAGATGACGGCGCAGCTCGAACGGGCCGGTTTCCGCGTCGATGCGGTGCTGGGCGACTACCGGGGGCGTCCCTGGGACGATCGGGCGGATGTCTGGATCATCATGGCGAAAAAGAGGTAACATTTCGCTCCTGTTTCGTCATTTTTCCGGGGAGTTTTGACATGTCCGGCCATTCCAAATGGGCTTCGATCAAGCACAAGAAGGGCGCGCTCGACGCCAAGCGCGGGAAGATTTTCACCCGCCTCATCAAGGAATTGACCGTCGCCGCCCGCAACGGCGGCGGCGATCCGGACATGAACCCGCGGCTGCGCTCGGTGATCGCTGACGCCAAGGCGGCCAACATGCCCGCCGACAACATCAAGCGCGCGATTCGCAAGGGCACCGGCGAGGAGCCCGGCGTGTCGTACGAAGAGGCGCAGTACGAGGCCTACGGGCCGGGCGGCGCCGCCGTCATCATCGACTGCCTGACCGACAACAAGAACCGCACCGTCGGCGAGCTCCGCCACATGCTCGAGAAGCACGGCGGCAATCTCGCCTCGACGAACGCGGTCGCCTGGATGTTCAACAAGAAGGGCTACATCGTCGTCGAGAAATCGAAGGCGGACGAAGAAAAGCTGCTCGGGGCGGTGCTCGAAGCCGGCGCCGACGACATGCAGGACGACGACGACAACTGGGAAGTGCTGAGCGCGCCGGACTCGTTTCAGGCGGTGCGTGACGCTGTCAAGGGCCTCGGGATCGAGCCGGCCAGCGCCCAGGTCTCGATGATCCCGCAGAACTACGTCAAGCTCGAAGGCAAGGTTGCCCAGCAGATGCTGAAGCTGATGGAAGGGCTCGACGATCTGGACGACGTGCAGCACGTCTGGTCGAACTTCGACATCTCGGAGCAGGAGATCGAGGCGTCGCTCGCGTGAGAGTGTTCGGCATCGACCCCGGCTCCGAGCGCACCGGCTACGGCTGCGTGGAGACCGACGGGTCGCGCCACCGAATCGTGGTATGTGGCGCCATCAGCTCTCCCGCGCTTGCGTCGTTCCCCGACAAGCTCCACCGCATCCACCGCCAGCTGACGATCATCCTCGCCGAGTGCCGGCCCGCATGCGTCGCGATCGAAAGCGTCTTTTATTCGGTCAACGCCCGCAGCGCGCTCAAGCTCGGACACGCGCGCGGCGTCGCCATGCTGGCGGCGGTCGAGGCCGGCGTGCCGGTCTTCGAGTACACCCCGGCCGAGATCAAGCGCGCGGTGGTCGGGTACGGCCGCGCCGACAAGCCGCAGGTGCAGCACATGATCAAGCTGCTGCTCGGGCTCGCCGACGTGCCGTCGCCGCACGACGCGGCCGACGCGCTCGCGGTCGCGATCTGTCACGTGCACGCGCAGCCGCCGTCACGCGCGATCGGCGCGATCCAGCCGGCGCGCAGCCGCGCCACCAGCTGGCGGACGTACAAGCCAGCCGCCCCGTCGGTGCCGCTGCGCCGAGGCAAGACCGCCGGATCGTGATCGCGCACCTCCGCGGCTCGATCCTCGAAAAACATCCGAACCGCATCGTCATCGACGTGAACGGCGTCGGCTACGACGTCTTCGTCCCGCTGTCGACGTTCTATGGACTCGGCGAGCCGGGCGCCGCGATCGCGTTGCGCATTCACTCGCACGTGCGCGAGGACGCGTTTCTGCTCTACGGCTTCGCGACCCTGCTCGAGCAGGAGCTGTTCGAGCGGCTGATTGGCGTCAGCGGCATCGGGCCGAAGGTCGCGCTCGCCGTGCTGTCGGGCATCGAGCCGCAGGAGTTCATCCGCGCGATCGAGCGCGGCGATCTCGCGCGCCTGACGGCGATTCCCGGCGTCGGCAAGAAAACCTCCGAGCGGATTGTCCTCGAGTTGAAAGATCGGCTGCCGCGGGCGCACATCGCCGCCGCCGTCGGCGGCGCCGCCACCGCGCCGGAGGCGCCGATTCTGCGCGACGACGTCGTCTCGGCGCTCGTGAACCTGGGGTATCATCGGCCTCTCGCCGAGAAAGCCGCCGACGCTGCGATCGCGACGATCGGATCGTCGTCGGATGTCAGCTTCGAGCGCGCATTGAAGCAGGCGTTACGGGAAGTAGCCAAGTGACCGACGATCGGCTCGTGACCGCGGCGCGCGTGGACGAAGATGCCCAGTACGAAGCGGGGCTGCGTCCGCGGCGGCTCGACGAGTACATCGGCCAGGATCGCATCCGCGAGAACCTGCAGGTCGCGATCGCCGCGGCGAAACAGCGCAACGAGCCGCTCGACCACGTCCTCCTGCACGGGCCGCCCGGGCTCGGCAAGACGACGCTCGCGTACGTGATCGGCAACGAGATGGGCGTGCCGGTGCGCGCGACGTCGGGTCCGGCGATCGAGAAGCCGGGCGATCTGGTCGGCATCGTCACCAACCTGGCCGCGAACGAAGTGCTGTTCATCGACGAGATCCACCGGATGTCGCCCGCGGTCGAGGAGATTCTGTACCCCGCGCTCGAAGACTACGAGGTCGACATCGTCATCGGCCAGGGGCCGAGCGCCCGCACCGTGAAGATGCGGCTCGAGCGCTTCACCCTGATCGGCGCGACGACCCGGACCGGGCTGCTGACCTCGCCGCTGCGTTCGCGCTTCGGCATCACGCACCGGCTCGAGTTCTACACGCCGCAGGATCTCGAGGAGATCGTGCGCCGGTCGGCGAAGATCCTGAACGTGCCGATTGACGACGCCGCCGCGGTGGAGATCGCGCGGCGCGCCCGCGGCACGCCGCGGATCGTCAACCGGCTGCTGCGCCGGGTGCGCGACTACGCGCAGGTGCGCGCGGCCGGCACGATCACGCTGGCGGTCGCGCACGCCGGGTTGAAGCTGCTGCAGGTCGACGAGAACGGGTTCGACGAGGTCGACCGCAAGCTGCTCAGGACGATCATCGACAAGTTCGGCGGCGGACCGGTCGGCCTCAACACGATCGCCGCGGCGATCAGCGAAGAGAAGGACGCCATCGAAGACATTTACGAGCCGTTCCTGATTCAGGCCGGCTTCCTGGATCGCACGCCGCGCGGACGGGTGGCGACGTCGCTCGCGTACGGCTATTTCGGGCTCCCCGTGCCCGCCGAACAACGAAGGGATTCACGATTGTGGTGACCGACGCTTCGACAGGCTCCGCGCGCACGCGCACCGCGCCGCGCATCGCTGGCCGGCCCGCGATGATTGCGTCGCTGGCGACCTACGTGCCGCCGCGGCTCCTGACCAACGCCGACCTCGAGAAGATGGTCGAGACGACCGACGACTGGATCCTGCAGCGGACCGGCATCCGCGAGCGGCACATCGTCGATCCCGGTGTCGCGACGTCGGACCTCGGCAAGGAAGCGGCAATCAAGGCGATCGCCAACGCCGGCCTGACGCCGGCCGACATCGGCTTGATCATCGTCGGCACGGTGACCCCGGACATGATGTTCCCGAGCACCGCGTGCCTCATCCAGCACAAGATCGGCGCGCGCAACGCCTGGGGCTTCGATCTGAGCGCGGCCTGTTCGGCGTTCACCTATTCGCTGACCACCGCGTGCCAGTTCGTGGCGAGCGGCGCGCACGAGCACGTCCTGGTGGTCGGCGCCGACGTGATGTCGAGCATCATCGACTACAAGGACCGGGCGACCTGCGTCATCTTCGGCGACGGCGCGGGCGCGGTCGTGGTCTCCGCGGCGCAGGTGGGCGGGCCGCAGATTCTCGATTTCGAGCACGAAGTGGACGGCGGCGGCGGCGGCGCGCTCTGCATGCCGGCCGGCGGCAGCCTGAAGCCGGCGTCGCACGAGACGGTCGATCAGCGGCAGCATTACGTCAAGCAGGACGGCCAGACGGTATTCAAGTTCGCGGTCCGCAAGACGGAGGAGATCGCGCGCCGGCTGATGGAGCGCAACGGGTTGACCGCCGCCGACATCGATCTCTTCGTGTCGCACCAGGCGAACCGCCGGATCATCCAGGCGGCGACCGAAAAGCTCGGCGTCGATCCGAGCAAGGTGATCATCAACATCGAGCGGTACGGCAATACGACGGCGGCGACCATCCCGCTGGCGTTGAACGACGCGGTGACATCCGGCCGGTTGAAGAAAGGGGACCTGGTGGTGCTCGCGTCGGTCGGCGCCGGGTTTACCGTCGGCGCCGTGCTGCTTCGCTGGGGGTTCTAGGTTCAGGGTTCAAGGGTCAGGATCGTGGCGAACCGAATTTTTTTACTGTCGCCGGCGAACTGCGGCGGGACGCGGGCGAAGCAGGTGATGTCGCCGAACGCGAAGTTCGCGCTGGCGGTGGCGCTGCGTTCGGATGCCGGCGCGCCGCTTGGCGATCTCTTCAGCTTCATGAGCGGGCTGTACTTCCGCGGCAAGCTGACGTATGCGCGGCGTTTCGCGCGGCCGCCGGAACCCGACAACCCGGTTGTCGGCAGCGGCATCCACGTCATCACTGCCACCGCCGGCCTGCGCAGCCCCGACACGATTGTGACGCAGGCCGCGGTGCGCGCATTCGGCAACGGCGAGATCGACGCCGCCAACGCCGGCTACCGCCGCCCGCTCGAAGCGAGCGCGCGCGCCCTGCTCGGCGAGATCGGCACCGAGTGTGATGTCGTCCTCCTCGGCAGCATCGCGTCCCCCAAGTACGTCGACATTCTCACCACGATCTTCGGCACGCGGCTGCAGTTTCCGATCGCATTCGTCGGCCGCGGCGACATGAGCCGCGGCGGCCTGCTGCTGCGGCACGCGAGCGACGGCGTCGAGCTCGACTACGTGCCCGTGCTCGGCGCAACGCGTCATGGCGCGCGGCCGCCGAAACTCGCGCCGCTCTCACGCACTCACATCGCGGGACTGCAGGAAGGAAGGTGATGGCATCCTTCACCCTGTCCTTTCTGCAATCCTGCAATCCCGACCTCCAGCAATGCCGCCACGCTCGCTAATCCTGCCGCGTGACCGAGATCACGCCGTCGTCGAGGTGGACGGCAAAGAAGTACGGCTGACCAACCTCCGCAAGATCTTCTGGCCGGCCATCGGGCTCACCAAAGGCGACCTGCTGCAGTATTACGCCGACGTCGCATCCGTGCTGCTGCCGCACATCCGCAGCCGCGCCATGGTGATGAAGCGCTACCCGCACGGCGCCGCCGGCGAGTTCTTCTTCATGAAGCGCGCGCCGTCGCCGCGGCCGCCCTGGATCGAGATCTGCGCGATCGATCACGGATCGAAGGGGGTCATCGAGTTTCCGATGATTCAGGATCGCGCCGCGCTGCTGTGGATCGTCAACCTCGGGTGCATCGATCTCAATCAGTGGTACGCGACCTGCGACGATGTCGATCGGCCGGACTACGTCCACTTCGATCTCGATCCCGGCGCCGGCGCCGGGTTCGACCGCGTGCTCGAAACCGCGCTGGTCGTGCGCGAGGCGCTCGATGCGCTGAAGATGCCGTCGGTGGTGAAGACGACGGGATCGAAGGGGCTGCACCTGTACGTGCCGATCGTGCGCGGGCCGGAGCAGGGCGATGTGCGGACCTTTGCGCACGTGCTCGCGCAGGAACTGGCGCGCCGGCACCCGGCCCTGATCACGGCGGAGTATCGCGTCGCCAAGCGGCCGCGCGGCCGCGTCCTCGTGGACTACAACCAGAACCGGTGGGGCAGCACGCTGGCCTCCGTCTACTCGGTCCGGCCGCGGCCCGAGGCAAGCGTCTCGACGCCGGTGCGGTGGCAGGAAGTCGAGAAGGGGATCCGCATCGAGGACTTCACGATCGCGAATGTGCCGGCGCGGGTCGCGAAGCTCGGCGACTTGTGGAAGCCGCTGCTCGCCGCGCGCGGACGCTTCAACCTGTCGCAGTACGTGTAACATCTGCGGCATGCCGCGACGCGTGACACGCCGTCAGTTCATCGAGAGCGCCGTCGCCGGCGCCGCGCTCGCCGGCACGAGCCGGATCGCGTCGGCGGCGCCGTCGAAACGGCCGAACGTGCTCTTCATCCTCGCCGACGATATGGGCTACGGCGATCTGAGCTGCTATGGCCGGCCGGACTACAAAACACCGGTGCTCGACGGCCTCGCAAAGCAGGGCGTCAGATTCACCGACAACTATGCCGCGGCGCCGGTGTGCACCCCGACGCGCTGCGCCTACATCACCGGCCGCTATCCGCAGCGTCTGCCGGTCGGACTCGAGGAACCGCTCAAGGCGTCGTCGCCCGGCGACGTCGGTCTGCCGCCGAGCCATCCGACGATTGCCTCGCTGCTCAAAGGCAACGGCTACGAGACGTCGCTCGTCGGCAAGTGGCATCTCGGATGGAAACCGGAGTTCGGCCCGAATCGTCATGGCTTCGACGAGTTCTTCGGCATCCTCAGCGGCGCCGCCGACTACTTCACGCACCGCGCGTCGGACGGCCGCGCCGGCGAGCGCAGCCCGGGCGGGTCGCCCGATCTGTGGCAGAACCTCGCACCGATCGAGCGGACCGGCTATCTCACGGATCTCCTGTCCGACCAGGCGGTCGAGATCATCGGCCGGCCGCGGACCAAGCCGTTCTTTTTGAGCCTTCAGTACAACGCGCCGCACTCGCCCTGGGAAGGCCCCGCGGACGCCGCCGTCGATCACGCGGATCACGGCCCCGGTCCGATGGTGGCCGGCGGATCGCCGAAGGTCTACGCGGCGATGGTGCAGAGCATGGACACCGGCATCGGCCGCGTGCTCAAGGCGCTCGAACGCGCCAAACTCGAGCACGACACGCTCGTGATCTTTACGAGCGACAATGGCGGTGAGCGCTATTCGTTCAACTGGCCGTTCTCGTTCCAGAAGATGTACCTGTTCGAGGGGGGCACGCGGGTGCCGGCGATCGCGCGCTGGCCGGGCCGCATTCCCGCCGGGCAGGTGAGCGCGCAGGCCGCCATCACGATGGACTGGACCGCGACGATCCTTGCGGTCACCGCGACGTCGGCCGACCCCGCCTATCCGCTGGACGGCGAGAACCTCATGCCGGTGTGCGCCGGCGACACTCCGCCGCGCGACCGCGCGCTGTTCTGGCGCATCACCGGCTTCGACGCCGCCCGCGTCGGCAAGTGGAAGTATCTGAAGGACGGCGACGGCGAGTATCTGTTCGATCTCTCGACCGATCCGGGAGAGAAGGCGGATCGTCGCGGGAAGGACCCGGCCACCTTCGCTCGCATCAAACAGCAGTACCTCGCCTGGAACGCACAGATGCTGGCGCTGCCGAAACCGTCATGACCTCGCCGGTTCGTACCCTCATCGCCCTGTTCCTGGCGGCGGTCGCCGTCGCCGCGCAGCCCGTGCCGCCCACACCGATGGACACCATTGCCGAACGATACGTAAAGCTCGTCCTCGCCCTGGGGCAGCACGACCCCGACTACGTCGACGCCTTTTACGGCCCCACCGAGTGGAAGACGGAAGCGGCGACACGCAAGCTGCCGCTGCGCGAGATCGACGCGTCGGCGCAGCGGCTGATTGCCGACATGCCGCCGCTGTCCGACGCCGACCGCCGCGACGAGATCACCGCGCTGCGGCACGGCTACCTGACACGCCAGCTCGAGGCGCTGCGCACGCGCGTGCGAATGCTCGAAGGCGCAACGCTGACCTTCGACCAGGAATCGGAGGCGCTCTACGACGCGGTGGCGCCGGTGCATCCCGATTCGTACTTCGCGGACATGCTCACGGAGCTCGATCGGCTGCTGCCCGGAGACGCGCCGCTGGTGGATCGCTACGATGCATTCCGCGGCAAGTTCATCATCCCGTCCAACCGGCTGGCGCGTGTGTTCGATCGCGCGATCGCGGAATGCCGCGCGCGCACCCTGTCGCACGTGCAGCTGCCCGGAAACGAGAGTTTCACCGTCGAGTACGTCACGAACAAACCGTGGAGCGGCTACAACTGGTATCAGGGCAACTACCGCAGCCTGATTCAGGTGAACACCGATCTGCCGATCTACATCGATCGCGCCATCGACCTCGCCTGCCACGAGGGGTATCCGGGCCACCACGTCTACAATGCGCTGCTGGAACAGCATCTGGTCCGAGGGCGCGGCTGGGTCGAGTTCACGATCTACCCGCTGTTTTCGCCGCAGTCGTTGATCGCGGAGGGGACCGCCAACTACGGCATCGAGGTCGCGTTTCCGGGCGATCAGCGCGCCGCCTTCGAGCGCGACGTGCTCTATCCGGAAGCCGGACTCGATCCGGCGCAGGCGGCCGCGTATGCGCGCGTCCAGTCGCTGGTCGATCGCCTGGCGTACGCGGGCAACGAGGCGGCCCGCATGTATCTCAACGGGTCCTCGGATCGCAAGCAGGCGACCGCGTGGCTGTCGCAGTACGCGATGATGTCGCCGGTCCGCGCCGAACAGCGCACGCGCTTCTTCGATACCTACCGCAGCTACGTCATCAACTACAACCTCGGCAAGGATCTCGTGAAACGCTACGTCGAGTCGCAGCCGGGCGGGCGCTGGGACGCCTTCGTGCGCCTGCTCGCGTCGCCGCGCCTGCCCTCCGGCCTGCGCTGATGGCCCAGGTCCTGCCGCCGCCAGGCGTCGACCTGCCGGCGACGTTCGGCGACATCGACATCTATCTGTTCGACCAGCTGCTGCGCGGCCGGTTCGATCGCCGCCCGCGAGTGCTCGACGCCGGCTGCGGCGACGGCCGCAACCTGATGTACTTCCTGCGCCGCGGCTTCGCCTGCTTCGCAATCGATCGCGATCCGGGCGCGGTCGAGCACGTGCGCGCGCTCGCGGCGCAGCTCGCGCCCGATCTGCCGCGCCAGAATTTCCGCGCCGGCGAGCTCGATCGGCTTCCCTGGGAGGCCGGCACGATGGACGCGGTCGTCTGCAGCGCGGTGCTGCATTTTGCCGCCGACCTGGCGCATTTCGATCGGATGCTCGAGGAGCTGTGGCGCGTGCTGGCGGCTGACGGCATGTTGTTCGCGCGCCTGGCGTCGAACGTCGGCATCGAAGCCGCCGTCGGCCGGGCCGGCGCACGGGTCCGGCTGCCCGACGGATCGGAGCGGTTCCTCGTCGACGAGGCGATGCTGCTCGATCGGACCACGCGCCTCGGCGGGCAGCTGCTGGATCCGATCAAGACGACCAATGTGCAGCAGCAGCGCTGCATGACCACGTGGTGTGTGAAGAAGGCGAGTGGCCGTTAATCGGTAGTCGTCAGTCGCCGAGCAGCTCGCCGATCCCCTGGAAATCTTCGATGTGATCGCACACCGCCTTGATCACCATCAGCAGCGGCACGGCCAGCAGCATCCCCCACACGTTCCAGACCCATCCCCAGAACAGCAGGCCGACGAACACGGCGACGGCGTTCATCCGCGCGGCGCGGCTCGTCAACCAGGGCGTCAGCAGGAACCCTTCCAGACTGGTGATGAGCAGCGACACGCCGCCGACGATCGCCGCCATCCGCAGATCGCCGAACTGCAGGAAGGCGACGACCGACGTGCCGCCGGTGACGATGACGGGACCGAAGTAGGGAATGGAATTGAACAGGCCGGCCATCACGCCCCAGACCGCCGCCTGCTCGACCCCGAGGGCGCGGAACGCGGCCCATGTCGCGACCGCTACCACGGTGCTCGTGAACACCTGGACGAGCAGGAACATTTCGATCTGGCGATCGATCTCCTGGAGGATTTGCACCGTGAGCTTCTTGTCGGTGAGCGTCGGTCCGACGATCTTGACCAGCTTGCGCCGGTAGAGATCGCCGGACGCCAGGAGGAAGTAGACGAGGAACAGGATCAGCACCAGCTGGCCGATTGCGGCGACGATGCCGATCGAGCCCCACATCACGTAATCGCCGATGTTGATCGAAGGGGCCTCGACCTGCACGCGCTGAACGCCGGAGGCTGCCGGTGGCGGCGCCGCGGCATTCGCCGCCTTTTCCAGCTCCGACGCCGCCTTCTGGACCTGTTGAATCGCCGTCGCCGCGGTCGGCCGATCGTTCTCGACCATGCGCCGCAGGCGGGTCGCGGCTTGCGGCAGCTGTTCGATGATCGCGCTCGCCTGCGATCGGAGCCCGTAGAGCAGCCAGCCCGTCCCGCCGACGAGCGCGAGAAGGACCACGGCAGCGCCAACCGCGCGCGGAATGCGCCGGCGGGCCAGCCACGCCACGATCGGTTCGAGCGCGTAGCTGATGAGGACGCCGAGCACGATCGGGATGACCATCGCCTGCGCGTACTGGAGCGTCAGCACGATCGCGAGCCCCGCCAGCACGGTGAGCGCAGCGCTGCGAATGTCGACCGGCATGCGCGCCGTCGTCGGCGCCGGTTCGTCCGGTTCCGGATTGTTCACGACCGCCTTCAGGCTCATGGCAGAAGATCCTCGCGTTGCAGCGCCTTGTTGATGGCGACCGCCGCTTTGACGCCTTCCGATGCGGCAACCACGACGAACTGCGCATCGCGCGAGGCATCGCCGGCGACGAAGAGGCGCGGGACATTGGTGTCGCACAACAGACCGGTCTTGACCGTGCCGCGCCGGTTCAAGGTGCAGCCGAGGGCGACCGCGAGGGTCGACTGGGGATGCTGCGCGGTGGCGAAGAACAGGGCCTCGCGCGGCAGCGGATCCCCCGACGCGAACACGACCTGACTCAGGGCGCCGTCGGTGTGATTCAGACGCGTGATGCGCTCGGTGCGCACCGCGACGCCGTTGCGATCGAGACGCTCGCGCAGGGCGCGTTCGAGACGGCCGCCGTGCGTGCAGACGGTGATGTCGGCGCTCCAGGTCTTCAACCCGAGCGCGAGTCCCGTGACGTCGGCGCCATGGCCGAACGCGGCAATCGGTCGATCGCGGCGTTCCCAGCCGTCGCAGTACGGACAATGAAAGATCGAGCGGCCGTAGCACTCGTCGAAACCGGGGATCGCCGGCACGTCGTCGATGACGCCGGTCGCGATCAGCAGGTAGCGCGCCTGTTCGGTGGTGCCGTCGGCGAGTGAGAGGCGGTAATGGTCGTCGGTGAGCGCGGCGCCGGTGACGCCGATCCGCCGCAGGTCGACGCCGTATGCGTCGAGCTCGGCGCGACCAAGCTCGGTGAAAGCGGCGGGCGCAACGCCGTCGCGTGTCAGGTAGCCGTGGAGGCCAGCGGATCGGCGGTTGCGCGGTTGGCCGAGGTCGAACACGGCGACGCGCCGGCGGCAGCGACCGAGCATCAACGCGGCGCTCAAGCCCGCCGGCCCGCCTCCGACGATCGCGACATCGAACACAAGCTCGATGGCTGCAAGACCGTCACCACGATCGGCTCACGTCATCCTAGTAATCGGTGTTCGATAGAGCAACACGTGTCACGACATGGAGCACTCAGCAGAATCGTAGTATTACGGAGTAAAAAACTCAATATAGGTGCGTTTTCGCGATTTTGTGTGACATTTTGAGACAATGACATATTCTCACATACAGTCTGCCTCCTTACATTGGGCGCACGTAAGTCTCCCGTTTTCAATAATTACGGCTCTCTCCTCCTGACGACCAGCTGTGGCGGGCCATTTGCTCTTCAGTTCGGCGATGTGACTCCGGTGATGAAAGGTCAGCGCTTCTAATGGAGAGGATGCCGTATCAGGAGCACGCTGGCGCCGATGCGGTGATCTCGACAGCGGCGCCGGTCGCGCCCGCGGCGGCCGCGCGCAACGACTGGCGCAACGGCCTGCCGACGCTGACCGGATCGCTCGTGACCCTGCGCGAGCTGCGGCCGAGCGACGCGCGCTCGCTGTTCATCGCCCTGACGGACGATGAAGTAACCCGCTTCATCTCGCCGCCGCCATCGACGGTCCAGGGGTTCGAGACGTTCATCGCGTGGACCGGGCGTCAGCGGATCGCGGGACAGTACGTCTGCTTCGCGATCGTGCCGCGCGACTCGGACACGGCGATCGGCCTGTTCCAGATGCGTTCGCTCGAGACCGACTTCGCCGCGGCCGAGTGGGGGTTCGCGGTCTCGCCGGAATTCTGGGCGACCGGCGTGTTCTCCGACGGAGCGCAGCTGACGATAGGCTTCGCCTTCGAAACGCTCGGCGCGCATCGGCTCGAGGCGCGCGCCTCGGTTGCGAACGGCCGCGGCAATGCGGCGCTGCACAAGCTGGGGGCGACGCGCGAAGGCGTTCTGCGCAAGTCCTTCCTGCGCCACGGCGAGTATCACGATCAGGCGCTGTGGACCCTCCTCGCGGACGAATGGCTGGAGCGCGAGCGGACCAGCGCCTCGCCCGGAATCCACTAACATCAGCAGCGGGCATGGATGTCCGCGACTTCGACTTCGACCTTCCGCCGGAACTGATCGCGCAAGAGCCGCCGGCGTCACGCGGCGGCGCGCGTCTGCTGCACCTCGATCGCGACAGCGGATCGATTGCGCACTCCCATGTCAGCGCGCTGCCGTCGCTCCTGCGCGCCGGCGATCTCGTCGTGGTCAACAACACGCGGGTCTTCCCGGCCCGCCTTCTCGGCCGCCGCGACCCCAGCGGCGGGGCGGTCGAATGCCTCCTTGTCCGGCGCCTTCCGGGTCAGGGCCAGACCGAGGTCGGACCCACACCCGCCGCGATCGACGATTGTCCTGGCGAAATTGAGGGTCGCGTCAGAGATCGGTCAGATCGGGGTCTGGCCTGTGAGCGGTGGGAGGCGTTGGTGCACCCGGGACAGAAATTGAAACCGGGCGCGCGGGTGATCTTTGACGGAATTCACACCATTCGTGGCGAGATCCTGGAGCGGCGCGGCTTCGGGCGCCGGGTTGTCCGGCTCTGGACCGAGGATGGCTCGCCGCTGGACGCGGCGGTCGATGCCATCGGCCACATGCCGTTGCCGCCGTACATCAAGCGTGCCGACCAAGCGGACGACCGCGACCGGTATCAAACCGTCTTCGCACAGGCGCGCGGCTCGATCGCGGCGCCGACCGCCGGCCTCCACTTCACCCCGCAGCTGACGTCCGCGCTGCGCGGCCGCGGCGTCGAGATCGCCGAGATCACGCTGCACGTCGGTTACGGCACCTTTCAGCCGATCCGTGTCGATCGCGTCGAAGATCACCGCCTCGAGGCGGAACACTACGAGATCGCCGCATCCGCAGCCGCGGCGATTAATCGCGCGCGGACCGACCGCCGTCGCGTCATCGCGGTCGGGACGACGACGACGCGGACGCTGGAAGCGGTGGCGCGGGCGCACGGCGGCGCGATCGCGGCGGGCAGCGGTGAGACGGATCTGTTCCTGTACCCCGGCGCCGCGTTCCAAATCGTCAATGGCCTGCTGACCAATTTCCATTTGCCGCAGTCGTCGCTGCTGATGCTCGTGTCCGCGTTCGCCGGCCGGGAACGCGTCCGATCCGCGTATGATGCGGCGATTGCCGCCGGGTATCGGTTCTACAGCTACGGTGACGCGATGTTGATCCTATGACGTTCTCCTACGAAGAATTTGATCTGTCCGGCGTGACGACCTATCCGCTGAAGTCGCGCGCGAGCAAGGCGCGGGTCGCGGACTTCGCGCGGCCGGCGACGCCGGGTGGATCGATCGGCGCCTTCGTCGATTCGCTGCCGGGGATGCTCGCTGCCGCCGATTTCAAGGCGATTGTCGGCGCGATCGGCGAGGCGAAGCGCACCGCCGGCGGTGTGGTCTGGGGGCTGGGTGCGCACGTGATCAAAACCGGACTCGGTCCGGTGCTGATCGACCTGATGGAGCGCGGCTTCGTGTCGGCGATTGCGACCAACGGCGCTTCGATCATTCACGACTTCGAGGTCGCCCTCGCTGGCGCGACATCCGAGGACGTCGACGAGGCGCTCGGTCCCGGTCGTTTCGGCATGGCGGACGAGACCGGCCGGCTGCTCAACGGCGCGATCAACGACGGCGTCGCGGCGGGCCTCGGCATCGGCCAGGCAGTAACGCGGTTTCTCGCCGCGAAGCAGCCGCAGTACGCGAAGCAGAGCGTGCTCGCCGCCGCGGCGCGGCTGCAGATTCCGGTGACGGTGCACGTCGCGATCGGTACCGACATCATTCACATGCACCCGGCGGCCTCAGGGGCGGCGCTCGGCGAAGGCAGCCTGCGCGATTTCCGCTACTTCGTCTCGAACGTGACGCGGCTCGAGCGCGGCGTCTACCTGAATTGCGGGTCGGCGGTGGTGCTCCCGGAGGTCTTCCTGAAGGCGGTGGCCCTGGCGCGCAACCGCGGCCTCGCGCTCGCCCAGCTGACGACCGTCAATCTCGACTTCATCCGTTCGTATCGGCCGCAGACCAACGTCGTGGCGCGGCCGACCGCCGGCACCGGCCGCGGCTATACCCTGGTCGGGCACCACGAAATCATGATTCCGCTGCTGGCCGCGGCCCTCGTTGAGCAAGACGCGGTGAAGTAATACAATCGGAGGTTCCGGCCGGAGTAGCTCAGTTGGTTAAGAGCACGCGTCTCATAAGCGCGGGGTCGACGGTTCGAGTCCGTCCTCCGGCACCACCCTTCCCTCGCGCTTGTTTGCGGTCGTGAGCTGCGGCCCTCATGGACCTTCTCCCTCGCGTTCGTGAGTACATCCGCCGGCACGATTTGATCGGACCCGACACCCGCGTGCTCGCGGCGGTGTCGGGCGGGTCCGACTCGATCGCGCTCGTGCATCTCCTGCGCGCGCTTGCCGACGCCGGCGAGCTGCGCCTGACCGGGATCGCGCACTTCAACCATCAGCTCCGTCCGGCCGCGGACGACGACGAACGGTTCGCCGCCGCCATCGCGGCGTCGCTCGATCTCCCGTTCCACGCCGATCGCGAGGACGTCGCGGCGTGTGCGGCGCGCGACCGGCGCTCGCTCGAGGACGCCGCCCACACCGCGCGGCACGCGTTCTTCGCGCGGGCGCGGCGTGCGGCGGGCGCGGATGCCGTCGCCCTGGGGCATACCCGCGACGATCAGGCCGAGACCGTGCTCCTGCGCCTGACGCGCGGCGCCGGCCCGCGCGGCTGGTCCGGCATGCACCCGCGCAACGGCGACATCGTCCGTCCGCTGCTCGCCTGCCGTCGCGGCGATCTGCGCGCCTGGCTGGCCGAGCGCGCGCTCCCGTTCCTCGAGGACGCATCGAATCAGGACGTCAGCATCCCGCGTAACCGGATCCGCGCCGAACTGCTGCCCCTGCTCGACGCACGATTCAACCCGTCGATCGTCGACGTGCTCGCGGATCAGGCCGATCTGGCGCGCGACACCTCCGCGTGGATCGACGCGATGGCGGCGGAGCTCGACGCCGCGATCGTGCGGCGCGCGCGGACGGCCGACGCGGCGCCCGTGTGCGAGATCGACGCGGCCGGACTGCGCGCGGCGCCGCTGCCGCTGCAGCGCGCCCTGCTGTGGCGCCTGATGCGCGAAGTCGCCGGCGTTCGCCCGATCGCGTTCCACCATGTCGAGGCGGCGCGACGTCTAAGCGAAGAGGTGGGGGGATCGCGGGTCGATCTGCCGGGCCAGCGCGTGGAACGCATCGCCGGTACGGTCGTCTTAACAGGTAGGGCGGCCGGCGCGCAGGGACGGGAGCCCGCGGACGAGGCGCGAGCCGTTTTCCGATTTCCGCTGTCTATTCCAGGGGAGGTCGTGCTCACCGCGGCGGGCTGGATTGTCTCCGCCGACGTGAGCACGAGTGCAGTTCTGAGCAGCGGACCCGGGCTGGATACGGCGCAGGTGCGTCGCGACCTCTGCCGGGGCGCGCTCGCGGTACGCAATCGGCGGCCGGGCGACAGATTTCGTCCCGTCGGGCTCGACGGACAGAAAAAGCTGCAGGACTACTTCGTGGACCGCAAGGTCCCCCGCAACCGGCGCGACTCGGTGCCGCTGGTGGTCGACGAAACCGATCGGATTGTGTGGGTGGCGGGCTTCGGGATCGACGAGGCGTTTCGGGTAACCGACCCCGCGCAAGCCGTGATAATCTTGAAACTTAGGCAGGCCTGAAGGCCTGCGCTACGAGAGGGGATCTCCGCGTGAACTCGACGATCAAAAGTCTGTTGTTCTGGATGGCGCTGGTCGTGCTCGGTGTGCTCATCTGGAATTTCTCCACGAAATTCCAGCACGTCGAGAAGACCATCACGTTCAGTGAGTTCATGCAGGCCGCCGATTCGGGCCAGGTCGCGAAAGTCGTCATCACCGGCCAGGACATCAACGGCACCACCAAGGGCAACGAGCATTTCCAGGCCTACGTACCGACCCAGTACGAAGGGCTCGTCAACAAGCTGATTGAAAAGGGCGTTCAGGTCACCGCGAAGGAGCCGACGGTCAGCCCATGGGCGACCATCCTCTATTCGTGGGGGCCGTTCCTCCTGATCATCGGCTTCTGGGTCTTCTTCATGCGCCAGATGCAGAGCGGCGGCAACAAGGCGCTGTCGTTCGGCAAGAGCAAGGCGAAGTTGTCGTCCAGCTCGCAGAAGAAGGTCACGTTCAAGGACGTCGCCGGCGTCGACGAAGCGAAAGAAGAGCTCCAGGAAATCATCGAGTTCCTCAAAGAGCCGCAGAAATTCCAGAAGCTCGGCGGCCGCATTCCCAAGGGCGTGCTGCTGATGGGCTCGCCCGGCACCGGCAAGACGCTGCTCGCGCGCGCCGTGGCGGGCGAAGCGAACGTGCCGTTCTTCTCGATCAGCGGCTCCGACTTCGTCGAGATGTTCGTCGGCGTCGGCGCCTCGCGCGTCCGCGATCTGTTCGAGCAGGGCAAGAAGAACGCGCCGTGCATCGTCTTCATCGACGAGATCGACGCGGTCGGCCGTCATCGCGGCGCCGGCCTCGGCGGCGGCCACGACGAGCGCGAACAGACGCTCAACCAGCTGCTCGTCGAGATGGACGGCTTCGAGTCGAACGAAGGCGTCATCCTCGTCGCCGCGACCAACCGTCCCGACGTGCTCGACCCGGCGCTCCTGCGTCCGGGGCGGTTCGACCGCCGCATCGTCGTCAATCGTCCCGACGTCAAGGGACGCGAAGGCATCCTCTCGGTGCACACCCGCAAGATTCCGATGGCCGACGATGTGGAGATCGCGGTCCTGGCGAGGGGATCGGCCGGCTTCTCCGGCGCCGATCTGGCGAACCTGGTGAACGAAGCGGCGCTCAACGCGGCGCGCTACAACCAGAAGGTCGTGCGCATGCACGATTTCGAGTTCGCCAAGGACAAGGTCCTGATGGGATCCGAGCGGCGCTCGATGATCATCACCGACGCCGAGAAGCGGGTCACCGCGATCCACGAGGCCGGCCACGCGCTGCTCACGGTGCTGCTGCCGTTCGCCGATCCGATCCACAAGGTGACGATCATCCCGCGCGGCATGGCGCTCGGCCTCACGCAGCAGCTGCCTGCCGAAGAGAAGCACAATTACTCGCGCGACTACCTCAACGATCAGATCGCCATCCTGCTCGGCGGCCGCATCGCCGAAGAGATCACCGACGGCAGTCTGACGACCGGCGCCGGGAACGACCTCGAGCGGGCGACCGAGCTGTCCCGCAAGATGGTCTGCGAATGGGGCATGAGCGACGCGATGGGGCCGCTCACCTTCGGCAAGAAGGAGGAGCAGATCTTCCTCGGCCGCGAAATCGCGCAGCACCAGGACTACAGCGAGGATACCGCGCTGCAGATCGATCAGGAAGTCAAGCGCTTCATCACCGACAACTATCAGCGCGCCCACCAGCTGCTCTCCGGCGCCAAGGACAAGCTGCTCAAGATGGCCGACGCGCTGCTGGCGCGCGAGGTCCTCGACGCCGACCAGGTCAAGCGCCTCGCCGCCGGCCTGCCGCTCGACGACCCGCAGCCGGTCGTGGCCCGGACGGTGGTCGAAGAGGACGAGCCGCGCGCCCGCCCCAAGGAGCGCGCGCCGATCGTTCCGGCGTTGAACAAACCGCTGCCGCAGGAGTAGAGAATTAGGAATTTGGAATTAGGAATTAAGAATTCGGGCGCCGCGCCGTGCCGATCGATTGCGAACACGCATTCTTAATTCTCAATTTCTAATTCTTAATTCCGTTGCCCTTTCCCGCCCGTCATCGCTACACCGTCCCTCTTCCCGGCGGCTTGACGCTGTGTCTTGGAGACCGCTGCCTGGTGATGGGGATCCTCAACGTCACCCCCGACTCGTTTGCTGATGCCGGCAGACTGCGCGACGCGGACACCGCCGTCGCCGCGGCGCTGCGGATGGAGGCAGACGGCGCCGATCTGATCGACGTCGGCGGCGAGTCGACGCGCCCCGGCGCCGACCCGATCTCCGCTGATGAAGAACTGGCGCGCGTGCTGCCGGTGTTGCGCGCGATGCAAGGCCGCGTACGCGTGCCGATCTCGATCGATACGTACAAGGCGGCCGTCGCGCGCGCAGCGGTCGCCGCCGGCGCGACCATCGTCAATGATGTCAGCGGCCTGCAGCGCGATCCGGAACTGGCCCGTGCCGTCGCGGAGACCGGCGCGGCGCTGGTCCTCATGCACGCGCGCGGCTCGTCGAAAACCATGTACGCCGAGGCGCAATACGCCGACGTCGTCGCCGACGTCAGTGAGGAGCTGCGTGCCGCTCTCGGCGGCGCCATCCGCGCCGGCGTGACGCTCGACCGCATCATCGTCGACCCAGGGGTCGGGTTTGCCAAACGGCCGTCGCACAGCTATGGTGTGCTGGCCCGCCTGCCCGACATCGCCGCGGCGCTCAGCCGCCCCATGCTGGTCGGGCCATCGCGCAAGTCGTTTCTGCGGGAGGCGGTCGGCGGCCGGCCGGCGTCCGAACGCGATTGGGGCACTGCCGCCGCGGTGACGGCCGCGGTGCTCGCCGGCGCCCATATCGTCCGGGTCCATGCCGTCGCGGAGATGGCGCAGGTAGTACGGGTGGCCGAGGAGATTAGACGACATGGCTGATGGATCATGGCTGATCGCGATGGTCGAAGGACCACCGGCCTTCCGCCCCGGCCATTAGTCATCAGCGATCAGCCATGAACTGGTTTACTGCCTTTCTCCGTCGCCCGCCGATTGGCTGGTGGGATCTCGTCGACATCCTCGTGGTGTCGATTCTGATTTACGAGATCCTCAAGCTGATCCGTGGCACGCGCGCCGTGCAGATGGGGCTTGGAGGCTGCGTCCTGGTCGCGCTTTTTTACGGATCGCGGTGGGGCCATCTCGAGACGGTGAACTGGCTGGTCCGCAACATGATCGGCTACGTCGTATTCGCGGTCATCGTGCTGTTCCAGTCGGACATCCGCCGCGCGCTGGCGCATTTCGGGCGCGCGCCGTTCTTCCGGTACCTCGCGAAGGCGGAGTCAGCGGAAGAATCGGTCGAGGAGCTGGTCGTCGCCTCCAGTCTGCTGTCGTCGCAGCGGATCGGCGCAATTATCGCGATCGAGCGGCAGATTGGCCTGCGCAACTACATCGAGGGCGGCATCCGGCTCGACGCCATCCTGACGTACGATCTCCTGCAGAGCATTTTCCTGCCGGCCTCGCCGCTGCACGACGGCGCGGTGATCGTGCAGGACGACCGCGTCGCCGCCGCCGCCTGTTTTCTGCCGTTGACCGTCAACCCGAAGTTGAGCAAAGAGCTCGGATCGCGTCATCGCGCGGCGATCGGCCTGACCGAGGAAAACGATTCGGTCGCCATCGTGATCTCCGAAGAGACCGGCAGCATCTCGATCGTGGTCGACGGCCAGATCGAGCGCGGTCTCGACACTGACGAGCTGCGGGCGCGGCTGCGATCCCTCGTCCTGCAGCGCCATGAGAAGACGCCGCGGCGCGAGGTGCAGTTCACGTGACGCTCTCGCGCCGTATCGCGACGTTCGTGTTCGGCAATGCGTGGCTGAAGCTGCTGTCGTTGGGGCTCGCGCTGATGTTGTGGATGGTGGTCTCCGGCGAGGAAACGGTGGAGCGGGGCCTTCGTGTGCCGCTCGAGCTGACGCAGGTCCCGGCGGGGCTCGAACTGCTCGGCGATGTGCCGGCCACCGTCGACGTCCGTGTCCGCGGCGCGTCGGGCGCCCTGAGTCGCGTCGCCGCCGGCGACGTCGTCGCCGTCCTCGACCTGCACACGGCGCAGTCCGGCCGCCGCCTCTTCCCGCTGACGCCCGACCAGGTGCGCGTGCCGTTCGGTGTCGAGATCGTGCAGGTGCTGCCGTCCGCGGTCACGATGGGGTTCGAGCCCTCGGCGTCGCGCGAAGTGCCGATCGTGCCCGCGGTCGACGGCCGGCCGGCGCCCGGCTTCGTCATCGGCCCGCTGTCGTCTGAGCCGCGCCGCGCCGAGGTGATCGGGCCCGACAGCGCGGTCAAGCGCGCGACCGAAGTGGTGACCGAGCCGGTCTCGGTCGCCGGCGCGACGACCCACGTCAAGCAGACGGTGATCATCGGTCTGCTCGATCCGGCGCTGCGCCTGAAGAGCGCGCGCTCGGCGATGGTGACGGTCCAGATCCTGCCGGCGCCGCTCGAGCGCACGCTCCGCAATCAGCCGGTCCACCTGCGAAACCTCGGCCCGAATCTCCAGGCGGAGGCGGTGCCGACCGGCGTCGATCTCACGGTGCGCGGCAACCGCGATTCGCTCGGGCGCGTCGCCGCCGATGACGTCACCGCCTTCGTCGATCTGGCGGGGCTCGGTCCCGGCCAATATTCGTTGACCGTTCATGCCGACTCCTCGCGCGACGCGGGCGTGACGCGCGTGAACCCTGACTCGGTCCAGGTGCGGATTCTCAGTGGCAAACCATAAGTTGTTCGGCACCGACGGCGTCCGCGGCACCGCGGGCGTGCCGCCGCTCGATCCGCAGACCGTGCGCCGTCTCGGCGCCGCGCTCGTCCGTGCGCTGCCGCACGGCACGGAGTCGCCGCAGTTTCTCGTCGGCCGCGATACGCGCGAGTCGGGCGGATGGATCGAGGCGGAGCTCGCGCACGGCGCCTGCGGCGAAGGCGCGACCGTGACGAGCGCCGGGGTCGTGCCGACGCCCGCGGTGGCGTTCCTGACCCGCACCGGCACCTACGATGCCGGCGTCGTCATTTCCGCCTCGCACAATCCCTACGATGACAACGGCATCAAGGTGTTCTCGGGCAAAGGCGAGAAGTACACCGAGGCGGTCGAACGCGAGGTCGAAGCGATCATGGCGGACGCGTCGTGGCGCGCGCGCGACGGCGAGGCCGGCGCCGTGCCGCGCGCCGATCTGGTCGACGCGTACCTCAATCACCTGCGCGCCGTGTTCCCCGCGGCGGCGAAGGTCGGCGCGTTTCCGATCGTCCTCGACTGCGCCAACGGTGCGACCACGACGGTGGCGCCGGAGCTGTTCAACAGCCTCGGCTTCGAGACCATTGTCATCGGCAACCGGCCTGACGGCCGCAACATCAATCTGGCGTGCGGGTCGACGCATCCGGAGCTGCTCGCCGAGACGGTCCTGGCGCGCGGCTGCGTGATGGGTGTGGCATTCGACGGCGACGGCG
>JAOBWF010000224.1 GCA_025463215.1 Acidobacteriota bacterium | reverse complement strand
GCGGCCGGGTTCGGCGTCCGCGTCATCCACAGCGGCGTCTGGGGGTTTGCGAGCAGCCCGATCGTCACGGAGGACGAGCTGCGCCGCATTACCCGGATCGCGGCAGACGTCGCCAGGGCGAGCGCGGTCGCCAAGAAATCCGACATCAAACTGGCGCCGGTGCCCGCCTACACCGAGTACTGGGCGTCGCCGATGAAGAAGGATCCGACCGGCGTCTCCGCCGAGGAGAAGCAGGCGTACGTGCAGAAAGTGGTCGACCTGGTCGCGGCGAACAAGAACGTCAGCAACGTCACGGCGGCGGTCGGGATCAGCAACGAGTGGCGCTACTTCGCCTCGACCGAAGGCTCCTACATCGAACAGGAGACGTTCGAGATCACGCCGACCTTCAACGTGTCGGCGAAGATCGGCGACGTCACCAAGACGCGCAGCTTCGTCGGCGTGCCGAAGACCGGCGGCTGGGAAGTTGCGGAAGAATCGGAGATGGTCGAGAGCGCCGAGCGAATCGCCGCCGAGGCGGTCGAGATGACCACGGCGAAGCCGCTCGGCATGGGGCTGAAGGATCTCGTGCTGACCCCGTCGCATGCGATGCTGACGATCCACGAAATCGTCGCGCACGCCACCGAGCTCGATCGCATCCTTGGCTACGAGGCGAACTACGCCGGCACCAGCTTCGTGAAGCTCTCCGACGTCGGCAAGCTGAAGTACGGCTCGAAGCTGATGAACGTCACCGCCGACCGGACGATGCCGGGCGGGATGGCGACGATCGGCTACGACGACGACGGCGTCAAGACGATGGAGTTTCCGATCATCAAGGACGGCATCCTGGTGGGTCTGCAGACCAACCGCGAGACCGCGCCGCAGATCGGCGACAAGGCGAGCAAGGGCTGCACGTCCGCTTCGTCGTGGCGCGACTACCCGTTCCTGCGCATGCCGAACGTGCGGCTCGAGGCGGGGCCGCAGGGATCGCCAAACGTGGCGCAGATGATCGCCGACACCAGGGACGGCGTCCTGATCGACGGCCGCGGCAGCTACTCGATCGACCAGCAGCGCTACAACGGCCAGTTCGGCGGCAACTGCTTCTGGGAGATCAAGAACGGCAAGATCACCCGGATGGTCACCGACGTCACCTACAACGCGATCACCACCGACTTCTGGGCCAACCTCGATCTGATCGGCAGTCAGGAGACCTGGAAGATGTTCGGCACCGGCGGCGACGCCAAAGGTCAGCCGACGCAGACGAACAGCATCTCGCACGGCTCGCCGTACATCCGGATCAAGAAGATCATGGTCGGGGCCGCGTACGCCTGATAGCCAGGGCTTGCGCCTGGGCGGAGGCCGCTTCCACGCCTGAAGGGTTCGTCCTTTCTGCGCGCTCGGGCCGTTTTTCCCCTGTTGTCAGGTACCATTTCCCCTCATGGAGTCGGTGGAACAAATACGCGCGGCGATCGCGCTGCTCGAACGGCTCGCCGCCGACTGGCGGCGGCTGGATGCGCTTGCCGACGACGAACGGGACCGCCTGCACCGTGCGATCGCGGGCCTGTCCGATCGCGATCCACGGGCCAAGCGCAAGCGCCAGAAGGCGGCGAAGGCCGATGGCGTCCGGCGGGAAGAGTCGATCCTGAACGAAACCGGCATCCGTTCGTTGCGCCGGCGGCCGACCGTAACGACGCCGAATGTCTTTCCGCCATCCCCGGACGCTGAGCACGGAACCGAGAACGGACCAGGAACGCGGAACCTGGAACCCGGAACCGCGGCTCGCGTCTGCTACGTGTGTAAGGCGCCGTATTCCCAGCTCCACCACTTCTACGATCAACTCTGTCCCGGCTGCGCCGATGTGAACTTCGCCGCCCGCACCGAGCGCGCCGACCTCCGAGGCCGCGTCGCGCTCCTCACCGGCGGTCGCGTCAAGATCGGTTACCAGGCCGGGCTGAAGCTGTTGCGCAGCGGCGCGCACCTGATCGTGACGACGCGGTTCCCGCGCAATTCAGCGGCGCGCTACGCGCAGGAGCCGGACTTCGCCGAGTGGAGCGATCGGCTCGAGATCTTCGGCCTCGATCTGCGCCACACGCCGAGCGTCGAAGCCTTCTGCCGCGACATGGTCGCGACCCGTCCGCGGCTCGACTTCATCATCAACAACGCGTGCCAGACGGTGCGGCGGCCGCCCGACTTCTACGCGCACATGATGGCCGAGGAGACCTCGGCGCTGCGCGATCTTCCGGCCCACGCTCAGCGCCTGCTCGGCGGGCGGGGTGGGCAGGAAGGGCGGGAGCGGCGGCATGAGCAGGCCGACGGCCAGGCATTGGTTGCCGCCGCGCTCTCGCAGGTGCCGCTGCTCGTCGAGGAGCTGGTCTCGCGCACCGACCTCTTCCCTGCCGGCCGCCTCGATCAGGATCTGCAGCAGGTCGATCTGCGCGACAGGAATTCGTGGCGCATGCTGCTGGCCGACGTGCCGACCGTGGAGATGCTCGAGGTCCAGCTGGTCAACGCAATCGCCCCGTTCTTATTCAACGCCCGCCTCAAGCCGCTGATGCTGCGCGTGCCGACGCGCGACAAACACATCGTCAACGTCTCGGCGGTCGAGGGGCAGTTCTACCGCACCAGCAAGACAACCCGGCATCCGCATACGAACATGGCCAAGGCGGCGCTCAACATGATGACCCGCACCGCCGCGACCGACTACTTCAACGATGGCATCCACATGAACAGCGTCGACACCGGCTGGGTGACCGACGAGGATCCGATCGAGATCGCGCTGCGCAAGACGGCCGAGCAGCGCTTTCACCCGCCGCTCGACATTGTCGACGGCGGCGCGCGGATCGTCGCGCCGATCATCACCGGTTTCAACACCGGCGTGCACGTGTGGGGACAGTTCCTGAAAGATTACAAACCGACCGCGTGGTAGGC
>JAOBWF010000198.1 GCA_025463215.1 Acidobacteriota bacterium | reverse complement strand
GGATCGTGGCCGCCGAGCGTCATCTTCTTCAGCTGATCGTCGGACAGGTGCTTGACCATGTCGAGCAGCCGCGGATCGACGCCCCAGAAATGCTCGCGGACGTAGGCGCCCGATTCGACGGCGTACTTCTGATACTGGCCGTCGACGATCTCGCCCATGCGCTTGACCAGCAGGCCGTCGCGATCCTTGGCGAGGATCGGATCCCACTCGCGGCCCCAGATCGCCTTGACGACGTTCCAGCCGGCACCGCGGAAGGCGGCCTCGAGCTCCTGGATGATCTGGCCGTTGCCGCGCACCGGTCCGTCGAGCCGCTGCAGGTTGCAGTTGACCACGAAGATCAGGTTGTCGAGTTTCTCGCGCGCCGGCAGCGTGATCGCGCCGAGCGCTTCGGGCTCGTCGGTCTCGCCGTCGCCGAGGAACGCCCAGACCTTGCCGCTCGAGTGCGGCTTCAGGCCGCGATCCTCGAGGTAGCGCATGAAGCGCGCCTGGTAGATCGCCATCAGCGGCCCGAGCCCCATCGACACCGTCGGGTATTCCCAGAAGTCGGGCATCAGCCACGGATGCGGGTACGACGACAGACCGCCTTCGGCCTTGGTCTCGCGCCGGAAGTTCTCGAGGTGCTTCTCGTCGATCCGCCCTTCGAGATAGGCACGCGCGTAGATGCCGGGCGCGGCGTGGCCCTGGAAGAAGATGACGTCGCCGTCATTCTCCGACTCGCCTTCGCTGCGGCCGCGGAAGAAATGGTTGAAGCCGACCTCGTAGAGCGTCGCCGCCGATGCGAAGGTCGAGATGTGTCCGCCGATGCCTTCTTCCGCCTTGTTGGCGCGCACGACCATCGCGGCGGCGTTCCAGCGGACGAGACTCTTGATGCGGCGTTCGAGGTCGGGGCTGCCCGGCATCAGCGCCTGATCGTCGGCGGAGATGGTGTTGATGTACGGCGTGTTGGCCGTGAACGGCAGTTTGACGCCGTTCTGGCGGGCGTGGATCGTCAACTCGCGCAGCAGCCGCGCGACCTTTGCCGGGCCGCCGCTCTGCAGCACATAATCGAGCGAGTCGAGCCACTCCCGGGTTTCGGTTGCGTCGAGCTCCGCTGCGTCTTTCGGGGCGATATATCTCACGGAAACGGGATCCTTTCAGCTCATCGACAGTGTCGGCTGACCGGCTAGCAGGCTGTAGGCCAATCAGTAATTGTACCTTGGCTTTGAGGGGAAGTTAAACCCATGCGTCGTCAGCTCTTTGCCCTGACCTTCGTGGCGCTGCCGCTGGCGGCGGCGCTGTCCGCGACATTCGATGACAATGCGCAGCCGCCGAGAGCGGCGGGATCGGCCGGTATAGAGATCGACGCCCTCGACCGCAAGATCGATCCCTGCACCGACTTCTACCAGTTCGCCTGCGGCGGCTGGATCGCCCGGCACCCTGTGCCGGCCGACAAGCGGTCGTACGGACGGTTCGCCGAGCTGCAGGATCGCAACTTCGCGGTTCTGCGCCGCATCCTGGAAGCGCCGGGAGGCGAAGGGGACCGCAAGAAAGCCGCGGATTTCTATGCCGCGTGCATGGACGAGCCGGCGATCGAAGCCGCCGGCCTGACGCCGATCGCGTCCGACCTCGCGACCATCGACGAGATCCTCAACCCTGACGATCTGCCGGTGCTCGTCGCGCACCTGCACGCCTACGGCGTCCCGGCGCTGTTCCGCTTCGCCGCCCAGACCGATCTCGACGACGCGACGAGCGCGATCGCGAGCGTCGATCAGGACGGCATCGGCCTGCCGGACCGCGACGACTACGTGAAAACCGATGCCCGCTCCGTCGAGCTCCGCGTCAAGTACGTCGCCGTCATCCAGAAGATGTTCGCGCTCGCGGGAGAGCCGCCCGAGCGCGCCGCTGCCGACGCCAACGCGGTGCTGTCGATCGAGACCGCGCTCGCCGAGGCGATGGCCGATCGGGTCACACGCCGCGATCCCGTGAGCCGGCAGCATCACATGACGATCAACGAGCTGCAGGCGCTGTCGCCCAGCTTCAACTGGCGCAAGTATGCGATCGCGTCGGACGCGCCGCCGCTGCCGACGATCAACGTCGCCGTGCCCGCCTACATTCGCGCCCTCAACCGGCTGATCGCGGTCAACACGATGGGCGATCTCCAGGCCTACCTGCGCTGGCACGTGCTCCACGAGGCGGCCGACCTGCTGCCGAAAGCATTTGCCGACGCCGAGTTCGATTTCTTCAGCCGCACCCTGGCCGGCCAGCAGCAGCCGCCGCCGCGGTGGCGCCGCTGCGTGACCGACACCGACGCCCGGATGGGCGAAGCACTCGGCCAGGCGTTCGTCGAGGAGACCTTCAGCCCGAAGGCCAAGGCCGACACGCTCGAGATGGTGCAGGGCATCAAGAACGCGATGCGCCAGGAGATCGACGCCGCGCCGTGGATGAGCGGAGAGACGAAAAAGGCCGCGATGGTCAAGCTCGCGGCGGTCGTCGATCGCATCGGCTACCCCGACGAATGGCGCGACTACTCGACCCTGCGCGTGACGCGCGACGAAGCGCTCGGCAACCGCGAGCGCGCCCTGCTGTTCAACCACACGCGGATGCTGGCGAAGATCGGCCAACCCGTCGACCGCGGCGAATGGAACATGACGCCGCCGACCGTCAACGCCTACTACAGCCCCGATCGCAACAACATCAACTTCCCCGCCGGCATCCTGCAGCCGCCGTTTTATCGATCCGGGCGCGACGCGGCGGTGAACTACGGCGCCGCCGGCGCGGTGATCGGCCACGAGCTGACCCACGGCTTCGACGATCAGGGGCGCAAGTACGACGGCCAGGGCAACCTGCGCGACTGGTGGACGCCCGCCGACGCGAAGGCGTACGAAGCGCGCGCCAGCTGCGTCGCCGATCAATATTCCGGCTACACCGTCGACGCCGATACGCACGTCAACGGCCGGCTGACGCTCGGCGAGAACACCGCGGACAACGGCGGCCTGCGCCTCGCGCTGTTGGCCTATCTCGCCGGGCCGGGCGCGAGGAACCAGAGTAAAGTGGACGGCTTCACACCCGAGCAGCGGGTGTTTCTGGGATGGGCGCAGGTCTGGTGCGAGAGCGCGCGGCCCGAGGCCGAACGGCTGAAGGCGGCGACCAATCCGCATGCGTCGAACAAATATCGCGTCAATGGGCCGGTGTCGAACATGCCGGAGTTCGCGAGGGCGTTTTCGTGCAAGGCCAACACGCCGATGGTGCGCGCGAACGCCTGCCGCGTCTGGTGATCTCGACCGCGAAGTCCGCAAACAAGGCAGGAGGTCTCATGCCACAGCGTCTGCTGGTCGCGTCCGCGCTCATCTGGGTCTCGTTGACGGCGGCCAACGCGCAACAGGCTCCCGCCGCTGCCCCCCTGCCCGGCCCTTCCGCCCAGTCATCGTCGGGTCTCCAGCTCGACGCGCTCGACAGGACGGCTGACGCCTGCACCGACTTCTATCAGTTCGCCTGCGGCGGCTGGATCGCGAAGAATCCGGTGCCCGCCGATCGCGCCAGCTGGGGCCGCTTCGAGGAACTCCAGGAGCGCAACAACGACACGCTCCGCCGCATCCTCGACGCCGCCGCCGCGGGCGGCGACCCGGGAGCGAAGAAGGTCGGCGACTACTACGCCTCGTGCCTCGACGAGCCGGCGATCGACGCGAAAGGCGCCGCACCGCTCGACCCGCTGCTGAAAAGGATCGCCGCGCTCGCCAGCGTCAACGACCTCGCGCCGCTCGTCGCCGAGCTGCACACCGTCGGCGTCGACGCCTTCTTCCAGTTCGGCTCGCAGGCCGACTTCAAGGACGCCTCCGTCGAGATGGCGATCGTCGACCAGGGCGGCCTCGGCCTGCCCGATCGCGACTATTACGTCCGCGACGATGCCACGTCGAAGGCGCTGCGGACGCAGTACGTCGATCATCTCGGCCGCATGTCGGCGCTGGTGGGCGCCGCGGAACCGGCACAGGCGGCGGAGCAGGTGATGGCGGTCGAGACCGCGCTGGCGAAGGGCGCGCTCGACGCGGTGTCGCGCCGCGATCCGAACAAGGTCTATCACAAGATGTCGACCGCGGAGCTGCAGGCGTTGACCCCGCAATTCGTATGGGCGCGCTACTTCAGCGCCATCGGCTCGCCGCCGATCTACGCGATCAACGTCGCCGAGCCGGAGTTCGTCAAGGCGTTCGGCCAGCTGGTGGCGGCGACGCCGCTCGACGCGATCAAGGCGTATCTGCGCTGGCATGTCGCGCACGCCTCGGCGCCGGTGCTGGCCAGGCCGTTCGTGGACGAGAACTTCCGCTTCTACGGCACGGCGCTGACCGGCGCGAGGGAGCTGCGGCCGCGGTGGAAGCGCTGCGTTCAGTACACCGACAACGATCTCGGCGAAGCGCTCGGCCAGGCCTTCGTCAAGGACGCGTTCGGGCCGCAGGCGAAGGCCGACACGCTGCAGATGGTGCACGAGCTCGAAGCGGCGCTCGAGCACGACATCAGCACGCTGTCGTGGATGACCGCGGCGACGAAAAAGGAAGCGCTGATCAAGCTGCACGCGATTGCCGACAAGATCGGCTATCCCGATAAGTGGCGCGACTACAGCGCCCTGATGATCGTCCGCGGCGACGCGCTCGGCAACTCGCACCGCAGCAATGCGTTCGAATTCCATCGCCAGATGAACAAGATCGGCAAGCCGGTCGACAAGACGCTGTGGGCGATGACGCCGCCGACCGTCAACGCGTACTACAATCCCCTCGAGAACAACATCAACTTCCCGGCCGGCATCCTGCAGCCGCCGTTCTACAGCGCCCGGGCCGACGCCGCGGTCAACTTCGGCGGCGCCGGCGCCGTGATCGGCCATGAGCTGACCCACGGATTCGACGATCAGGGACGGCAGTTCGACGCGCGCGGCAACCTCAAGGACTGGTGGACCGCGGCGGACGCCACGTCGTTCGAGGATCGCGCGCAGTGCCTGGTCGACGAATATGCGGGCTTCACCGCGATCGACGACATCAAGTTGAACGGCAAGCTGACGCTCGGCGAGAACACTGCCGACAACGGCGGCCTGCGGATCGCGCTGATGGCGTACCTGACCCGGACCGCGGCGCAGCCGCCGCAGACGCTCGACGGGTTCACGCCCGAGCAGCGCGTCTTCCTCGGGTGGGGTCAGGTGTGGTGCGAGAACGTGCGCCCGGAACGCGCCCGCATGCTCGCGCAGATCAACCCGCACTCGCCCGGCCACGACCGCGTCAATGGCGTCGTCTCGAACCTGCCGGAGTTCCAGCAGGCCTTCGCCTGCAAGGCCGGCGCGCCGATGGTCCGCAAGAATCAGTGCCGCGTCTGGTGATCCTTATTTCCCCTGATCGTGCGGCACGCTGACCGCCGCCGTTCGCGTCGCGGTGTTGCCTGACCCGTCGGAGCAGCGCAGCGTGATCGTGTAGAGCCGGCCGCTGCCGCCGCCCTCGCGATCGGCACGGAGCTCGACGCTGGCCGCCCCCGTGATCTGCCAGTCCGCACTCGAGCCCTCATTGCTCGTGACGCCGGTCACCTGGCACGCGGGCGCCGCATCGACGTCGTCGACGACGCTGACCGCGAAGGACACCGGCACCATCCGCTTGTTCGGCGGCCAGATCGCCGTCACGCTCGGGGTGACGCCGGTAATCACCGGCGGCGTGCGATCGAATACCTGGAACGTGCGCGTCACGTCAGGCGCGGGCGCGTAATTCACCGTCCCGGCCTGCGAGGCGGTGACGCTGCAGCTGCCGATGCCGCTCAGCGCAATCGTCGCACCGTTCACGCCCGTGGCGCGGCAGCTGCCCGACGCGGTGAAGATCACCGGGTTCCCCGAGCCGCCGCCGCTGGCGGCGACGGTGAACGCCGGCTCGCCGAAGGTCCTGTCCGGCAGCACCGCGAATGCGATCGTCTGTCCGGCCGGCGCGACGATGAACGCGCGATCGACATCCTGCGCCGCGTTGTAGTTGCCGGTCCCGACCTGCGATCCGCGGATCGTCACCAGCCCGGCCCCGGTGAGGTGAACCACCCCACCCGAGATCGTCGCCGGTCCCGAAAGGACGGTGAACGTCACGGCCAGGCCCGAGGTCGCGCCGGCGTCGACGGTGAAATCGGCGTCGCCATACGTCCTGCCGTTCAGCGCGGCAAAGTCGATCGCCTGATCGGCCTTCGCGACGACTTCGAGCGCCGGCGCCGACATGCTCGGCACGGACGTATCGTCGCCGTCGTACGACGCCGTCATCGTGTGCGTGCCCGCGGTCAGCGCGTTGGTGGTGTAGGTGGCCCGGCCGTTGGCGTCGAGCACCGCGGTGAAGGAGCTGCCGGCGTCGAAGAAGGTGACGTTGCCGCTCGGCACGACGGTGCCGTCGCCGCCGGTCACGGTCGCGGTAAACCGCACGGTGTCGCCGTACACCGACGGGTTCTCGCTCGACATCAGCGCCGTCGCCGTGTTGCCCCTGAAGGAGATGTCGATCACCGGGTGGAGCTCGATGGCGTTCGGCGCAACGCCGGTCTGTCCGTGCTCGAAATCGAAGAAGCCGACGCCGCTCACGCGCACCGGGATGTTGGCGACCTGGAAGAAGCTGTTGGCCGACAGGTGCGCGTCGAATATCGCCCTCGCTCTCGCGATCCCGTCGGCCAACGGGCTCGGCACGAGCACGCGCGGCGTGGCGGAGGTGATGATGCACGCCGGCGAGGGAATCTCGGAGATCAGCGTGTGTCCGTGGCCGTCGTCGAGGACGATGTGGTAGTCGACGTCGGTTTCCTTCTTGTAGAACGTCAGCGTCGCGTCGATGGTGTAGACGCTGGTCTCGACCGGCGCCGAGCGCGCGGCGCTGAAAATGCCGCCGGCGTCGATCTCCGATTCCAGCGGCGGCGTCACCAGCCCGAGCGCCTCGATCGACGCCGGGATGCGGGGCGTGAGGTTCACGAGCCCGACGGTGGCATCGCTGCCCACCTTCACCGACCAGCGCTCGACACCGCACGTCGGGCTGACGATCGTCACGGTGATCGGCGCGGTCGCCGTCCGCCCCTCCGCGTCGACGATGGTCGCGACGGCATTCTTCGCGCCGGTCGACAGCGTCGCGGGCACCCGCGCGAGATACGAAAACACCTTGTCTCCGGCGATCGGATCGCCATGCGTGCCGTCGTCGAACAGCTGCTGCGTCGCCGCTCCGCCGAGGGAGGTGAGATCGACGGCCACGCTGAAAGCGGTGCTCGGCGGCGCCACGGCCGGCGACACCTGCACGGTGAGGAGCGTTTCTGCCGCCGGTTCGATCGAGGACGGCATCGCGATGCCGATCCCGGACGGCTGGCGCGGATCGCCGCCGCAGGTATAACGCGGCGACGCGCTGTTGCGCGGAATCGGCCCGATCGCGACGAAATCGCCGGCGTTGCTGTTGGTGTCGACGCAGCCGTTCGCGCGGCGCACGGCCGCCAGCGTGGCGGACAGGCTGGGCGCCGGCGTGGTCTCGGCGCAATTGGCGCCGCCGTAGCCGACGAAGTCCACGATGCTGTCGTCGACCGGACACGCGCCGACCAGCGGGTCGGTGGTCGCAACCAGCGCGATTTTCGCCGCTCCTGCCGACAACTGGATCGTGCCCGCGGCATCGGCCGCCGGCGGCGACGTCGTCCCGCCGGCGCCCGCCGATTCCTGAACCAGGAAGTATTCGCCCGGGTCGATGAAGCACGGCCCCGCGGGACACAGTCTCGTGAGGTTGCCGCCCGCGCCGCCGGTCCATGTCGTCGCGCCGCTCGAGGAATACTGCACCGACCACCCGGTGATATCCACCGGTGTCGTGCCGATGTTGAACAGCTCGACGAAGTCGTTGGTGTAGGTGGCTCCCGAGTTGCCGCCCCCGCCGTACACCTGGCTGATCTTGATGGTCGTCGGCGGCGGCGGCGGTTTCACGGTCATCGCGATCGTGGTGGACCCGGTGCGCGTCTGGGCGTCGGTGATCGTGACCGGCATCGCCTTGGC
>JAOBWF010000170.1 GCA_025463215.1 Acidobacteriota bacterium | reverse complement strand
TCTTCAAACTGACGGTTGCCGACGCATCGCGAGATGTGCGCGGCCAACGAGTGTCTTTTTGTTGGAGGTGTCGATGTCCTTTGGTGGACGCCGGATTGCGCCGGCGCTGTGTTCGATCGGTCTATTTTTCTCGTCGGGTGGCGCGCTCGCGCAGGACACCCCACCGCAATCGGCGGACGCGGCGCAACACGATCACATGCAGATGCCCATGCCCATGCCCATGCCCATGCCCATGCCCATGGCCAACGCCTGGGAGCTGACCCAGGACGGTATCGTGTTCGCCAACTTCAACCATCAGGGTGGTCCTCGAGGCGGCGACGAGCTGGTCGTGCCGAACTGGTGGATGGGGATGGCCAGCCGGCAGACGTCACGCGGTCAGCTCACCTTCACGGGGATGCTGAGCCTCGATCCGGCGACCGTCGGCAAGGCCGGATATCGCGAGCTGTTTCAGGTGGGTGAAGCACTGAACGGACGCCCGCTGATCGATCGACAGCATCCGCACGATCTGTTCATGCAACTCGCGGCAATCTGGCGTGTGCCGGTGACCGAATCGACCGGATTCACCCTGGCCGGAGGGCCGGCCGGCGAACCGGCGCTCGGTCCTGTGGCGTTCATGCACCGGGCGTCCGCGGCCGACAATCCCACCGCGCCGTTGGGCCATCACACCTTCGACTCGACGCATATCGCGTACGGCGTCGTCACGGCCGCTGTCGATCACGGCCCATGGGTCGTCGAAGGCTCGCTGTTCAACGGGCGGGAGCCTGACGAGAATCGATGGAACCTCGACTTCGGCCGGCTGGATTCCTTCTCCGGTCGACTGTGGTACCGGCCGAACGACGAATGGGAGTTGCAGGCATCGAGTGGCCGGCTGAGGAATCCGGAGGAGTTGGAACCGGGCGACGTCGTCCGATCCACGCTGTCCGCGGCGTGGACCCGAAAGAACGGCGCAGCGATCTCGGCGGTCACGGCGGCATTCGGTCGCAACGAGACGGACCACGGCGACCGCAATGCATTCTTCGTCGAAGGGTCACGCCACCAGGGCACCAACACAATCTATGGCCGGTTCGAGATCGTCCAGGTCGAGACCGCACTCCTTCAGACCGACACGATCGTGGAGGGCGCCGCGGCAGAACTGAAAGACCCGGTATTCGCCTTCACGTTGGGAGGCGTCCGCGATGTCTGGGCGTGGCGCGGCTTCGAAGGCGGCATCGGCGCGGATATCACCGTTTACGGAACGCCCGCGGCCCTGCAGCCGATATATTCGTCGCACCCCGTTTCCTTCCACGTGTTCTTCCGTCTGAGACCGCCCGCCGGCCCGATGGGGCGCATGTGGAACATGCGGATGTCGCAGCCGATGGCTGGTCACAAGATGGCTGGAATGTGAAATTCTTGTAGATGTGCTTCTTGGTTCCTTCTTTCTTCACGCTGCCGGAGAACGACTCAGCCACGGCTTTGTGTCTGCAATTGCGCATTCTTCCCGCGCAAGATCATCTTACCTGGGCCATTACAGTTCAGACGGAATCGACGCCGGGTGCTAATGTTAGACAGCGCACGTACAGAGCGGAGGCAGTCGCAGGGCAACTTCAGGCAGTCCGACCGGCCGCTGGTAGGGAGAAGGTTCAGTGCTCTACGAATTTGTCACGACCTACCGCGAAGCGATCGTCACGCGCGCAAGGCAGAAGTTGACGGCCCGGCCGTGGCCGACGGCATCGCTTACTGAACTGGATAATGGCGTCCCGCTGTTCCTCGCGCAGTTGGCCGAGGTGCTCCGGGATGAAGAGGCCGGCCGTGCATACGCTCCGGCCGACATCGAGTCCGGCGGATTGCGCCATGGGCGCGATCTACTCGCGTTGGGATTCTCGATCTCTCAGGTCGTTCACGACTACGGCGATATTTGCCAGGCCGTCACCGAAATCGCGGTCGAACACCACGCGCCGATCACGACTGAAGAATTTCATACCTTGAACCGCTGTCTCGACACGGCTATTGCCGAGGCGGTCACGGAACATGCGAGGCTCACGGCGCAAGCGAGGTACGCCGATGACGCGGAGCGATCCGGCCATACCGCACACGAGACTCGCGATTTGCTGAATACCGCCATCCTCGCATTCGAGACCCTGAAGCGCGGCACGGTCGCCATCAACGGCAGTACGGGCGCCGTGCTCGGGCGCTCGCTTCTGAGCCTGCGCGATCTCGTCAGCAGCACCATCTCGGAGATTCGGGTCGCCGCCGATCGGCAGCGACGGGAACGGACGGCGGTCGCTGCGTTCATCGATCACATTGCGGCGGCCGGTCACCTGCACGCCGAAGTGCGAGGGCTGAGCTTCACGAGCGAACGCGTCGATCCCGCGCTGTTCATCAATGCAGATGCGGAACTTCTCGCGTCCGCGGTCACCAATCTATGGAACAATGCTTTCAAGTTCACGCCCGCAGGGGGAACTGTCGTTCTGCGGGCGCGTCGCGAACATGAACGTTTGCTGATCGAAGTCGAAGACGGATGCGGCGGTATTCCGGAGGGCGCGGGCGACCTGTTTCAGCCGTTCGGCCATCGCAGGGGAATCGATCGCTCTGGTCTGGGATTGGGACTGTCGATCGCGCGGAAGGTTGTCCGCGCACACGGCGGCGACATTCACGTCCGAAACCTGCCGGACCGCGGTTGCGTGTTCGTGATCGTTGTTCCGCTCGCCTCGCAGGACGTGGAACAACCCCTGGGCGAACAGCCCGCCGCTTCCTGAACGACACGCCGACGGCCCTGGCCCCGACGCTGCCGCATCGGGCCAGGATCGCACACTCCTGCGCCGAGGAAGCGGTGAGCCCGGCGAGGTTTCCCCCGCCGGGCGTGCGACGTTAGTACATTCCGCCCATGCCGCCGCCGGCCGGCATCGCGGCTTCCTTCTTGTCTTCAGGAATGTCGCAGATGAGCGCCTCGGTCGTGAGCAACAGCGAGGCAATCGACGAAGCGTTCTGGAGTGCCGAACGCACGACCTTGGCTGGATCGATCACGCCCGCCTTGACGAGATTCTCGTAGGTGTCCGTGAGTGCGTTGAAGCCTTCTTCGTCCTTCATCTCGCGCACTCTCTGCACGACGATCGATCCTTCCTGTCCGGCGTTGGTCGCAATCCAGCGCATGGGCTCCTCGATCGCCCGTTTGATGATGTTGACGCCGATCTGCTGGTCGCCGCCCAGCGTCAAGCTGTCGAGCGCCTTGGACGCGCGAATCAGTGCCACGCCGCCGCCGGGAACGATCCCCTCTTCGACGGCCGCCTTCGTGGCATGCATGGCATCTTCTACGCGCGCCTTTTTTTCTTTCATCTCGGTCTCGGTGGCGGCACCGACCTTGATGATCGCCACGCCGCCGACGAGCTTCGCCAACCGCTCCTGGAGCTTCTCGCGGTCGTAGTCCGAGGTGGTGTCCTCGACCTGCGCGCGGAGCTGTTTGACGCGCCCCTCAATCGCGGTCGAGGCGCCTGCGCCCTCGACGATGGTGGTGTTGTCTTTGTCGATGGTGACCTTCTTCGCGCGGCCGAGGTCTTCCATCTTCAGGTTCTCGAGCTTGAGGCCGAGGTCTTCGGTGATCGCCTTGCCGTTGGTCAGAACGGCAATGTCCTCGAGCATCGCCTTGCGGCGGTCGCCGAAGCCAGGGGCCTTCACCGCCGCCACGTGGATGGTGCCGCGCAGCTTGTTGACCACCAGCGTCGCCAGCGCTTCCCCTTCGATGTCCTCCGCGATGATCAAGAGGGGCTGGGCGAGACGCGCCACCTGTTCGAGCACTGGCAGCAGATCCTTCATCGAGCTGATCTTCTTCTCATGGATCAGGATGACCGGGTTCTCGAGCACCACTTCCATGCGCTCGGGATCGGTCACGAAGTAGGGCGACAGGTAGCCGCGGTCGAACTGCATGCCTTCGACGACGTCGAGCGAGGTCTCGAGCGTGCGCGCTTCCTCGACCGTGATCACGCCGTCCTTGCCGACCTTGTCCATCGCGTCGGCGATGATCTTGCCGATCG
>JAOBWF010000119.1 GCA_025463215.1 Acidobacteriota bacterium | reverse complement strand
GCCAAGTCGCGCCGAGAGGCGCGCGGTGGCCTGAAGACGTGCCGACCGGCCGATCGAAGGAAGCGTGAGCGACTGAGATTGCCTGATTACGACTGGGGATTCGTGCCGAGTCGCGCCGAGAGGCGCGCGGTGGCCTGAAGACGTGTCGACCAGCCGATCGAAGGAAGCCTGAGCGACTGAGATTGCCTGATTACGACGGGGGATTCGTGCCAAGTCGCGCCGAGAGGCGCGCGGTGGCCTGAAGACGTGCCGACCAGCCGATCGAAGGAAGCGTGAGCGACTGAGATTGGCTGGGAGGCAGGGATTCGAACCCCGATAACCTGCTCCAGAGGCAGATGTCCTACCGTTGGACGACCTCCCAGTGCCAGTCGCGCGCGTGAACCACCGATTATAGCCGTTCCAAAACGGCACCGGCAAGTACGTCACGGCTGACACCGGGTCGGCCCATGAAAGTCGCGTCGCTAAGGCGTGTTGTCGTTGCCCCTCATCTCCTCGGAGCTGCCGCCGGCCGCACCGCCGTCGGGCGTCTGCTGCTGCTGTTCCTGTTTGCGGCGATGGCTCGCCATCCCACCCTTGCGCCCCGCTTCGCGCGCTTCCTCGCTCGTCCATTCGTGGGCCGTGCCCTTCTGGTGCGCGGCCTTTCCGCCCTTGCTCGCGATGTCGCGCTGTTTGCTTCTGTCCATCGACGCGAATCCACGATCTTCCTTAGCCACTTGATCCTCCTAGGCACTCGCCGTGTCCAAACACTCGGGCTGCAACCGATGTGCCACGAAAATCCCGTAACTCACAGATAGACAAGCACTTAGGAAAATGTTTTCCATTGCGAACGCGATTTCCAGGCCCGGAGTGGAAAACGTTGTCCTCGCGCCGCCCAACCAGCGCCAGGTCAGGTACTTGAGCGAGGGAAAACGAAAGGAGTGATTAGGAAGACGAGGTCAGCAGCAGGCGCTGCGCTGCGGCGAGCCGTGCGCGCACGCGCGCGCGTCCGAGCAGCGAGAGCACGTCGAACAGACCGGGACTTACCGTTTTTCCGGTCAGCGCCACACGTACGGCATGTATGAGGACTCCGGCTTTGACGCCGGCGCGCTCGGCCAGCCCGCGCACCGCCGCTTCGGTGGAGGCGGGATCGAACGTGTCGAGAGCGGCGAACGCCGCATCGAGCGCTTCGAAATGCTGAGCCATACCGAACCCGCGCAGATGCTTGTCGACGGCGGCGGGATCGTACTCGATCGCATCGCCGAAGAAGAGCGCGCCTTGCGACGCGAAGTCGCCCAGCCGTTTGGCGCGCGGGCGCAGCAGCTCGAGGACCTCAACAAACCAGGCGCGACGATCGCCGAGATAGTCGTCGTGCCAGAGCCCTGCCGTTTGCAGCCAGGGCTTGACTCGCATCGCGAGCTCGTCCGGTGCGAGCCGCATGATGTGCTGCTGGTTGAACCAGTCCAGCTTTTCGGGATTGAAGATCGCGTTGCCGCCGCTGATGCCTTCGAGCGCGAAGGCGCCGACCAGCGCCTCGCGAGAAAAGATCTCGTCGTCGTTGCCTGGCGACCAGCCGAGCAGCGCGAGAAAGTTGAACATCGCCTCCGGTAGGTAGCCCTGCTTCTCGTACTCCGTCACGGACGTCGCGCCGTGGCGTTTGCTCAGGCGCTTCTTGTCGGGCCCGAGGATCAGGGGCACGTGCGCGAACTTCGGGACGTCGGCGCCGGCCGCGCGATACAGCAGGATCTGCTTCGGCGTGTTCGAGATGTGATCGTCCCCCCTGACCACATGCGTGATCTTCATCTCGACATCGTCCGACACCACGGAGAGCTGGTAGGTCGGCTGGTTGTCGGATCGCAGGAGGACGAAATCTTCGATGTTGGCGCCGTCGAACTCGATCGGCCCGTGCACGAGATCGTCGAAACGCGTGATGCCCTCGGGCACGCGAAAGCGGACGACGCGTGGTGTGCCGGCGCGCTCGCGGGCGGCGATGTCATCGGGCGTCAGCGCGCAGCAGGTGCGGTCGTAGCGCCATGCGGCGCCGGCCTGCTCCGCCGCCTCGCGCTTCGTCTTCAGGGTGTCGGTCGTGCAGTAGCAGTAGTAGGCGTGGTCTTCGGCGACGAGACGCGCGGCCATCGCGCGATGACGATCGAGCCGCTGCGACTGGAAATAGGGTCCGAGCGCGCCGCCGATCTCCGGCCCTTCATCCCAGTCGAGCCCGAGCCAGCGCAGGCCGGCGAGAATGCCGCCGACCATCTCGTCCGACGAGCGCTCGAGATCGGTGTCTTCGATCCGCAGGACGAACACGCCGCCGGTGCGGCGGGCATAGAGCCAGTTGAACAACGCGGTGCGCGCACCGCCGACGTGCAGATACCCGGTGGGAGAAGGCGCGAAGCGGACGCGGATCATTTTGCAGGAAGGAATGGCGGTGAGGCAGGGATTCGAACCCTGGGTACAACTTTAAGGTCGTACAACGGTTTAGCAAACCGCCGCCTTCGGCCACTCGGCCACCTCACCGTGTCGCGCTAACTATTCTCGCACAAGCACTTGCTCATTTCATGGTTTTGACCGGACGGTCTGGTTCTGCCCAATGGTCCCTGAAATTGCCCCTGCGACGGGTCGAGACGCTTGGCGGGCGTCAATCAGATCGCCAGCGCTCACGATATTGTATCGCTCGAACACGCTCCGAGTCTTGTGCCCTGTCATCTGCGTCGCGACGCGCTCCGAATGCCTGCGCGGACCAGATTTCGGACCGCGGTTCGCGGAAGTCGTGCAAGATGCGGCCAGGACATCCGGCTCCAGCGCAGGCCGCGCGGAACGCGACCCGAAAACTCTGACTGGCTGGCCCGCTCGATGCACCACGCGCGGACAAACGACCTCGAGCCGCCGTTGCGAATTGTCGGTGATCAAGGGCTGCTGATCAAGCAGTTCGCGCAGTTCACGCGTCATGACTGAATCGGCAGGTTGAACATGCCTTTGAGGGATGTGAGCTCGCGGTTGATCTCGCCATTCGAGATGCCGGTCACCGTGCGGCGCTGTTCTGGTACGTGGCGCGGCGTGCCGTGCACGACCTTGCCTAGACTCAACGGCATGGCTCTTCGACATGGATGACGAGTCGTCGTTTAAATAGCGCAGTCATCAGTTACCGTCAGCGATGAACCGCGCGCCCGTCGCGACGACCTGCTGAACAGCTGAATCGGTCTACGATCTGGCCGTCGACATCCGTGATTGACGCGATCCCAATTACCCCGATGACGACATAGCAACACGAAAACCCCCTGCATTCAGAGCAAAGGACATCCACCATGAGTTCGATCACCACCAACGACGGCGTTGAGATCTTCTACAAGGACTGGGGCAAAGGGCAGCCCATCGTGTTCAGCCACGGCTGGCCGCTGTCGGCCGATGATTGGGACGCGCAGATGATGTTCTTCCTCAAACACGGTTATCGCGTCATCGCCCACGACCGCCGCGGCCACGGCCGCTCCACCCAGACCGGCGACGGTCATGACATGGATCACTACGCCGACGACCTCGCGGAGCTGACCGCGCATCTCGACCTCAACGAGGCGATCCATGTCGGCCACTCGACCGGCGGCGGCGAAGTGGTGCGCTACCTGGCTCGCCACGGAGATAGCCGCGTGGCGAAAGCGGTGCTCATCAGCGCGGTGCCCCCTTTGATGGTGCAGACGGCGGCCAATCCGGGTGGGCTGCCGAAGAAGGTGTTCGACGACTTTCAGTCGCAGGTTGCGGTCAACCGCGCCCAGTTTTATTACGACGTGCCGGCGGGGCCGTTCTACGGCTATAACCGCCCGGGGGCGAAGCCGTCTCAGGGGGTGGTCTTGAACTGGTGGCGTCAGGGCATGGCGGGAAGCGCCAAAGCACACTACGACGGCATCGTCGCATTCTCCCAAACGGACTTCACTGAAGATCTCAGGAAAATCACGGTGCCGGTCCTGGTCATGCACGGCGACGACGACCAGATCGTGCCGTATGCCGATTCGGGTCCGCTCTCGGCAAAGCTGCTGAAGAACGGTACGCTGAACACGTACAAAGGCTTTCCGCACGGCATGCCCACGACGAATGCTGACACCATCAACGCCGACCTGTTAGCGTTCCTGTAGAAGCCACATCGCGCCGTTGTCCGGTAGCGATCCGTCCGGCGGCATCCGGCAGGTCACTGCCGAGGAAGGCCCCAGCCCTTCGCCGAGGCACTCCGCGCCAGGTGCGCCGGCCGTGGTGACTGGGTGACCGCGCGCGAGGACGGAGCGCTCACGCTCGATCGGCGGGTCACGCTCGAGACCGACGACGGCGAACTGATTCACATGATGTTTACCGGCGTGCGCGACGATGCGAACCACTGACGGCGACGGCGACGGCCTGGTCGACCAGCGCGACGTGACGCAGCCGCGGAACGCGTTCCGGATCAAGGCGTACTCGGACGTCGATCTCCGCGTCGAGAAGCGGCTGCCGTTCGGCCGCCACAGCGCCAGTGTTCTAGTCGAGGTGTTCAATCTGTTGAACCGCGCGAACGTGCTCAACGTGAACGCCGTGGACGGCCCGGGCTTCGGCACTACGATCGACTATCTCGCCGGCCGCGAGGTGCAATTCGGCGTGCGCTTCTTCTTCAACGAGCGTTAATCGCGTCCAGCTGTCTCGGGGCCGATTCGTCCCTATAGCCGACGGCCTTCTAGGCGAGCATGTCTTCTCGACATCACGAATTCCGACCGATCCTCAGTTCAGCTTTTCGAGCAGGCCCCGCAGCGACGCCTGCTGGGTGTCGCTGAGGCGGCCCAGCCGCGCGCCAAAAGCGTCCGAGAGCAGCGCCAAGCCGCGGGACATTGCCTTCCGTCCATCCGGCGTCAGCAAGAGACGGTGACGCCGCAGGTCTGCGGGATCGATCTCGCGCCGCAGCAATCCCGCTGCCTCGAGCCGTTTGAGGTTCACGGTCACCGTCGGCTTGGGCATGCACAGCGTCGCCGCCAGCTCCGCTGGATATTGGTGCTCGTCGATCGCCGCGAGGAGGAACAGCTCCTTGGTCTCCAGCCCCAGCGCGGCGATGTCGGGCGCGACGCTGGAAATGACCGACATCAGCAAACGGTAGTTCAGCGACCAGAGCTTCGCCGGGTCAGATTTCGGCATTGGACAGCGGTGCGTGAATATGGTTTACTATGGAACTTGTGTAGTAAATGAACTACATCCTCTTGTAAACATGATAGCGCAGATCTTGGAGTATCTATGCCTCTCGACCACTACGTGACGCTCGGGCGCTCCGGCCTCCGCGTCAGCCCGCTCTGCCTTGGTGCGATGACCTTCGGTGAAGATCTCGGCTGGGGCTCCAGCGTCGAGGAGTCGCAGCGGATCATCGATCGGTTCGTCGAGCTCGGCGGCAACTTCATCGACACCGCGAACTTCTACACGAAAAGCCACTCCGAGAAGATCATCGGCGATCATGTCGGACGCCATGCCGCCCGGCGCGACCGGCTCGTGATCGCGACCAAATTCAGCGGCAACCTCTACCCGGGAGACCCCAACGGCGGCGGATCGAGCCGCAAGACCATCGTCGCCTCGTGCGAGAACTCGCTGCGCCGCCTCCAGACCGACTACATCGACCTTTATTGGCTGCACAACTGGGACGTGCACACGCCGATCGAGGAAACGATGTCGGCGCTCGAGGACCTGGTCCGCGCCGGCAAGGTCCGCTACATCGGCGTCTCCGATACACCCGCGTGGAAGATCGTCGAGGCGAACATGACCGCGCACCTGCGCGGCTGGGCCGCGTTCGTCGGGCTGCAGATCGAGTATTCGCTGCTCGAGCGCAGCGTCGAGCAGGAGCTCGTGCCCATGGCCCTCCAGTTCGGTCTCGGGATCACGCCGTGGTCGCCGCTCAAGAGCGGAGCGCTCAGCGGCAAGTACACGCGCGCGACCGTGGGACAGGTGAAGGCCGACCGCGGGACCTTCCTGGAACCGGTCCTCAACAACGAGAAGACCTTCATCGTCGTCGATGCGCTCGAGGTCATTGCCCGGGCGCACGACAGCACCGTGGCACGGATTGCCCTGGCGTGGCTCCAGGCGCAGCCTGGGGTGTCCTCGACCATCATCGGCGCGCGGCGGCTTGCGCAGCTCGAAGACAACGTGCAGGCGATCGACGTGAGGCTGACGGCCGAGGAACTCGGGCGCCTCGACGCGCTCACGACGCCCACGTTCGGGTTCCCGCAGAGCATGCAACCCGTGTTTCCCGCGATCCACAACGGAGGAACGACGGTGAACGGTGTCTACGCCCCGACAACCGGCTTTGGCATCGAGAAGGGCGATCAGCCGTACTGACGGCCGGCCGGGCGACGATGAATGCCTCACGCTGCCGGGCGCGTCGGCGAAATCGAGTGGAATGCACGGTGTGAAGGCATTCGGTTGCGCGACCGGTGGAAGATGCGCGCACCCGATACTTGATTGAGAACGGGCCTGAAATCATCGATTTCAGGCCCGTTCTGTAATTCCGGCAGCTTGCCGACCGCCGTGGACTAGCGGCGGCCGCCCTTTTTCTTGCCCTTCTTGGCGCCCGCTTTCGCAGCGCCCTTCTTCTTGGACGAACCCTTCTTCACCGGCTTGCTGGCGGCCTTGCGGCCGGACTTCTTCGCCACGCTCTTCTTCGGCGCGCTCTTTTTGGTGGCCCTGGCTGCCTTACGGGCAGGTCTCGCCGCCTTTTTGGCGGTCTTTCGCGCGGCCGGCTTCGCCTTCTTCGCCGCGGCCGCCTTGCGGGGGGCCGCCGCCTTCGCACCGCCCGACGCCATGGCGCGGGCACCGCCCGAGGCGCGTCCGACCGGTTCGCTTTCAGGCGCTTCGAGGTCGGCGTCGCCGTCGTCGCCGCTCAGGGCGTCGCTGTCGGACGCGGCCGATTCGCCGGCCAGTTCATCGTCGGGAATTCCCATACCGCTGTCGAATTCGTCCTGCATATGCGCCTTTCAACTGAAGAGTATCGTTCGGGCGCCTAGTCTGATTTATGCGCACAGGCCAGTCAAGCAGACGCCCGGGGTGCCGTCACCGCGTGTAGAGGTCGATGATCTGCGCGATCGCGCGCTGGCAGACGACGCAGAACGGCACGTTATCGCGGGTAAACATGATGCAATCCGCCTGCGGACGGTAGAAACCGCGCGCTTCGTAGTTGGCGCCTTCGAACGCGCCGACCTTTCCGGCATGAGGTCCTTCGTCGAGCAGCGTGGTATCGCGCTTTTCTTCGTCGCGGAAGAGCGCATCCATCTCGGCCTCCGGCCGGTTCGCCGCGCGGATGGCGCGGCGCTTCTCCTGGATCTCTTTCGTGTAGCGCTCGAACTCGTCCTTCGGCCACGGCGTCGGAATCGCCACGCCCGGCGTGGCGAGATCCTTCCATTTCAACGACGCAGGATCGAGCAGCGCGGTCGCGTTCGGCTCCCAGGGCTCGACGCGATCCGCTGCCGGCAGGTACGCCACGTCAGACGTGTAGTACTCGTCGGCGAGACCGGCAATGTGATGCCCGAACTCGTGCACGAAAACGTACGACGACCACACGCTGTCGGCGGCGACAGTGCTATACAGGCCGTAGATGCCGCCGCCGCCATACGTCGCGGAGTTGGTCAGGATTTCGATGACGTCGTAGGGCGCGTTCGCCGCGAGATCGCGGAACGCCCTGTTCTCGAACGTGAGCACGTAACGCTCGGAATCGAAGGCGTCGTAGGTCGCGCCGACCGGTGAGCGCCGATAGATGCCCTGCGACGGCCGCGAGATGCCCGACTGCGCCGCTGCCGGCGACAGTCCCCAGATGTTGATGTCGTGCTGCCGTTCCTTGAACGGCGAGGTCGCAAGCAGCGTCGCGGTCAGACGCCTGGCGTCGCGCTCGAACTTGCCGCGCTCGCGCGCGGTATAGCCGTCGCCGAGGATCAGCAGATCGAGTTTCTTTGCCGGATCGCCGCTGTCGTGCAGCGTGATCAGCGGGCCCGCATCTGCCTCCGCGCCGCGCCTCACGAATTTGTCGGCCGGATCCACCCGCGTGCTCCACACGTCGCGGAACACATTCCTCGCATCGCGCTTCTTGACGACGATGCGAACCGGCGCGCCTGGCGCCGGGAACCGCAGCGACTCGGAGAACGTGCGATCGGCCTCTTTCGCTTCGGCCGTCGTCTCCCACTCGCCATAAATGGAGCTGAAGCCGCGCGAATAGATCACGGCGCCGCTCGCCGCATCCACCACCTCGAAGAAGTATTTGCCGCGGTTGGTGTCGTCCGCCGGCCTCGCCGGATTGCCGGGCCACGGCAGCGGCTCGAGCACCACGCGATCGACGCTGAAGCGCTCTTCCTTCGCGTTGCCGGTGTGGTAGTAGTCCAGACGAAGGGTGCGGGGAGCCGCGGGCCGGACGATTGGGGCGAGCTGTCCGGCGGCCGCGGTCAGTGTCAGCATCAGCGCCAGCACCGGCGTTTTCATGACGACCTCGCACGACGGCGGCCCAGCAGGTAGACCACGGCGCCGGCGGCAACCAGGATTGCCGACGACCCGACCACCTTGACCACCGCCAGCATCTTGTTGGGCTCCTCGTCGGGCGGAATGCACGCCAGCACGATCGACACCGCGGTGACGATGAAACCGGTTGCGGCCAGCGCGATCGCGACCGGCGTGCCGCCCGGGACGCGCATGACGTCGGGACCGGCCGGCTCGCGCTGCAGCACGATCATCGCGGCGAACATGAACAGGAACGGAATGAAATAGGCGATGATCCCCATCGACACGAGCGCGTCGTACGCACCGTGCACCGACGTGCCCGCCTGGCCGAGGAAGACGAACAGCCCGGCGATCGCCGCCTGGACCAGCAGCGCCACGTACGGCGTCCGCCACGTCGGGTGAAGATCGCCGAACGCCTTCGGCAGGAAACGATCGAGACCCGCGACGAACGGCAGCCGGGCGGTCGCCGCAAACCAGCCGCAGGTGCCGCCGAGCGCGTTCAGCGTCACCAGGCCGGCCACGATCGGCGCGAGCCAGCCGATCCCGACCTTCGCGGTCATCGCCTGAATCGCCTGCATGATCCCGGCAAGCCCCGATACCTGCTCCTTGGGCATCGCGAGCAGCACCGCGAACGTCGCAGCGATGTAGAGCACGGTGATCACCGCACCCGCGCCGAGAATCGCGCGCGGCACCGTCCGCCGCGCATCCTGGATCTCCTCACCCATCGTCGATCCGCTCTCGACCCCGCCGAACGCGAAGGCGATGGTCGACCAGAAGATGATGTCCTTCACGTGCATGCTCGGAACCAGCGCATGCGCGGTGATCGGGGTGGCCGATCCGAAACGGCTCCACGCCGCGGCGCCGAGCGCCATCAGCAGCATCGCGGGAATCCAGCCGGCGATCGCGCCGGCGTTGGTCAGCCATTTGCCGACGTCCAACCCGACCACGTTCATCGCGACGGTGAGGGCGAGGCCGGCCATCGACACGGCGATGAAGTAGGTGCTGTTCGACGACCATGACTGCCACGCCGGTCCGCCCATGAAGAGCGCGTTGGCCGCGGCGAAATACAGCAGGCCGGGAAGATACGGCAGGTTCGATCCCCAGTACGTCCAGCCGGTGATGAAAGCGGCGAACGGGCCGAAGGCGCGCTTGCTCCAGACGTAGATGCCGCCTTCCTCCGGATACCGCGACGACAGCTCGAGGACGCAGAACACGAGCGGCACGAAGAATCCAAGCGCGGCGATCGCCCAGATCACGAGCGCACTCGGCCCCGCCGCGGCGGCGACCGCGACCCAGCGCAGGCTGAAGCCGGTGACGACGTAGTAGAGCAGGAGATCGCGGAAGCCGAGGACGCGGCGGAGCCGGGGGGCTTCGGCGCGAGACGCCGCCTCGATCTCGCGGGTCACATCGGCGGTCATCGATACAACGCGGCCGCGTTGTCGTGCAGGTACCCGCGCGCGATGACCAGCGCCTGCGGCTCGGTGATCTCGCGCGCCGCGATCATCTCTGCCAGCGCTGCCGCGGCGGCGGTGCGCGCGTTGTGAACGCCGAACCAATAGAGCTCCTCGGTGCCGATGCTGGCGTCGACCGGAAACGCGTCCGAGCCATACGTCACCTTCGACGGCTGGATCTCGAACCAGCGCTTCAGCACGTCCTTGAACTGATTCGGATACATCAGGAAGCTGCCGGTGGCGGACGAATCGAGCCAGACGTTCTTCATCATCGCGATGAAGATCGCCTGCTGGTCGAAGGGATAGCCGCCGTGAATCAGGACGAAGGTCGTGGACAGGTAGCGCGGATCGCGCAGCACCGGCTCGAGGTTGAGCAGGTTGACGCCGGCGATGCTGAAGTAGTCGCCCGCGCCCGCCGAACTGTGGAGGTGCACCGGCAGGTGCAGGCGTCCGCATTCGGTCAGCACGTGGCGGAAGACGAAGTCCTGGAACGTCTTGTATTCGGCCGCGCTCGGCACGCCGCCGTCACGATAGCGCGCGTAGATCGGCTCGACGCTGTCGCGCGGCGGATCGTCGAACACGAACGATCGGAAGTACGCGATCTCGAACTTCGCCGCGACCGCGCCCCGGCGCTGATGATCCTCGAGCACGCGCGTCACGAACCCGAGATAGCCGGCGAGATCCGCCGCCGCCGCGGTCAGTCCCGCCTGCTGGCGAAAGCGCCGCTGCAGCTTCGCCTGATTCGGCATGAACGCCGCCTGATCGCTGTTGCGCGCCGCGAGGCCAGAGGTGTCGAACGGGAACAGCACCGGATCGATGTAGAAGACCCACTTGAACCGCGCCGGATCGAGGTCGGCCGACATCGTGATCCGGTTGGCGATCGAGGTCTCGATGCCCAGCTTGTCGAGCACGGCATTGAAGTACGCCGCGCCGGGATGCAGCGACTTCAGCCGGCCCTTGCCGGTGACGCCCCACAGAGCCCGGTTCGCAGCCGCCCAGTCCGGGTTGCCGGGAGTCAACCGCAGCGGCATCGCGCCTTCGGGCACCGGCGCCGGATCGATCTCCTCGTCGCCGGCGATCCCCGGGTGCGCGTGATGATCGAAGATCTTGATGCGCGAGATCTGCGGCAGCAGCCGCTGGTAGATCGCCGCGGCCTCAGGGGCGACCAGCGGACGCGATTGCGCCGATGCGTGTGTCGCGGCGATCGTTGCCGCCGCGGCGAGGGCCAGCGCCGCAACACCGTGTTTCATTTCCCATCCGTGTGCGGCTTGGGCAGCGGCTTGCGCGGCAGCAGGCCGTCGCGCATCGCGGCGTGATAGACAAAGCTGGCCAGAATGGCGGATGCCTGCTTCAGATCGTCCGGCACCGCCTCTTCGTACAGATCGAGGTTGGAGTGGTGCACCTTCGATTCGTAGTTCAGCGGATCCTGGATGAACTGAAAACCGGGCAAGCCGATCGCGTCGAACGGCATGTGATCGGTTCCGCCGGTATTCAGCGTCGTCAGCGTCGTCGCGCCCAGGTAATTGAACGGCCGCAGCCAGGCTTCGAAGATCGGCCGCGCCGCTTCGTTGCCCTGCAGGTTGACGCCGCGGATCCGGCCGCTGCCGTTATCGAGGTTGAAGTAGCCCGACAGCTTCGCGTGCTCCGGCTTGAGCGTGACCGTCTGGAGCGCGCCGAAATGCCGCTCGACATAGCCGGCGGATCCGAAATAGTCCTGCTCCTCGCCGGTCCACAACGCCACCCGAATCGTCCGCCGCGGCTGGACGCCGATCGCCTTGAGGATGCGGATCGCTTCGAGCGCGACGGCGCAGCCGGCGCCGTTGTCTGTCGCCCCGGTGCCCGAGTGCCACGAGTCGAGATGACCGCCGAGCATCACCACTTCCGAGCGCAGCGCCGCGTCGCTGCCGGGAATCTCGGCGACGACGTTGAAACCCTCGACGCGATCGACCATTCGCACAGAGAGGCTCAACGACATCGTGACTGCCTGCTTGTGATCGAGCAGGCGGACGAGGCGGCCGTAGTGCTCACGGGAGATGACAAAGCCGGGATACGCGGGGTGCCAGACGTGATCGTAGAACCCGTCGGTGCGGACATCCTCGCCGATCGCGCTCGGCGTCACCAGCGCGGCGATCCCCTCGTGCGCGAAGAACTCGTAGATCTCCTTCTGCTTCTCGAGCGCCTTCACGAACTCGTCTTCCTCGTCCCAGTAGGACTTTGGCGTGTTCGGAAAACCGGATGCGGCGGGATCGACCTGCCCTTCCTGTTTCTTCAACTCTTCGTCGCTGAGGCGCTTCGCCTCTGGCTGGAAGCCGATGTCGGCGGGATCCGGACGACCGTTCATCACGATCGCGCCGCGCAGCTTGCCGCGGACCTTGGCGAAATCGTCCTTCGATTTGACCTCGACGACGATCGGCGTCGCGTTGAGCGGGGATGCGAGCGCCGGCGACCAGGCACGTGGATAGCCGGTGATCCGCATGTACTGCGGCGCCGTCATCTCGATCGAAAAGCGCTCGATCGACCAGCCGCGGGTCGTCGATCCGTTCGGCTCGAGCGCGGCGTTCGCCATGCCCCAGCGGGTCAGCTGATCGCGGGCCCACTCGGCCGCCTGCCGCAGCGTCGGCGATCCGGTCAGGCGCGGACCGTACACGTCCGACAGCCAGCTGAGCGTGTCCATCACCGCTGAGCGCTGGAACGCCTCGCTCTTGATTTGGGCGACGACTGTGTCGTTGACCGGTTCCTGGGCCAGCGCCGAGGTTGCGGAGAGGAGGAGGGCCAGCGCGATCGCGATCCGCGTCATCGGGCGGATTCTACGCGGGCGGACGCTCGGCGCGCCAGCGGCGATCGATCAGCACGAAGCGCGTCTCGACCGGCGGATCGTCGCCGGCCGGATCGGGATGGAGCGGGTCGCCCGGGAGGAGCAGCATGCGATGGCCGTCCTGTTCGATCGCCTTCGGCATCCGGCGAATCACCGTCCGCCCCCGGGCCCACGCCAACGCGTCTGTCACCGACTCGAACGGCTCGAGCTCGCGCAGCGTGCTCCACGTCGGCGGCGGCAGGATGATTTCGTCACGTCCAGCCTGCGCGATCGCGTCCGCCGGGCGCACCCACAGACTGTGGGTCGTCTCGGTGTCGTCGTGCGCCGGCGTCTGGTGCGGCGGCACCCGCGTCATGAAGAAACGCGTGTCGAACTGACGGCTGTCGATCGGCGGCGTCACCCAGTGCGCGAACAGCACGAGGGCGTCGAGCGCCAGGCGCAGACCTTCGCGGGCGATGACGAGGCGCAGCCGCGTCTGTCCGTCGTGGACCCGTTCGCGATCGGCCTTGAGGCGCTCGTGATCCGCCGGTGCGGCGAGCGACACGAAGTCGCCGTCCGGATGCCGCGCGAGGAGAACACCGGCCTCCTCGAACAGCTCGCGCGCGGCGGCGACGTGATAGGCGAGGGCGTCGGGCGCCGCCAGATGCTCGAGCTGGGCGATCGCGTGCGCGATACCGTCGCACCACGCCGGGTCGGCGTCGGCATCCGCCGCATCGACGCGGCCGCCGGGAAACACGTGCGCGCCGCCCATGAAGGCGGTGCCTTCGTGGCGCCGCACCATGAACACTTCCGGTCCGGCTGGGCCGTCGCGCAGCACCACGACCGTGGCCGCGGGACGCGGGTTTGCAACGATCGGATCGGGCACAGGAGATCATATTAGTTGATGGCGCGCCCGAGCTCAGGCATGGACACGAACGGCCAGATCGCGGCGCTGCTGCGCGACTTCGCCGCGGTGCAGAAGTCGAAGGCGAGTATGTGGGGCTACAAGCGGGCGGCGTCCGCGATCCTCTCGCTCGAACAGCCGATCGACACGCTGCTGAACCCGGACGGCACGCTGCAAAAGATTCCGAACATCGGGCCCTCGTCGACGCGGATCATCCTCGAGGTCCTGCAGACCGGCGCGTCGCCGACGATCGAACGCGCGGTTGCCGGCAGCGGGCAGCAGAGCGACGTCGAACGCCGGCGCGGGCTGCGCAGTCATTCGCTGAGCCGGGCGCAGGTGCTCGACGCGCTCCGCAACAGCACGCTGACCGGCCCACGCGTCGAAGACTATCGCGGCGACCTGCAGATGCACTCGACCTGGAGCGATGGCAGCCAGACCCTCGCAGACATCGTCGAAACCGGCATCAATCTCGGATACGCGTTCTGCGCGGTGACTGATCATTCGTACGGATTGAAGATCGCCGGCGGCGTGTCGATGGCGGAGCTCGCCGAGCAGCACAAAGAGATCGACGCACTGAACAAGCAGCACCGCGGCAGGTTCCGGCTGCTGAAAGGAATCGAGGCCAACATCCGCGCCGACGGATCGGTCGACATGGAGCCGAACGAGCTGGCGCAGCTCGAGATCGTCGTTGCCGCGCCGCACTCGGTGCTGCGATCCCCCGAGGATCAGACGGTGCGAATGATCACAGCGGTATCGGCGCCCGGCGTCCACATCCTCGGGCACCCGCGCGGCCGCATGATCGGTTCGCGCCCTGGTGTGTCCGCCGACTGGGATCGCGTGTTCGACGCGGCGCGCCGATCGAACGTCGCGATCGAGATCGACGGCGATCCGTCGCGGCAGGATCTGGATTACGACCTGGCGCGGCGCGCCGTCGCGGCGGGTTGCCTCTTCGCGCTCGACAGCGACGCGCATTCCACCGGCGAGCTGCCGCGCTACGCGCAGACCGCCATTGCCCACGCGCGCCTCGCCGGCGTCCCGACCGATCGCGTCGTCAACTGCTGGCCGCTGAAACAGCTGCTCCAGTGGGCGGCGACAAGGCAGCGCTGAAGGGGCGGGCGCGCACGACGTCAGCGGTGCCCCAACCACAGCGATCGGCCGGTGATCTCGCGATGATTCAGTCCCGCGGCGCGATCGAGCTTGGCGACGATCGGCGGCAGCTCCGTCCGCAGACGCCATTCGTCAGCGCGCCCTCCGGCTGATTCGAAGGTGTCGCGCCAGCGGTTCCACCAGCGCGCCACGAACCCGGCCAGCGGCTCGACGATGAGCACGCGATCGCCGTCGGCAGCGCGAGCGACCAGCCGCGCCATCAGCGCGTCGCGCGACGCCTCGGGCAGCTCGTTCATCGTGAACGCCGCGAGAATGGAGGCCGGACCCTTCGGCAGCGGCGCGGTCGCGATGTCGCCGCGCCGAACCGTCGCGGAAATGCCGAACGCCTTGTAGGTCGCCGCGGCCTCCCCAATCGTCCACGGATGCCGATCGATGCCGACCACACGCGGCGTCTTGGCGCAGGCAGCGGCCCATGCGGCGCCCGACGCACCCGTGCCGCAGCCGAGATCGAGAATCGTGTGCACATCCGAGGTCGCGCCGGGCAGCTGGTCGACGATGTGCGCGACGAGAAGATGATGCAGCGGGCCGTAGAACAGCGCGAATGCGGCGCGCTTGCCGGTGCCAGACAACGCGGCTCCGTCCGCCAGCTTCTCACGCCGTTCGACGTAGGTCGACGACAGCGCGCGCAGCGCGCGTGAGACTTCAGGGAACGTGAGCTCTGCGAAATGTGTCGCTTCGAGGGCGGCGATCCAGCGGGCGAGTCGATCGTCGGATGGGGTCACGGTGTGAGGCGGGGCCGCGGCCCCGCCTCTGGAGAGATCCTACACGCAGGAAGCCGAAATCATCTTGAGCGATTTCATCCCGAGATAATGCATCCCGGACATGTCGTTGCCCTTGATCTCGGTCTTCGCCTTCGACTTGTCGTCGCCGCTGCCGACCGTCGACTCGATCTTCACCTTGCCGTCGCCACGGTCCGCGGCCTTACCTTTGACCTCGACCCGGTGACCGACGTGCTTGGAGAGATCGTCGTCGGTGATCAAGGCGTACTTCATCGAGCCGGCCGTGGACGTCAGCATGTAACCGCCGCCCGGGTTACGCTCGAGGCAGCCGCCGACGGTGATCTCCTTGCCGTCCTTCACTTCCACCTTGGTCTTCGACTTCGTGGTGGCGCTTTGCGCACCCAGCCCGACCGCACAGATCGCCGCCAGACCGAACGCTGCACAGATTGATCTCATTGGAACCTCCGCTGTAGTCCTTGCGAGGCCCGTGCCGGAACCAGCTCGGCCGCAGATGCGTGCGGTATCGCCCTTGCTTCCTGTTGAGTCGCGTTGCCACTTTTCAGGAGGATTCCGATGCAGTCAGTCCGAAAGCTTCTCGTTTTCCCGCTCGCGATGTTGATGATGGCCTCTTCTTCCGCCTTCGCCGGCCAGCAGCACGTCGTCTCTCCCACCCAGCTGGCGACGACGGTCGCCGGCGCCGCAGCGAAACAGGACACGGATCGCGCAACTGTACGCAAAGCCCTTGAACTGTCGGAAGTTCAGGCTGTCGCGGCCAAGCTTGGCCTTGACCTCTCACGTGCGGCGGCGGCGGTCGACACCCTGAACGGCACCCAGCTGGCACAGGCCGCGAATGCGGCGCAGCAGGTCAACGACCAGCTCGTCGGCGGCGCGTCGACCGTCGTCATCTCGACGACGACCATCCTGATCATCCTGCTGCTCGTGATCATCCTGATCATCGCGGTGAAATAGCGGCGATCTACCGCCGCGGTTAGTCCATGCTCACCACGCTGGCCGCCGTGCTGTCGATCGCCGCCTCGCTGGCGATGGACGTGCCGTACCTGCCGCAGACCGACGCCTTGTGCGGCGGCGCGGCGGCCGCGATGGTGTTCCGCTACTGGGGCGACGCCCACGCTGACGCCCAGGCGTTCGCGCCCCTCGTCGATCGCCGCGCCGGCGGCATCGCGAACGACGTCCTGGTCCGCGCGATCGGCGCGAAAGGGTGGCGCACCGCGCGCGCCGGCGATTCGCTCGCCGCGCTGCGCGCCCGCGTCAACGACAAGCAGCCGGTGATCGTGCTGCTGCCGGATCGGGGCCCGCTCTATCACTACGTCGTCGTGGTCGCGGCGACCGACGACACGATCGTCGTCCATGATCCGTCATGGGGCCCATCGCGATCGATCGGTGCCCCCGACTTCGAGCGTGCCTGGAAGAACGCCGGCTTCTGGTCGCTCGTGATCCTTCCGCCTTCCCTCCCGTCGAGTTCCGCCGAGCTTCCGTCAAATCCCACACAGGTCGACGTGCCAGAGGGCGGGCCGACGGCCAGGGTCGCCGTCAGTGGCTGCGACGCGCGGTTGAACCGGGCACTCGCGGAGATCCGGGATCGCGGCATCACGCACGCCGACGCGGCGTTGAACGAGGTGCGCGCGCAATGTCCGGAGGCGGCGGGTCCGCTGCGCGAGCTGGCAGGCGTCCGGTTCGCGGAACAGCGCTGGGCTGATGCCGCGGCGCTGGCGCGCGACGCGCTGACCCACGACGCGCACGACGAGTACGCGCTCGACGTCCTCGGCTCGAGCCTGTTCATGCAGGACGACGACCTCGGCGCGCTGCGCGCATGGAACCGGATCGGCAAACCGCGGGTCAACCGGGTGCGAATCGACGGATTGCACCACACGCGCTATCAGACGGTCGCCGAGGTGATCGCGATCCAGCCGAACATGCTGCTGACCGCGGACGTCTTCGAGCGCGCGCGGCGCCGGATCGCCGCGCTGCCGGATCATGCCGCGACACGGCTGGCGGTCAAACCCGAGGCCGACGGCTTCGCGACCGTCGACGTCGTCGTCGTCGAGCTGTCGGCGGTGCCACGCGGCACGATTGAATGGGCCGGCGCCGTGGCGCGGACGGTCGCGAATGAGGAGATCGACGTGGCGATCCCGGGCGTCAGCGGACAAGGAGAGGTGTGGTCCGCGGGCTGGCGCTGGTGGAGTCATCGGCCGGGCGTCAGCGTCGGTTTCGCGGCGCCAGGGGTACGGCGGTTGCCCGGCGTGTGGCGGTTCGACGGCTCGTGGCAGTCGGATACCTATGGCGGCGCGCGGGAGTCGCGGATTGTCGAGTCGCGCACCCACGGCGGCGTCACCGTCGGCGACTGGCTCTCGGGCCGCGTCCGCTACGCAGCGTCGGCGGGCCTCGACGCATGGAGCGGCGGCCGCAAGGCGGCGTCGATCGGCGGCTCGCTCGAACGCGCAGCGTTCACAGATCGCCTGTCGCTGACCGTTGACGCGACGCAATGGGCGCCGCTGACCGGCGGCGCCGCGTTCCGCTCGCTCGGCGCGCGCGCGCTCGCGCGGTCGTCACCCGATACGCGCGGCTGGGTCGTGCGCGGCGCCGCGGGCATCGAGCGCGTCAGCGACGAAGCGCCGTTCGCGTTATGGCCGGGCGCCGGCGAGGGGCAGGTCCGCGCCCCGCTGCTGCGTGCGCATCCGCTATTGAGCGACGGAGTGGTCGACCTCACCGGTGCGTCCGCATTCGGCCGCACGCTGACGTTCGGGAGCGCGGAGCTCCAGCGGTGGCTGGAGCGGCCGTCGATTGTTCGTCTCGGGATCGCCGGCTTCGCCGACGCGGCGCGCGCGTCGCGGCAGGCGGCAGCAGGCGCAACGCCGGTGCAAATCGATCTCGGCGTCGGCCTCCGCATCAAGATTCCGGGCACCCCCGGCGTGCTGCGCGGAGATGTCGCCCACGGCCTGCGTGACGGCGCGAATACGCTGACGTTCGGCTGGCTGTTCTGAGCGCAGCCGTTCAGGGCTGCCGCCTGGCAGGTCTAAAGCCCGGCGCTACCCAAGGTCGAAGGCGACAACGGCTGTGCGCACTCAGCGATCGTTTTGAGTACTACGTCGCGCCGGGGCTGCAGGCGGCACCGCCCGCGGCGGTCACGCGCTGCGAGACGAGGCCGGCGAGCAACAGGCTCGACATCAGCCGCGCCGCGTCGATCCAGGCGAGCGGACGGCTTTCGACGCGCACCAGGCCGGCGGCGATCGCCGCGCAGATTGCGTCGGGATCCCGCTCCGCATCCACCAGCGAATAGGTCGAACCGAGCTGGGCAAGGCGATGGACGTCACCGTTGCCGACCACCGGCTTGCCGTGCCGCGCCGCGAAGCGTTCGGCGGCGCGATTGAAATCGACGCCGCGGATGTACATCGCGTTGCGCTCCACCGCGTCGAACAAATCCGCGTGCCGCGCCAGTTCGCCGCGCAGGCAGACGCTCGCGGGAAAGAACGGGTGGGGCGCGATCACGAGACCCGGCGCGTTGGCCCGCAGACGGGCGAGATCGTCGAACGTCCGCACGTCCTCTGTGCCGCGGGCGAAATTCAGCAGCAGGACGTGCCGGCCTTCGATCGTCCGTTCGACGCCGGGGATGAGGACGATCCCGCGCTCGGCGGCGTACGGGATGAAGCGCCGGAGATCGAGCTGTTGCTCGTGGAGGGTGATGGCGACCGCGTCGTACCCGAGCGCCCCGGCGCGGTCGATCAAATCGCACGTCGAATACGGAATCGTATCGACCGGATCGTCGGCCGTGTGGGTGTGCAGCTCGACTTTTAACATCGCAGTCGCCTGTAGTTCAGGATCCGTACCGCCCGGCTCGGCGACCGAACCCCGGCCGTACGCTGGACCCTTCGTTCTCAAATTGAGTAGATCGCGCCTCATCGTCCGCGTTTACTCGCGCAGCCCGAAGACGCACAGCGACAGTCCGGAGATCGCGGTGACGTACTGCTTCCCATCGACTTCGTAGGTAATCGGTCCGCTGACGATCTGCGCGCCGAGGCTCGCCTTCCACAACAGGGTGCCGGTCTGCGCGTCGAGCGCCTGGAAATAGCCTTCGCGCCCGCCCGTGAACAGCACGTCCGACGCGGTCGTCAGGATACCGCTGTCGGTGACGTCGGTCATCGGGAACTTCCACTTCACGTCACCGGTCGCCGCGTCGAGCGCGAGGACCGCGCCGGTGGCGGCCGCTTCCGTCCAGTTGTTGATCGGGCCGCGTCGGATCCCCGGCACCGCCGGCGCCCCGGGGATCGGAACGAACGGCCGGTTGACGCCGCCGCCGAAGTTGCGGCCCTCCTGATATTCGACCGGCGTGCCGCCGAACAGCGTCGCGTAGCCCTCCCACGCCGAGACATAGAACATGCCCGTGTGCGGGCTGTACGAGGGCGAGTACCAGTTGGTGCCGCCCTGGTTGCCCGGCCACGTCGGCTGCCCCGCCGGCTGCGGCGTCTGGTGCGGACGGCCGTGCTCGTCAAACGTATCCATCCAGTTCACTTTCACGAACGGCCTGCCGGTGAGAAATTTTCCGGTCGCGCGATCGAGCACGTAGAAATTGCCGTTGCGATTCGCCCAGACCATTGCCTTGAGCGGCCCGCCGCGCCACGTGATGTCGGCGAGCACCGGCACCTGGACCGAGTCGTAGTCGTACTTGTCGTGCGGGGTGAACTGATAGTGCCACTGCAACCGGCCGGTGTCGGCGTCGAGTGCGACCACCGAATCGGTGTAGAGGTTGTCGCCGGGGCGCTGATCGTTGTTCCAGTCCGGTCCGGCATTGCCGACGCCCCAGTAGGTGAGGTTCAGATCCGGATCGTAGGAGCCGGTGACCCACACCGATCCGCCGCCGTGCTTCCACGCGTCGGGATCGCAGAAGGCGTCCACGGTCTTCGGCGGGCAGCCCTTCCACGAGTCGCCGCCCGGTTCGTCGGGCGCCGGGATCGTATAAAACCGCCACGCCTCTCTGCCGCTGCGCGCGTCGAACGCCGCGACGAAGCCGCGAATGCCGTACTCGCCGCCGCCGACGCCGACGATCACCTTGTCCTTGACGACCAGCGGCGCGTGCGTGACCGAGTAGCCGCCTTTGCTGTCGGCGACCTTGGTGTTCCACAGCAGACGGCCGGTCCGCGCGTCGATCGCGACGAGGTGCGCGTCGAGCGTGCCCATGAACAGCGTGTCGCCGAGAATCGCGAGGCCGCGGTTGTTCGCGCCGCAGCAGACGATCTGCGTCGGATCGAGCGTGTGCCGGTAGATCCAGAAGACGCGCCCGCTTTTCGCGTCGAGTGCGACGACATCGTTGGGCCGCTGCGTCAGGTACATCACGCCGTCGACCACCAGCGGCGTGGTCTGCCAGGCGCCCGCGGCGGCGGCCTGATACATCCATTTCAGCTCGAGCGTCTTCGCGTTGGCGGGGGTGATCTGGGTCAGCGTGCTGTGGCGCTGACTGAAGTAGCCGCCGGAGTAGGTCAGCCAGTTGCGCGCTTCCTTCGCCGCGTTGGTGAGGCGATCGGCGCCGACCTGGGCGTGCAACGTGCAACCGACCAGAACGCCGAGAACGAGGGCCGCGGCTCGTGTCTTCATGATCATCGTCCTTTCAGCGACAGCAGGTAGGCGACGACGTCGGCGATTTCGTCCGGCGTCAGCCGGCTGCTGAACGACGGCATCGGCGAGACGGTGGCGATGGTGAACTCCGCGAGATCGCTCTTGGCGAGCGAGACCAGCCTCTCCTGATCGTCGATCAGCTGCACCGTATACGTGTCCTCATTCAGCCGGCGGCCGTTGACGACCTTGCCGTCGCGGGTGACGGCGCGCACCGGACGGTTGATGGGCATCATCTGGCTGGTGGGATCCATCAGCGAGCGCGGCAGGGAGCCGGCGCTGCGGATGGCGCCGATGTCGCTGAGATCCGGCGCAACGCGCGAGCCTTGCGTGCCGATCCGATGACAGCGCGCGCAGGCACCCTTGCCGTCGAACACCGCCCGGCCGCGCGCGGCGTCGCCGACCGTGACCGATCCGCGATCGAACGCGTTCATGTTGCGCAGAAACGCGATGATGCCCGAGATTTCCGATGCGTCGAACTTGAACGCCTGCATCCCGGTGCCGGGTATGCCGGTCGTCACCACGCGCGTCAGGTCCTGGTCCGTGACCGCGTTCCTGAATTTCCCGCTGCGCAGATCGACGCCGCCGACGCCGTCGCCGCTGGCGCCGTGGCACGTGGTGCACTGGGCGTCGTAGAGACGCGAGCCGTAGGCGATGTCGGCCGGCGCATATTCCCCCGGATGGAGCTGCGCGGCGCCCAGGTTCAGCAGCACCGCAACGGCGACGCTCGCTGCACCCCGCACCGTCGCACCCCGCACCCTCGCACCCCGCACCGTCGCACCCCGCACCGTCGCACCTTGAGCCTCCTGCCTGTTCATCGCTTCACCTTTCGGATGTACGCCTTCACCACCTCGCGCACGTACGCCTGACAGGCCTCGCCCACCTTCGCGTCGTAGGTGTCGCCGTTCGTGATGTTGTTGGACACCACGCGGATGCCGAGGAACGGGATGTGGAACAGGCCCGCGATCTGCGCCGCCGACGCGGTCTCCATCTCCTCGGCGGTCGTGCCGTATTGATCGTGGAATCGCGCGATCCGATCGATCTCGCTGTTCCAGACGTCGCTCGATCCGATCACGCCGTCGACGACGTGCCCCGTGCGATAGCGATCGCGGACGGTCCGCGCCGCGGAGAGCAGCCCGTCGTCTCCGGCATAGCGGCGCATGGTCCGCGCGGCTGGATCCTGGCCGGCGCTGCCCTCGCCGCGCATCAGGTCGAGCGGACTCCACTCCTCGTAATGGCTGCCGCCGCCGCGCGGGCGATAGCCGGTCTTGAAGGATCCGAGATTCACCGACTCGGTCCCCAGTACGATGTCGAAGACGTGGAGCTCGGGCGTGTGGCCGCCGGCCGTGCCCTGGTTGATGATCGCCGCCGGATGGAAGCGCTCCGCGACGAGCGCGGTCGCCGCGGCGGCATTCGCCATCCCTTTCAGCGTCTTGGAAATGACAACCGGGTAGCCGTCGATCGTGCCGCGCCAGAACGTCCAGCCGCCGATCGTCTCTTCGACCGGGTGCTCGATGGCCCCAGCGAGCCCGCGGGTCTCGACGTCCATCGCGCCCTGCACCACGACCGGGCGCGCCGGTTCAGGCGTGCCGCATGCGGTCAGCAGGGCGGTGACAGCCAACGCCGCGATCAGCGACGGAGCGCGTTTGGTGTTCACGCGGGCGACAGCGTAGCATGCGCGCACCTCGATGACTCAACCATCTGCGCCGCGGGAGCCCGCCTTGTACGGCGACGTGATCGGTGGCGTCACCACCTTCTTCACCATGGCGTACATCGTCGTCGTCAACCCGGCGATTCTGTCGACCGCGGGCACCGGGATGCCGTTCAGCGGCGCACTGACCGCGACGGTGCTGATCGCCGGCAGCATGACGCTGCTGATGGGGCTGTACGCGCGGCTGCCGTTCGCGGTCGCGCCGGGCATGGGGCTCAACGCGTTTTTCGCGTTCACGATCGTGCTGCAGCATCAGGTGCGATGGCAGACGGCGCTCGGGATGGTGTTCTGGGCCGGCGTGCTGTTTCTGGTGGTGTCGATGACGCCGCTGCGCGAGCAGATCGCACTGGCGATCCCGCCATCGCTGCGCAAGGCCGCCGCCGCCGGGATCGGCCTGCTGCTGACGTTCATCGGCCTGCGCAATGCCGGGCTGATCGTCGGCGATCCGGCCACGCTCGTGCGGATGGGCACGCTCGATCATCGGGCCGCGTTTCTGCTGCTCGGGATTGTGATCGCCGCGGTGCTGATCCGGCGCAGCAACCCGCTCGCGTTTCTCGCCGCGATCGCCGCCGTGACGGCGCTGGCGTGGACGCTCGGCTACGCGACGAGGCCGTCGGCGGTCGTCAGTGCGCCCGACTTCTCGTCGGCGTTCCTCGCGCTAGACATCCGCGGCGCCTTGACGCCCGCGCTGCTGCCGTCGATCGTCGCGATCTTCTTCACGGATCTGTTCGATTCGCTGTCCACGTTCATCGGCGTCGCGACCGCCGCCGGCCTGACCGACGCCGACGGCCGGCCCCTCAACCTGCGCCGCGGGCTGATCGTCGACGCGTTCGCGACGATGACGTCGGGGCTCGCCGGGACGTCGCCAGGCACCGCGTACGTGGAGAGCATCGCCGGGATCCGCATGGGCGGACGGTCCGGGCGGGCGTCGGTGGTCACCGCGCTCTGTTTCGTGCCCTGCCTGTTTCTCGCGCCGCTGGCCGCCGCCGTTCCGGCGTACGCGACCGCGCCGGTGCTCGTGCTCGTCGGTGTGGCGATGTTTCAATCAGTCGCGACGATCGATTTCTCGTCGATCGAAGACGCGTTGCCGGCCTTCGTGACGATCGTATTGATTCCGCTCACTCTGTCCATTACACAGGGCATTTTGTGGGGCTTTCTGCTGCATGCGCTGCTCTACACGGTCGCAGGACGGGCGCGTGAGGTCGGCGTGATGCTGTGGCTGCTCTCGGTCGTGTCGGCCGGTCTTCTTCTGCTCGCCCGTTGACCGCCGGCCGTCTGCCGGAACGCGATGTTTACACCGTTACACCCTTTGTGATATACCATGGTGTAATCATGGCGCTCAACCTCAAGAATGCGGACGTCGAGCGGCTGGCCGCCGAGGTGGCCCGCATGACCGGCGAATCCAAAACCGAAGCGATCCGCCGCGCCCTGCAGGAACGTCAGGAGCGCTTGAAAGGGCGGTCGATCGAACAGCGGCGGGATCGCGTCTTGAAATTGCTCCAGAAGAAAGTGTGGGTCACCCTGCCCGACGCCGAGCGGGGCCGCCGGCTCACGCGGGCCGAGGAAGACGAAATCCTCGGCTTCGGCGCGGACGGCGTATGACGCTCGATTCGTCGGCGCTGATCGCCATCATGTTCGGCGAACACGGGCATCTCGATCTGATCGACAGAATTCTGTCGGCGCCCGGCGTGCGCGTCGGGGCACCGACGCTGGTCGAGACCAGCATCGTGTTCGCTAGCCGCCGAAAGGCCGGCTCGGCCGGCGAGGTTCGGGCGGTGGTGCAGGAATTGGGGGTCACCGTCGTGCCGTTCGGCGAACGGGAATGGCACGCGGCGACCGACGCGTTTCTCAGGTTCGGCCGTGGCCGTCACAAAGCGGCGCTGAACTTCGGCGACTGTCTCGCCTACGCGGCGGCGGCGACCGCGAACGACTCGCTGCTGTTCGTCGGCGAAGATTTCACACACACCGACATCACCGCGGCGTAATCGGCCCCCGCCGCGCCGTGCGGCTCCTACTTACTCCACGGCGGTACGATGTGGTTCACGCGCGCGTACGCGATCATCTGGCCGAGGTGCTCGTGCAGGTCGCCGCCGATGCCGAGCGCGATGTCGGTGACCGCGACCGGGTTCGGCGAAACGACGATCTTGCGCTTTGCGGTCAGCGTGGCCGGGTCGAGCGCCGTCAGTTCCGCCTTGGCGTGGGCGAATCCCTTATTGAGGTGATCGATCACCTGCGCTTTGTCGGTCAGCGTGCGCAGCGTGCCCATCTCTTCGCGCGTGCCGAGGGCGGCCGCCTTGGCGCCGAACGACGTCGGAATGAAGCTGTAGCCTTCCATCGCGGCGAGCATGAACACTTCGGACACCGACCGGACGCCCTCCATTGGCCGCCATGTGTATTTGTCCTGCGGAAAGGCTTCCGCAAGCCCGACGAACTTGACACGCATGTTTTCGAGATCGTTCAGGAACGAGGCCTTCACCAGCGCGGCGTCGTCCTTGCTGATGACGTCCTGAGCGCGCGCCGGTGCGCCGGCGACGGAGACGAGCGCGACGAGCGACAGCGTGGAGAGTGCGCGTCGAAATGCCATGGGTCGGCTCCTTGCGAAATGCGGATTGACGAACGAGCAGATGCTTAGACGCCAGTTCACCGGCTCGGGGTTCCACGCGCGGCGCGTCAATAGGCGACCTTCGCGCCTTGAAGCCGAGCTGGCCCCGACAGCGCCGCGATGGACGTCGTCGCCGGCCTCGTGCGCGACGCCGGTTTCGATCCGGTCAGGGTCGGCGCGCTCTCGCGCGGTCAGGAATTCGAACCGGACACGCCCGTTTACAACACTGGAATGAGCGGCCGCGAACCGCGCGATCAGCTCAAGGTATCGACGTCCTGACGCTCGCGCAATTGTCGGGCCTGCTACCACGTAAAGCGACACGGACAATCACGAGATGGTCAGCGTTAACCAGCGTCCACTCTCGCTGCTAAATCAACGCTGTTGCCAATCATTTGGCGGAGGGAGAGGGATTCGAACCCCCGGAACCGTTTCCGGTTCAGTGGTTTTCAAGACCACCGCCATCGACCACTCGGCCATCCCTCCGCGTCGAAATCTCGCCTGAAATCGCCCGACTCGTGGACGATCGCCGCCGCCGATCGGCATGTGTCACCGCAAGTGTAACGAACGGGACAACGCGGGACCACACGCCACAACGGATTGTAGCGTCTCGCAGGTCCGTCGTCTTGGCGCTCGCATAGGCTGAGGCGACGGGAGGAGTTCATCGGGCACTCGAACCGCCAATGGCCGGCAAGCGCCCGACCGGAACGCGTGACGACCGTGGCTATGACGGACGCATCAGGCGCCCGAACTGGCGGGCGACGCTTGGCTGCAGCTAGCGGTCAGCCCGGCTGGCGTCATGGCGTCGATGCCCTCGGCCAGCGACACGAACGCACGCCCAGCGCCTGAAGATCTTCGAGGAGCGTGATTAGATGCTTCGAATTACGACCGAGTCGATCAATATATATCTGACGCACCGACTGACGGTCGTTTCCCCGCCCCCCGCTAAAGTCCTCCTGGCACCCTGCACGCGCCGCTAGACTTCGTCGAGTCGTACATGGCACCGCCGTCGATCGCTGTGCCGGTCGGCGATGTCGGCACCCCGATCTTTATTTCGCCGGAGCACATCCCGCCCCTGCCATCGTCACCGTTGAAGAAGATGTGATACACGCGACCGTTGCTCGGGGTTGCGCGGGTACCGCTGATCTCTGCGCGAATCGCGGCGGTTGCGGTGCCGAGACCCGCCCCGTCGATCGCATAAGCGGCCATGTTTTCAAAGTTCGTGAGCTCGTCTTGGCAGATCGCGATAATTCTGGTGGCGAGCGGATCGCCGTCGAGATCGGTCACGTGTGCGATAGATACGAATCGGAGGCCGTGGTCCATCGGGTACATCGGCAACGTCGTGCCCGTTGCTGTTGAGCAGACCGGCGGTTGATTCGAGAACGGAAGGCTGAGACGTGAGTCGACGATGGTGCCGATCACGAACGGGCTTAGCGACGGCACGACGGCACACAGCATCCGCGTCACCGAATATCGCGTGGTCGGGTACGGCACAAGGGCGCCGCCTTCACCATGAAGCACCACGGCGACTGCGAAGTCATCGTTTGATAGCGCATGCGCATCGAAGCAGACTTGGACATTTCCCGCGAAGACGGCGCTGGTATGGATCTCGAACGCCAAGCTGCTCCCAGTGATTGCGAATCCTCCCGGGACACTGAGATTTAGTTGTGTCGGAGCGCCGAGGGCCGTTACGGTCGTAACACCGCCTTCGGTTACGGTTGTGAAGGTGATCGCCGCTCCCGCGCTCTGGACGGGCACGCTCGAGCCTGGCGGCGTCGAGACGGGTGCGATTGCAAATCCGGATCCTGTGAGTGTCACTTGGTGCGGCGAACCGCCGGTGTCCGTGACGATCAACAATCCCGATTGAATGCCGGCCGTCGTTGGCGTGAAGGTCACATCGAGATTGCAGCCTGCAGCGGGATTCAGCGTCGGACAGCCGGTTACGGGTGAAAACGGACCGGTCGTCGCGACGGAACCGATGCTGAGCGTGTCTTGGCCGCTGTTGGTCAACACGATCCGCAGACTACCGCTCGTCGTGCCGATCGGTTGATTTGCAAACAGCAGTGGCGAGGGGCTGAACGAGAACGCTGGAAACCCTCCGCGCCCGCTCATCGGAATCGTCGTTGGACTGTGAGGGTCGTTGGTGGCAAGCACCAATGCGCCGGTTCGGAGTTGGCCTGCCGTTGGCCGAAATGCGACATCCACTGTGCAGGTCGCACCGACGGGCAGTGTGGCGCACGTGTTGGTTTGGTTGAACTCAGCCGTCGTTGAGATGGAACCGAATACCAGCGGAGCGGCGCCGCTATTCGTGATCGTGATGCGTTGAGTGACGCTAGCGGCATTCAGGGCCTGGCTCGCAAACGTCAGACTCGCGGGGGTGAGCGATGCGGCCGGCCCAGCGCCGGCCGGGGCGGTCGGCACGAGCACGATGCGGCGAATCGTCTGATTGCCGGTGTCCGCCACGTACAGGTTGCCCAGGCCGTCCAGCGCAAGCGCGGTCGGAAGGCTGAACCGTGCGGCAGGCGGGCTTCCATCCGCGAAACCTCCCTCTCCCGCCTCTCCTGCGAGCGTCGTGACCACTCCATCGCTCGTGATTTTCCGAATCGTCGAGTTGTTTGTATCCGCGACGTAGACCGTTCCGACGCTGTCCACGGCTACACCATTGGGACGGAAGAACCGCGCAGCACTTCCAACGCCGTCCTCCGAGCCGCTGCTGCCATGGGCACCGGCGAACGTGGTCACCGAGCCAGCGCTAGTGACTTTGCGGATGACGTGATTGAGTTCGTCGGCAACGTACACGGTGCCAGCGAGATCCACTGCCACGCCCGTCGGCCGCCTGAACCGCGCCTCGCCACCGGCGCCGTCCGCCCAAACAACTTCGCCGGCGGTCTGTGGATTGTCCGCACCCGCCAACGTCGAGACGACACCGGCTGGGGTGATCTTCCGAACTTTGTTGTTGTTCTGATCGCCCACGTAGAGATTCCCTGAAGTGTCCAGCCCGATCCCGGTCGGGAAGAAGAATTGCGCGCCACTTCCCGTTCCATCTGACGCGCCACGCGTCGACGCGGTGCCTGCGAGCGTCGTCACAACACCAGCGCTTGTGATCTTGCGGATCGTGTGGTTGCTGGTGTCGGCAACATAGACATTATTGGAAGGGTCCACCGCCACACCGGCCGGATAGAGAAACCGCGCGGCGTCACCGGTGCCGTCCGCCTCACCACTCACACCGCCTAGGCCCGCAACGGTGGACACAACTCCGCCAACCGTGATCTTGCGAACCGTGTGGTTGAACGTATCTGCGACATAGAGGGAGCCACCAGCGTCAGCCGCGATGCCCTTGGGAAGCGAGAACCGCGCCGTGCTGGCGGTCCCGTCGGTTGTGCCTTCTTGGCCCTGCGTGCCGGCCACGGTCGTAACAAGGGAGTACTCAAATCTTTTCACCGTGAGATTCCCAGCCACGCTTTGCGCGGCCAGGTAGCTCGCGCTACCCCCTTGGCTCGCGGTGATCGAACAGGTGCCGACATTCACAAGTGAAACGGTATCGCCGATGACACCACAGATCGCGGGTGTAGTCGACACGAACGTCACGGTTAGATTGGACGACGCGGTGGCAACCAGCGCGACGGGCCCAGCGCCGAACGCTGCGGTACTTAGCGGCGCGAACGCGATCGTCTGCGCTCCGGCGTTGATGAGGAAACTCTGCGTCACGTTCGCTGCGGCTGCGTAGTTGGCGGTGCCCGCGCGAGTCGCGGTGATCGAACATGCGCCGACGCTCAGCAACGTGACGATGTTTCCGCCGGCAGCGCAGACAATTGGGGTTATCGAGAAGAAGCTCACGGGCAGGTTGGACGATGCGATTGCCGTGAGCGTAATCGGGCCGGACCCGAATCCGGCATTGGGCAATGCACCGAATGCAATCGTTTGCGTTCCGGCAGTGATGCCGAAGCTTTGCGTCACGGTCGCAGCGGCGGCGTAGGTCGTGCCGCCACTCTGGTTCGCAGTGATCGAACACGTGCCCACGGCCAGCAGCGTGACGGTATTCCCGACCGGGGCACAGATCGAAGGTGTTATCGACGTAAAGGTGACCGGGAGATTGGATGATGCCGCTGCGCTCAGCAGCGCCGGACCGGCATCGAAGGTGATGGGGGGTACCGCGTTGAATGTGATCGTCTGCGCGCCGACCGTGACCGCCGCGAGCGACGGCGCCCCAGTGGCGTACCTCAAACCAACACGAATGCTGTTGGTCTGGCGGCCAAGGGCCGTGCCGATCACATTCACCGAGTAGAAGCACGACGCGCCTGGAAACAGTTGCGCTCCGGAAGTGGACACCACATTACCTGCCGCGATGAACGCGCCATAACTTCGTTGGAAAAGAAACCCGTCACATGCCGCTGTCAACCCGTCCGGTGTGGCCACCGTAAGGCCGGCGGGAAGATAATCGACGAACGAGACGTCAGAGAGCACCTCGGACGAATTTGGATTGGTGATCGCGATGGTTAAAGTGGTGATCCCGCCTAACGGGATGTCCGGTGCACTAAACGATTGTTGAATCGACAGCATGGAGATTGAGAGGGAGAGGGCACTGGCGATCGGCCCGACCTCTGTCGAGCCGTTGACCATTCCACCGTAATTGAAGACGGGAGTCGCATCAGCGGTCGCACCGCCCCCTCCAGGTCGCGCGATGCTCCCCGTAGAGGCACTATTGCTCGTCGTCAAACTGCCTTGATTGACAAACACGGCCGGCCCAGCCGCGGCACCGCCGCCGCCGGTCGATTCGTTGTTCAAGAAGTCGCCTCGGCCACCGTACACCCCATTCGCGAGTAGTCCGCCGAGCCCCGGTTCGCCAGCGCTATTCTGAGAATCGAGCACACCACCTGCACCACCGCCGCCGCCCGGTCCGCCGTCTCCTCCAAATTCGCGCACTAAGGCGCCAGCTCCGCCGCCACCGCCGCCACCAAAGCCGCCTTTTCCCGCTGGGCCATCATGGAAAAAATTTGAAGGGGCGCCGCCACCGCCGCCGCCGCCGAAGCCGCCGTTCCCAGCCGAAAACACGAAGATGGTTTGACTCATACTCCCGTTGATTGCATTGAGAGAGTTATTAATCCACAGCGCGCTAGTCGTCGCCGGTGCGTTCGTCGTAAAGGCCCATCCGGCATTGCCCGGAATGCCAATCGGACACTGCAACACGCACCACACCATACCCGGGGCGCCCCCGGCGCCACCGCCGTCGCCACCATTCCCCGCATCGAGGCCCGGACCGCTGTCTGCGCCCGCCCCGTAAATTCCGCCGCCGCCGCCACCGGCTCCACCCACACCTGCTCCACCAGGGAATAGGAGGCCGCCCCCTCCGCCGCCCCCGTTGCCAGCGATGGAACCACCGCCGGCGCCGCCCACTGCGCTGCAATTCACGAAGGAAACGTCGATGAGGGTCGCCGAAGCGGCGGTCTGGTTGACGAAGAGGCCGCCGCCGGCACCGAGGCCGCCGCCTCCACCGCTCCCACGGTGCCCGGGGCCGCCATCGCCGCCTTTTGCGCGGCCATTCTGAATTCGGAGGTTGCGCAGAACGACGTGGCCCGTATCGACGAAGAACACACGATGGACATTGTCGCCGTCGATGATCGTTCCGAGGGGGCCGCCGTCAATCGTCACGTCGTGCGTAATCGGGGCCAACGGGGCCCTCAGAATGACGTGGCAGGGGGAGCCGCAGTCGAACACAATCGTGTCGCCCTCCCCTGCGACCAGCAGGGTCCATCGAAGATCGCCGACTTCTCCTTGCCTGCCGGGAACGCCTCCCCAAGTGTCGGTGTTGAGAGTGACGGTCAGTTGGTCCGCGGCCGCAGCCGCAGCCATCAAAAAAACGAACGACGCCATAACACAGACCGGCAAGTATCGGTTCATTGCAGAATCCTTAGGGAAGCGACACCGACGCCTAGTGGAATGCTCCCAGCGAGCGTTCCCTCATCCCGATCTGAGTTGAAGTGCGAAAGTCGAAGCGCAGAGGATCGTTTAGCGGGGCCTAGAAAGGCAAGAAGTGACTCGCATATTTGATACCCACAGATCCTAATGACAGTACAAGACTTGAAGAGACAGGGGAGCGATTCGAAACCTTCAAGAGCAGACTTTTATCCGCTTGTCGTTCAAACGCGACCGTGCGATCTCCGATCGCAGGAGTCATCGCCCTTACTCCCTAAAGTCTGCGTGCCTGCGATCTTTTGTCGGAACCGACTCTCCGACTCGCGACGCCGCAGTCTACGACCATTTAGGACAGGTGGCACAACCCCTATGGCACCAATGGTTGCGGTGATTGAGCGCACACCTTAGCCAGCGCGGCAGTCCGGTCACGAACTTGCTCTAACCCGTTCTTATGACGAAGTTCATTGCTCCCATCCTGGCCGCTGTCTGCGTCACGACGTTCGCGTCGACTGCACACGCGAGTCCCTTCGCCATCGGCTGCACGACCGACATCAACACGCTCGTGACGACGTGTGATGCCGGCGAAGGCGACGGTCACGGCGGAAGCATCAGCCACTACAGCGAAAACCTGAATTACCAGCTGTTCGTCGGCACTGTGCAGGACGGCTTCGATGCCGTGACCGGAGATCCTGTATTCGTACCGTCGTTCGACTCGCCGCACTGGGACACCGCGTACATTTTTCTGCTCGACGCTGCCTACAACCCGATCGCGAGTCAGTACACCGGCGTCAGCGACGTCCTCGCGATCAATAACGGCTCGATCTGGATGTATTCCGACGGGTACAGCGTTGGCGGCGTGTCGTTCGGCGACATTATCGACCTTGCGCTGAACGGAACGCTCAACGGTCTGGGTGCGGCGACGCAAGTTTACGGCGACCCGCTGCCGGGCAGTCCGTCGCCCGGCCCGCGCTCGGTGTCGTACAACGGCACCAGCGGCGCGAACCAGATCGGGCTGTTCAACGAAGTTTCCACGACGTTGACAGCGAATCTATGCGGACCCTTTGGCTGCTCCGACCTGCTGATCATGCACAGCCCCGCGGACATGACAGGAGTACCCGTGCCGGAGCCGGCGACGCTGATGCTCGTCGGTCTCGGCGGCGCGGCCGCCGCGTATCGCCGACGTCGCGAGACCGTCTAACCGAGTCTCGTTCGGCACGCGCTGGCGCCCTGCCACGACACGTTGTCGCGCTGCTGCGAGCGCTGATATTTTCGCCCTTCTCCTATTCAAACCTCACAGCGCACAACGCGGCCTTAGCCACACGCGCCGAGCCGACTATGCTGGCCATGGTCTTCCGTGTCATCCACTGCTCGGCTCGTAAGAAAGTGGCGTCTGTTAGCGCCTGAACCCACGGGGGGAACCGCCCGTTCCGGGACGTGCCGTGCTGATCGTGAAGGCTGACCGATTGTGGTACGAATCGTCGCGCCGTCAGGGGTGATCCTCGTATAGATGAAGGAGGCCTCATTTGACAAGAGGCGGACGCGAACGCATCGGCAATGACACGCCGATGCGTCTTACCCGGCTAGTTAGCACGATGGCGCGCGCGATGATCGCGCACCGACGCCGGCGATACCGAGAATCCCCGATCCGAACCAGACGAGACGTTGCGGCGTCAACGCCGCCACCGCGCCGAGCGCAATGCCGACTTGAAGCACCGCGCCGCTGGTCGCAAAGCGATGGTGACGGGCCAGTAAGTGATCGGCGTCCCTAATTTTTCCCCGCGCTCGCGTTCTTTCTGGCGCGCGGCCTGCTCGCACCACCTTCAACACCCCACTTCGCTTTCGCGAGGACGCCCTTCTCGCTCCACAACAGCGGTTCCACGTCGCGGACCCGACCGCCCAAACGGATCCGGGCGCGTCCGTCAGTCACGGGGCTTTTGGGTCGTCGACGGGGCGGCCCCCGTGTCGGATTCTCGCGGGGTCCGAAGACTCATGCCGCTCGCGGCCACGGACCGGTTTGTCTGGCCACGTCAAAGGTCCTCGAGCGACATGACGTCAGGGTGCTGTTTCGCCGGATCGAGAGGCGAATCGTAGAACTCACCCATCACACTAGCGATAACTCGTTCGTACGGAGTGCCGTTGTCCCCGTAAGCGCAGAAGAGATGCGGACCGCGATAGTGACGATCACCGTCGGCGTCAATCTCACGAATGTTTCGCCACGGGATGTCCCCAAGCATCCAGACCTTGGCAATCCCGGGGGTTCCCTCGGGAACATCGAGCCGGTAGTCGACGTAAGCCCAATTCTGCTCAGGACCTATGACCACCAGGCGGATCGACAATATGACGCTCAGACCGCCGTGGTAGAAGTCGTACGGCTCAAACACAAGCCAGCTACTGATTCCGCTGGGTGGTTTTGCATCGATTTCCGGGTATCTGGTGTCGTCGAGAGAGCGAACAACGATCTTGCGACTGCGAAACTTGTCCATCGGACTAGGGCTTCGTAACTGGCGGCGTTCGGCGATCGGTCGCAGCATCGCCTTTTCGAGCTTGGCGCGGATCTTGAGATTTCGCCTGATCTCGCTCTCCTTCCGCGCCGCCTTCGTGGCGCGCTTCGTCTTTCCGATCGATGTTAGGGCGCTCTCTTCTGCCTTCTGTTTCCATCCTCTGAGCAGATCTGCCGGGTACCGTGCCTCGTCGTTATCAACCAGTTTTGCGCACGTCTGACACAGCCACACACCGTTCTCCGCACTGCCGCGCCCTTCAGGCGTCATCGCCTCTAAGTATCGAGGCCCACCCTCTGACGCAGCGTGAATGTGTGCGGCCACACCAACGTTCAAAATTCCCTCAGGATCGAGTTGGGGCCCGCTTGTAGCGGCGCCGCACTCGGACCTTGAACATCGATGGCCCGCCCGCGCGGCGATCTTTCGCTTGGTCGGCTTGGTGAAATCGTCGCGCATCCTAGCCTGTGAACTTTCGCCGAAGTTCGATGCGGAGGTCAACCGACCTGCGGAATGTTAGTTTTCTGTGTTTCTGTGTGCGCCCGTGTTTCGATCGCGAGTGAAGCGTGGCCGAAAATAACTGAATGGTTGGGGCCCTTGGCTGACGCGGTGTTGAGCCGAGCGATGGCGGAAACGGCTAGCCCAACAGAGCAACGCGGCGGCCAGTGAGGACTGCAAGGCGGTGTCAGATCGCCGCGGCCTTGGCCGCGAAGGTATCGAGTCGTCGCGCGGCATCACGCAGATCCCCGGGGCTAACGATGTTGTAGCGCTCGAATACCGCACGGGTCTTGTGTCCGGTCATCTGCATCGCGACGCGCTCCGGCACCCCGGCCCGCACCAGATTGCGCACCGCGGTGCGACGAAAGTCGTGCGAGATCCGTCCAGGGCAGCCAGCCGCAACGCGTGCCTTCCGCCAAGCCTTGTTATAGCCGCCTTCCGTGACGCCCTGCCCCGCCTTCGCGCCCTTCGCGTAGCAGAACACATGGCGGGAGATCGTCCCGTGCTCGCGCTTCAGGTCCTTGGCGATTTCCTGTTGGGCGTTGAGGATCCGGCGCAGCTCGATGGTGATCGGAAACACTCGTCCCTCGCCAGGAGGCCGCGAAAAAGTTGCTGCGTCTACGTGAGCACCTGGTCGACTCGGGCGCGCCGGTCACCGCCATCTTCTCGCTGCCGCTGCTGACGCACACGGCCCTCCCCCGACCTGATACTTTGATCCACCAAGGCCCCTGATCCCGGAGTTCGACCGCATGACTCCGCAGCCCGTCGGCGACGAACGCGTGTCATCCCGCTATGAGCCGCAGACGAAGAAACGCATCACCAGCGGGGCCTGCGATCCGGTGCCGGATATCGCGGTGGCGGTCGCGCCCAGGTTGTCGGTAACCGTGAGGCTCACCGACAGCGGCTGAGACGCGCCGTCCGTCGTCGCGATCGTGTTCGGCAGCGTGCCGCACACGTCGGTGATCGCCAGCGTCGGGCTCGTACCGGTGAAGGTCTTCACCGTGTCGTAGGTGTACTGCACGTTCCACGAATAGGACACGACCGCATTGGTACCGAGCGTGAACGACGTAGATTGCAGTGTGCAGGTCGTCGGCGCACCGCTCGCGCTTCGAATGCGGCACTCGGTGGTCGCTCCCTGTTGCGAACCCGGATCGAACAACTGGAACGCCGCCACGATACCCGTGCTAGAGCTAGAGCCCGCTTGCGCGACCGTGAACGTCTGCCCAGCGATCGTCAGCGTCCCCGTCCGTGCTGCGCCGCTGTTGGCCGCGACGGTGTACGAGAGCGTTCCGGTGCCGGCACCGGACGCGCCGGTGGTGACCGTGATGAATGCGTCGTTGCTGGTCGCCGTCCACGAGCACGCGCTGGTCGTCGTCACCGTAATTGTGCCCGTGGCAGCGGAGAGGCCGACGGCCGCGCTCGACGGTGACAACGCGAAGGTGCACGACGTGCCGGTGTTGAAGGTATCGGTGGCGGAGTACGCCGTGGTGACCGTTCCGGTGGTGGCGCGTGCGTGCCAGTACCAGAGCACGTTCGCGCCGAGATCGTGATTGACGACCCAACCGGTCGTGCCGCTGCCTTGCGCGACGCCGTCCACGGTGAAGGTCCTGACCGGATCGGCCGGGAACGAGCTGGTGTCGGAGATTTCGAAACGATAGGTGACGGGGCCGACGGTGCCGGTGGCCGCCGCATTGTTCACGACCAGGGTCGGCCGGCCCGGGTCGACGGCGACGCCGCCGACCGGTGCCTTAGCGGTCGGCGCGGACAGCGTACCGGTGGGCGTGGAAGTGGCCGCGCGCTGCGTGAGGGAAACCGTTGACCCCGCGATGGTCAGGATCGCGGTCCGATCGGCGCCGGCATTGGCGGCGACCGTGAACGCGACCGAACCGTTGCTGGTCCCGCTGGCGCCCTGTGTGATCGTCACGAAGGTCGCGCCGCTCGTCGCCGTCCATGCGCAACCGGAACCGGCGGTGACCGCGATCGTGCCGGTGCCGCCTTCCGCTGCGAAGGTGGTCGTCACCAGCGGTGTGATGCTGAAGGAACACGAAGGGGCCGTGGGCGTCGTCGGATTGTCTTTCGTGCAGGCGGCAGCCCACACAAGAACCGCAACGGTCGGAAAGAACAGAGCGAGACGGCAACGGTTCATCAGCAGCGCTCCTTTTCGGTGAGGAAGAATACATCGTGCTGAGTTAGACGACATCAAGAAACGGATGGACCGTCCCCAAAACTCGACCATTGCCGTGAATCGTGCCACGGTCGAGATGGGTGCGGCCACGACCAACCGCAGGCGATCGTCGCAAGCGGCACTGTCAGGATTCGAAATCCGGTTCGTCCCTGACGAGAGCGTCTGGATGTAGCCGTCGGGCACGTCGCGGGTGAAGTGGCCGATGGGTCCGCCTGGAAGGCGTCGCAGACGCCGCGCCAACGGATCGCAGAGTGCAAGCCATCGACGATGTGGACGCCGGTGTGCTAACAGAGGCCGTTTTCTACAGTCGGAGTTCAGACGGCAGACGCGTAGGTGTTGAGCCGTCGCGCAGCGTTCCGAAGATCTCCCGCGCTCACGGTTGTAGCGTTCAAAACCGCGCGTTTTATCCCTGGACAGCTGCATCGCGACCTGTCCAGGCAAACCCACTCGCACAACCATGCGTCTGCGGTTCGACGCAAGTCGTGCGGAATCCGACCCGATGTTTTGTGGCTAGTGCCGTCCGTCGCATCCTGGCTCTGGGTTGCACGCATTCGAGGTGAGGGCTTTCTTCCCTGTTGCTTGCGCTCTGGTACGTACGCCAGGGGGTGGCCGTTAGATCGTATTGAGATTGCTCCTCGATAACGCCGGAGGTCGTCATGCGTTACATCGCCGCGTGGATGCTTGGGGTGCCGTTCAGCGTAATCGCGATCTGGTATGTGGTCGGCCTTGCCGCGTGTGGGCGCTGAGATGGGCGCCAAATGTGGCCGCCTCAGAGCGGGCGCCGCGGCTCATGGTGACGGCCGCAGCTGGCGTCGCGGCGGTGCTGGTGCCGGGGTTTCTCCTAAAGGGCCTGTGTTTCGCCGGTGCGACCGCCATGCTAGCCACCGTCGCCACCGGCTACTGTCCGATCAACGCGGCGGTGGATCAAGGCCACGGCGAGGCGCCGCACTGGCGCACGCTGAAGACGTTCCGGGTCGAGCCGTAGATCCTGTCGTCAGGCGGACCGACGCGTTGCCCCCACATTGAGGGCGCAACCCTAGATCGCGGCGGTGCTCGACGCGAAAGTGTCAAGTCGTCGCGCGGCGTCGCGAAGATGTCCAGGGCTGACAATGTTGTAGCGCTCGAACACCGCTCGAGTCTTGTGTCCGGTCATCTGCATCGCGACGCGCTCCGGCACCCCGGCCCGCACCAGATTGCGCACCGCGGTGCGACGAAAGTCGTGGCGGGATCCGTCCAGGGCAGCCAGCCGCAACGCGTGCCTTCCGCCAAGCCTTGTTATAGCCGCCTTCCGTGACGCTGTTCCCCGCTTTCGCGCCTTTCGTATAGCAGAACACATGGCGCGGGATCGTCCCGTGCTCGCGCTTCACGACCTTGGCGATCTCCTGTTGCGATTCGAGGATCCGCCGCAGCTCGATCGTGATCGGAAACACACGTCCCTCACCGTTCTTCGTGGCGCCGACGTCGAGCCGGACCTCGTTCTGTTTCAGATCGACCTGCCGCCATTCGAGCGGGAGGATCTCGCTCGGCGTGCGCCAGCCCGTCACGAACGCGAATGCGGCGATTCCGCGCATGTGCGTGGGCAGGTGGCGTTGCACGCTCGCCGACTGCTGGGGCTCGAAGAACCCCGTCCGCACGTTGTGCTCCTTCAGGAGCGGGATGTACGGCCGGACCATCAACTTCCCCGCCTGCATGGCCAGCGTACACATGCGCTTGAGCAGCATGAGATCGCGATTGACCGAAGCATTGGACGCGCCCTCGCGGAGACGATGCCCGGTGTAGGCACGCGCGTCCACGACGGTAATCGTCATCAACCGCCGGTGCGCGAAGTAGGGCGTCAGGTGCTTACTGATCCGGAGGTTGGCCGTGCGCAGCGAGCGGCGCTTATTGACCGTGTAATCGTTGACGAGATCCGCGGCCGCATCCTCGAACGTGACGCGGTTCTGGTGCGCCGTGACCGGCGCGCCGGAGTCCACCAGGTGCTCACGCTGACGAAGCAGCTTTTTCGCATCCTCTTTCCTCTCGGTGCCGCTGCTGACGCACACGGGCCGTCCCCGGACCTGATACTTGATCCACCAAGGCCCCTGATCCCGGAGTTCGACCGCATGACTCGCCGCCATGCAAGCAATGCGCGCGGCGGTCGTATCGAGGCGCCGATCGCAGGCGGTGCAGAACCGCACCTGGCGACGATAAACGGTGCCCATTGCTTAGGCTCCCGTCTTCTCGCGCGGCTTAAGCGAGGCGGCGACCGCCTGCGTGAGCGCGTGGATGAGGAATGTGTTCAGGCTCACGTGCTGTTGTGCCGCGACGGCGCTCACGCGACGACTCGGCGCCACTGGGACTCGGCCGACGATCTGGATCCGTGGGGTCACGCGAACTCCTGCACCGCGAGCGCCATGCCCGCCGACACATGACCGCTCTGTGTCCGGCACGAGTCCAGTCGAATCTGGATGCATGCACGCAGGCGATGTGATGGCGAAGCGTCGAAGGCGGCGGTGCGGGGCGTACGCCGGCGGGTCGTCGTCTTCGCGATCGGCGGGACAGGGCCCCACACCCGCGCGACGTGGCCCCACGTCGGCGACCGTGGCGACGACCGACGGCGTTGCGGCACACCCGGGCGCCTCGACGGTATGGGGTCTCGGTGCAGCGGTCCCCCAGACCACCGCCATCGACCACTGGCCATCCCTCCGCGTCGAATTCGCGCCTGAGTCTGCGAGTCTTCCCCTTCTTATGATGAACGAATCGCCCGGTGTCACGTACAAGTGTACCGCCCGCGTCGAGATGACAGCAGCGTCCGTCAACCGCCTCGCCCATGTCATCACGTTGGCCCAGGTATGCCCGGTCGGCGGGTCGTGACGACGCGGCCGCGGGGCCCACGCCGGCGACGTGCGCGTGTTATCTAACGAACGCTAGGTTCGGCCACGTGGCCGTGCGCGTGAGGCTTACGTCGCGTTCGTCGCGGCCGGATCGAGCCCGAGTTGGCGCTGATACGTGATTGTGTCGAGGTAGGTGTCCTTGCGAGCGAGGCGGCCGTCGCGAAGCTGGAACACGTCGACACCGTCGCACGCGAACGGCGCCCCGTCCACAGTTCCGGACACGACGTATTCGGTCACGATATGCCCGTCGCCAAAGTACGCCGTCTTACGCTGGAACTGAATGTCCGGCCATTGAACAAACAGCGCCGCGATGGCCCTGCGCGTAGCTGCGGCGCCAATGACCGGCTCGGCCATGCCGTGCATGTGGAAGACGGTATCCTCGGTGTGCAGGGCCACGATCGCATCCGGGTCGTGGGCCCCCCACGCGGCGGAATAGCGGGTCGCCAGGGCGATCTGTTCAGCACTCATCGGATCCTTTTCTCTGCATGGATGGGCCCGCAGTATCCCACGGCTGGCCAACGGTCCACGTCGCGACATTATCACGCGGATCGCAACCGCCGACAGCCGCGAGCACCGTCGCATAGCTTGGTGGGCTGTTGTTACGGACCAGTCGACCGAGCCTCGGCCGACGCGTGGCGACCCGCGCGCTCGTTGCTTTCCTGAGCACGTTCGCCAACTTGCGAGTGCTCACGGCGATCATTCATTTCGAGCTCTTCCCGCACGGGCCGTTCCGGAATCTCGTCACGAAAGCGGTCTCCACGTCCACCATCTCTTCTGGGGCATCCTGCTGTTGATCGCGACAGGCTTCGCGGCGCTCACCACGAGGGTGACCGGGTGGCACCTGCGAATCGCCATCGTGTTCGGCGTGGCGCTGGGCCTCACGCTCGATGAGTTCGCCCTCTGGTTTCGACTCGCGGACGTGTATTGGTCGCCGCAAGGGATCTAGTCCGTGAAGGCTGGCGGCGCGGCCGCCGCGCTGCTCGCCCCGTACGCCTTCGGGCAGCCGTTTTGGCACGCGGTGGTGCGCGACATCTTCAGACGGGCGCGATAAGGTCATTGCTGCCGCGACCGTGGCACGGTTCGCCTGTGAGAAGACCAATGTAGCCCAGCCGTCACGCTCCCCTACGAACGCTTCAAGTCGTCCGAAAGGCCGCAGCTGAACCTGTCCCTCGGAGGGGGCACTCTCAATCGCCGTGACCGCGATCGAGCCTTTGTTCACGATTTGGGCGCGTTTTCTTCGTTCCCCGTTGGCACCCGTCTCGCTCCACGGACAGGCAGGAGGTCATCATGTGGACACGTTATTGGCGGCTGGCCGGCGTAACGCTGCTGTTCGGCATGTTGCTTACGCCGGCGGCGCATGCGGAAACGCGCTTTGATGTGCGGATTGGGATTCCCGGACCGCCGGTCGTCGCGTACGCGCCCCCACCAGCGTACCGTGGATATGTCTGGCAGCCAGGCTATTACGTCCGAACTGGGTATGGACATCAATGGGTCCCTGGACGGTGGGTCCGCCCCGCATACGGTTATAGACGCTACGGGTGGGTGGCCGATCCGCGTCGCGACGATCGCCGCGATTGGGATCGGGATCGAGGGTGGGACCGCGATCGGCGCGATCGCGAGTGGCGACGCTAGCGATCTAACAACGGACGGTGCGGGCGCCAGCGGCCTGCGCCGTCCTTCGGACTCGGCCGGTTGCTACTTCTTCTCCGCGATCTTCTTCTTGGCCCATCGCGCTTTCTTCCAGTGCCTGGTCATTCGTCTGCCTCCCATCCTCGACAGCGTGTTCCTGAAGACCGACAGGCGTGTGACCCACGTCGTGGGCACGAACCGCAATGGCGTCGTGTCCCGGGCACCGGCGCGTACGACGCTCAGGTCGAATTGTTAACCCGAGGTCAATAGTTTGTTAACCATGTAAAAGCAGAGATTGCGGCGATATTACGCATACCAATATGTATACACTCGCCGCACTGAAGCAATCTGTCGACCGCCGCGTCGGCCCAGGTGTGTTTCTCAAAGAGGGTCCGTGAGCGTCACACATATCCTGATCGCTAGCGTCTGTGTTCTCGCTGTAGGAGGGGCGCCTGACGCATCGACCTGGCATCGGGAGCAATGCGACGTCGGTCGCCAGGATCGGTTGGTCCGCCGATCACCGCTCGTGTGTCATGATCCGTCCCTGCTCGTCTCAGGTCATCCCACATCACGACCTTCAGCATCGGGGTTGGTCACCGCTGAGACCCTCTCCTCAACCGACGCTCAGACGCAGTCGCAGGACGATTGGAAGACGTGGCTTGACGCGAGAGGGGCGAGCTTCTCCGGGGCCGTCTTGATCGCTCGAGGCGATGCTGTGCAGATCGCGCGTGCATACGGTCTGGCGGATCGCGCCAGCGGTCTTCGTAATACCCCGGAGACGCGGTTTAACCTGGGCTCGATCAATAAGACGTTCACCGCCGTGGCCGTCGCGCAGTTGATTCAGCAGGGTCGGTTGTCGTTAGATGATCCGCTCGCGAAGTTCATGCCCGACTATCCGAACCACGACGCAGCCGCCAAGATCACCATTCAGCAGCTGGTCACCCATCGCAGCGGCATCGCGCCATTCATGCGCGCGGACTTCGGCGATGCCACGTCGGTTGCAGCCATGGCTATGGTGGTTGGCTCCGCGCCTCAGTCGTTCGAGCCTGGCGCACGACAGGAATACAGCAACGGCGGGTACGTCGTCCTCGGGCGAGTGGTCGAAATTGCGTCGGGCCAGAGCTATGCGACCTACGTGCTGGATCACATCTACCGTCCCGCGGGAATGACCCACAGTGGATTCGCCACGAACGGCGATCGTGACCCAACGATCGCGAAAGGCTATTTTGCGACCGACGCTCAGGGACACCCGGTGATGGGTGGACAGAGCGGGACGTTCGGCTTCAATCCCGTCGAACCGGGGAACCCGGCGGGAGGCGGGTACTCGACCGTTGCCGATCTCTTCAAGTTCTCACGAGCCATGCATGGAGGTCGCCTTTTGGACCAGCGCATGACCGAGTACGTGCTAAATGGCAGCTTCTCGGGGCAATCGGGTCCCAAGTTCGGATTCGCACTCCGGGAACAGATGGGTGGCGCGCGCCGCTTCATCGGGAATGGCGGAGGCGCGCCTGGCGTGAACGCCGAGTTCAGATTCGAACCGGCCGGCGACGACACCGTCGTGGTGCTGGCGAATAGCAGTCCGCCGGCCGCGACCCAGTTGATGAGCGACATCCTTGAGCGCCTTGGGGCTGGCGGCGGTGCGTGAATCCGCAGTCGGCGCGAGCGCGATGCGCAATGACGGCGTAGATACGAAATCGACCGCTGATATACCACCTGAGCGGCTTCGCCCTCAATCCAGGTCGCTTCCAGAATCCCTTCGCGGCCACGGATAGATTGGGGCCCTCCGTTCCGATTGCGTGTGGTCAGCGGGCGCACAACTTCGCCATGGCGCCACCGACTGCCCCTTTCAAAATTCCGTGTGTACCCGCACCATTTCGACAAGGACCGGCCCACGATCACGGTTATACCCGGGGTGATTGACGTACTGGAGCCCGCCTGATGCGGAGAGCCCTCGCCAGAGATGTGCCGCGTAGTACGTTTCGACGATATTCTCTCGCCCGTACGTCAGGGCTCCGTCTCCGAGCAAGAACCCCTGGCCCCCCAGCGCGAGGTACTCGCGGTGTGGCGCCGACAGCCCGTTTGAGACCACCGCAATGCCCCATCGATCGTGCGACCGACGCCACCGCGCCCCCGTCAGGTCGCCGCCTGCCTGCACCGTGTTATTCACTTCTGTGTACGCAAACGACTCGTTGTGCCCCTCGTTCCATCCGGTCCGGGCGAACACGCGCGCGAGACGGGGAAAGGTGTACTCGACATTGACCCCGGCGCCGGTCTTCAGACGACCCGGCACCCGGTGTGCCACAACATCTGGCGCACGGTCTCGGCCGGCCACAAACCCTTGAATCGCCTCGTCGTAGTTCCCCATGTTGGCGTGATTCGCATAGCCCAGTAAGCGGACGGCCAGTCCGGTGACCGGTCGTAGCTCCAGCTCTAGATTCTCGGCGCGTGCACGACCAATGTGCCAGTCCATGTCGATGCCATTGGCGACCGTCGGCATCAGCGCCTCGCCGAAGCGCAGGGACCACTGGCGCGAGTCGTACTCGACGATCGCCGCGTAGGTATATCCCCGAGTGTCGGCGGCATAGTCGTACGCGCCGTTGTTGTCCACGGTCCAATTCGTGAACTGCAGATGGCTGTCGCTGCCGACCGCGTTGACGTCGAAGAAATCGGCCATGCCGAGCTTGCCGGCGCGGATTTCGAAGCGCCGGCCCGGCACGTGGGCCGCGAGCGCCAAGCCACTAGGTGTCACATTGACCATCTCGCGGCTGAGCGGAATCGTCGTGTGCACCATCGCGCGCGCAATGTACGGCGCCTGACCCAACGTCGGATTCCTCACCACGTCCAGGTTCATGAATCCCGCGACACCCAAGGCATCACCCAAGCCTCGTCCGCCTGCACTCTCGATGTCGAGCAACACTTCCGTGTGGCCCGGTAGCGTGACGCCGGTGTATATCGTCCACACCCGCGACAACGCCTGCTCCTGACGCGCAGGCAGGCTGTTATCTCCCTCATACGGCGACGTGAATCGGCCGTGCGTCTGTGAGATCAGATTGACTTGCCCGGACACCCACCAGCGGCCACCGTCTGCATGGGCAAACATCGTCATGGCATCAGGAGCCGGAGGGTCTTCGGGACTCTGTGCCGCCACCGAGCGACCGGTCCCGGCCAGGAGCAGCAGCAGCGCGACGCCACGCAGGGAATCTCTGGACAGAATCATGTCACCTACGGGTGCCTTCGGCCGCCGTCGTTCCACGCAGCGATGGGCCTCACGACGCGAAGGCGAGTCCACACGCCGCCACGACCATCACGACAAACGTGAGCCAGCCCAGCGATGCGACCAGGCGCGAATTGACCGCGTCGCCCATCACCGTGCGATCGCCGGTCAGCAACAGGACGATGAGAATGAGCGGCGGCGCGAGTACCCCATTGATCACCGCGGTCGTAAACAGCAGCTTGATCGCATTGAAGCCGGCATAGTTCAGCGCGATGCCCAGCGCCACCGCGACCCCTAGGACGATGTAGAACTTCTTCGCCCGGCCGGGCCGCTGATTCAGCGATCCCCGCCAGGCCGCCGCCTCGGCGATCGCATACGCACAGGATCCGGCGAGCACGGGGACCGCCAGCATCCCGGTGCCAATCAGGCCGAGGGTGAACAACCAATACGCACCGGCGCCCGCCAGTGGGCGCAGGGCCTCGGCCGCCTCTTGGGCCGTCGCGATGTTGGTCTGGCCATGCGCGTGGAGGGTCGCGGCGGTGGTCATGATGATGAAATACATGACCGCATTTGAGGCGAACATCCCCGTGACGACATCGGTGCGACAGGCACTCAGTTCCTCCGCGGTCGCGCCTCGGCGCCGCGCCAAATTGCGACCCATCGACCGCTCCTCTTCGACTTCCTGCGCGGCCTGCCAGAAAAACAAATAAGGGGAGATGGTGGTGCCGAGGATCGCGACCAGGACGGAGAAGAAGCCCCGCGACCATTCGAGACGGGGTACCACCGTCGCCGCCAGCGCGAGGCGCCAATCAACGCGCGCGACGAAGGCCGTGGCGACGTAGGCGAGGAGCACGAGCGTCAGCCATTTGAAGAGTCGCGCGATCGTCCGATAGGACGACCACATCAAGAGCAGCACAATCAGCAGGCCGAAGATGGGAACCAGCAGTCTGACGGGCGCGCCAGTCACCATCATGGTGGCGTCGGCCATGCCGCCGAGATCGGCCGCGATGTTGATCACGTTCGCGATGACCAACAGCGCACACGCACCCCATAGTACCCAGCGGGAATACCGTCGACGAATCACACCGGCGAGACCCAACCCGGTCACGAGCCCGAGGCGTGCGCACATGAGCTGCACCGCGGCCATCAGAGGGAAGGAAAACAGCGCGGTCCACAATGGGAGGTAGCCGAACGTCGCCCCGGCCACGGAGTACGTGGAGATGCCAGAGGGGTCGTCGTCGGCCGCCCCGGTAATGAGGCCAGGTCCGAGGTTCGCGAAAAAACGTCGGAAAGGGCGCGTCTCGACGGGCGGAGCGACGTGCGTATCGGATGTCATGCCTGTGGAAAGAATCGCACGAATGCTGCCACGTCGGGGGAGGTCCTATCTCGTCCGTCAGGGCACGGCAAGGCAATCGGCCCAGCGGCTCCGCAACGCGTGCTTCCCGGAGGTCGAGACCCTCGACCCTCTCAAGTTCACCGCCGCCGACGCGTTAGGGCCACCCCTGGTTGGTGAGACAAATCGACGCGGGGCGTGATACCCCGCGTCGAACGAGCAGGCAGGAATGAGGAATCAGAACATCAGCCGCGCGCGTTGCGCCAGCGGCGGAGACCCGCACACAAGCCGGTCGCAACCAGAATCATGCTGCCTGGTTCCGGCACAGGTGTCCCGGTCGGTGTTCCCCCGGGTGGATCGAACTGACCGCGAATATCGTCGACGTTGAACAGGAAATCGGCGTTGACGCCGTTGCTCGTCAACGTCGCCGACGTCATGGCCTGTGCCGGATCATACAATCCCAAGAAAAACACCTTGCCGGTGTCCGGCAGGATCGTCTCCGGATTGGTCGCATTGTGCGCCGTGCCGCCGCTACTGGTCGTCAACGTGAAATCGTTCGCGAACAGGTTTGTGGCGGCGATCACATACAACCCGATAGCGTTGGTGGGGCTCGCGAATGACATCGTAAAGGAATCGCCAGCCAGAAACGTATCGTCGCCAGAGGTTCCGAGCGAGTTCGGTCCGGACGTCGTATCGAACGCATCGATGACCGTCGGTGCGAAGACCCCGGTGTTGAATGCAAACGAAATCCCCTGGACGGGGCCGTTGCCCAGTGGCCCTGTCGGGAGCGAGTCGAAATCGAGAGTGTTGAGGCCGGACAAGCCGGCAGTCGCCGCATCGAACAAGGCACGGTCCGTGAACACGACCGGTGTTGCACTGGCGACGGTGGTGTACAGCGATCCGGCGATCAACAACACGACCATTCGGACGTACGTCATAAGCTTCATAGAGTCCTTGAACTGGGACACCTGCATCGCGTCCGGCGCACTTACGGACGCGACGGGAAGATGCCTTCCAGCGCGATGATGCACTTTATCGTCAGCGAAGGCTGAAGAACGCTGAACGGCTGGCCGCTCCCCGCGTTTCCGATCGCCAACGGGCTCATGCCGACATCGGGCGGCCCGGGGTTGTAGAGCGGTACGCGCTGCTTCGCCGCGAGCACGTTGCCATTCGGTGAAATGGCGCCCGCTTCCGCGCCGCTCGCACCCAGCGGATGGGTGTGGGGCGGCATCTGGCTGACGGACAGCGTCACGTGCTCTGCACCGTCGGTCTCTCCCTGAACGTACATCGACAACCCTGGTCCCTGTCCCGCATGAATGGGGACGCGGCCCTGCATGTTCGGCAACGCGAACGTCGTTTGCCCATTGCCGCCATAGGTGGTGCCGAGCAGGGAGAACAGCGCGGTGTTCTGCGAGATTGACATGATCTGGCCGTTGCACTCTGCCCACCCGCGAGGAGCGAAATTGAATGCGACGTACCTGATCTCACCGATAAACGCTTCCTGGGCGGCCGCGCTGGCCGACGCACCGATCAAAATAGCGAACGCAAGCAGAAATGGAACTGCACTCTTCACATGTCGCATCAGATCTCCTTTTGATCGAGACGCGACCAGATGAGCAAAGGAGATGCCGGCGATTGCCATCCGCAGATTCTGCGGGAATTCCTGATAGCGGTCGTGGATGTGCAGATCGATGTCCGCCATTTCGCGCCGCGGGCCGTTCGCATGTCTGCCGCCGCGGTGACTTTAGGTGTTCAAAACAACCGCCGAGCGACGACCCATTGCGGCCGTCGGCACGCATCGCGTGGCCCTGCCGCTCGAGGAAGATCCAACGTGCGTCACCGACACGATGCCGAGTGCGCTATTCTCCGATCGTAGCCAACGCTTTCTTCGCTTCGACCGCGCCGTCAAAATCGGCCTTCAGCGTCAACGCATGCTTGAGCGACTGTCGGGCCATGTCCCAGTGGCCGGTCTGGACATACGCCATTCCAAGATGGAAATGGTGGCTCGGATCGTTCGGCGCGTTCTTCACGGCGGTTTTCAGGTACGAAATCGCCGTCGACGCCATGTTCTCGCGGTAGTAAACCCAACCCAGCGTGTCGTTGACGGCCGGCTCGTCCGGCAGCTGCTGCAGCGCGGTTTGTGCCAGGCTGAGCGCCTTCTCCAGGTTGCGGTTCGATGCGAGATACATCCACGCCAGATTATTCGCGGCCACCGCCGCGTGGGAGTCCATGGTCAGAACCCGTTCATAGCCCTCCTCTGCCTCTGGAAGGCGATGCTGCTGCTCAAGCAGCATCGCAATCATCGTGGCGGCGCCGACCGATTTCGGATTGCGGGCGAGCACGTCGCGGAACTTCGTCTTGGCTTCTTCGAGGCGGTTCTGCCGTGTGTAAAGCTCTCCCAGCAGGACATACGCCTGGAGGCGCCCGGGATCGAGGTCGACAGCCTTTCGCAGGAGAGCCTCGGCACCGTCCAAATCGCGCGTGGCGGCGTGTGTGCGTGCGGCGAGAACGAGCAGTTCCACACTCGGCGGCGCCGACTGTAGTCGTTCGTCGAGACGAGCGGCCGCTTCGTTCGCGTGGCCGCCACTGACCTCGAGTTGCGTGAGCGCGGTCAGGGCCTCGGCATCGTTCGGCGCGGCCTGGAGGACGCGTAGATACGACGCCCGCGCGGCGTCCGGTTGCCGGGACGCCACTTGCACGAGCGCGGTGAGCTTCGTCACCCCAATGGACTTTGGAAACGCCTTGTGAAGCGACGCCAAATCAGTGGTCGCGCGATTCAGATCGCCACTCTGGATTTCAGCGCGTATCAGCAGGCTCTGGGCCTCCGGATGGCTCGGGTGAATCGCCAACGCCTGCTGGGCGAAGGTGATCGCCTTGCTCGAATCGCGTCTGGTCAAGTACAGCCTCGCGAGCGCGATGTCGGCCCCGAGAGGGCGAGGTTGACTCTTCAGCACTTGTTCATAAGCCCTGATGGCTTCGTCGAATCGGTCGCTTGCGATTTCGATTTCGCCAGTCAGCATCCACGCGGCGGCGGCGGCCGCGGAGCTCGGGTCATTGGCAATGACCGCACTCGCGGCCGTCATCGCCTCGGCACGTTTGCCGCCGAGCAGTTGCAGGCGCGCCGTCAGAAGCAGCGCTGGTGGGTTTTTCGGAAACTTGTCCAACACCTGATGGAGGCGGTCGAGGGCTTCCGCGCGATGGCCTTCGGCCGCACCAAGACTGGCGAGACGAACGCTGGCCTGGGCGTACGCCGAATCGTGGGTCGCCAGCTCCTGCAGGATCTTCTTCGCTTCGTCGGCACGCCCCGCGAGGACGTAGTAGTCAGCGAGCGTGATCACCGCGGTATCGCTCTTGCCGGCGCGCGCCAAGGCGAGGAAGTACGGCTCGGCTTCCGTGACTCGATTTGTCGCCATGTAGAGAAGGCCGAGCGCGCGATTCGCCGTCACTTCTTTGGCGTCGATTTGCAGCGCGGCCTTCAGCGTCGATTCGGCGACCGCCGGCTCGCCGGTCGACCAGTAGAGGTTTGCAAGCGCCAGACGCGCCGCGACCGATTTGGGCGCCGCGGCGATGGCCTTCTTGAATGTCTCCTCAGCCTCGGTCCGCTTTCCCTGGGCAAGCTGCAGGGTGCCGATGTTCGTGTACGCCGCGTTCTGCGTCGGGTCAATCGCGATGGCGTCCTGGTAATCCGCCATCGCGGCATCGAAATCCTTCAATCCTGCCAGCGCGTTCCCGCGGAGCACCTGCGCGTCGACGCTCCTGGGGTCGAGCGCGATGGCGCGTTCCGCCCGCGTTTTCGCGTCCTCGAATTGTTGGGCCACCAGCAGTAACCGGCCGGCCTTCATCTGGGCGTCGATGTTCTTGGGCTGCAGATCCGAGGCGCGCACGTACTCGTGCAGCGCACTCCGTGCGTCGTTCATGCGCAGGTAAGCGTCACCCAGCTTCAGCCGCACATCCAGCTTCGGATCACCTTGAAGGGCGGCACGGTACTCGATGATCGCTTCCTGGAAATGGCCCTCGTCGAAATAGACATTGCCTCGTCGCACGTGATCGGCGTCATTGATCTTGCGGCATGCGGCGGATCCGATGCAGCAGACGACGACTAGCGCGCAGACGAAAGGGCGTGACATCGGGTCTCCTTGCGAATGGAACAGCAGTCGAGGCTGGTCCGTGGCGCTGATTGACGGGAAATTCGTACTCGGCTCCGCGCTCATCTTCCGCGATCCTTTGATCGGGGCGCGGCCGACTGGCAGGCCGATTATGGCCCACCGGAGAGGTAAGTCACCAATACACACAACCACTTACACCGCTTTCTCGCGAGTTTACCGCCCACACGCACGCGGGGACCTTGCCCGTGACGGCATACCCCATGTACCCATGAATTCCCGTCAGCAAACGGCCTCTGTTACCAAGGGACGTACGCGAGGAACCGTATGCGTGAAGGTCGTTCCAAGACTGCACAACGGCGCTACGGGAGCTGATCGTCTTCACCGCGCGTCGGCTCATGGGAGCGCAACGCATTCCTGACGGTTCGCCACGCCAGCCCAACTGGCGACGCGAAGAATAAAGGCGCCGCCACGACGGTCTTGCGCAACCGTCGCCGCAGTACCGCAAATCGACGTCCGCGATCATGTGGGAGCCGTGACGCGCGTTCCCGCTCTGAAGCGTGTTGATTGCACCTCCTCGCAATCGGGCATGCGCATCCGGAACAGCGCGTGCACTATCCGGTGCGTTCCGCTATTGAGGACCGACACCCATATGAAATCCTGGTCACTCGGCAAAGGCGTCACGCGCTGGCTGCTGACCGCGGTCACCGCGGCGTTGCTCTCACCCGCTCCTGCATTCGCCACCTCGGTGTCCCTCGCCGGCGTGCTGCCGACATCGGCCGATACGTTTACCACGACTTTCAGCCTGGCGAGTGCGTCTGACGTCCTCATCCAGACATGGTCTTTCGGCGGCGGAGTCAACGCGCAAGGGGACCTGATCTCCACGGGAGGGTTCGATCCGCTGATCGCACTGTTTGCCGGCACGGGCGCGAGCGCCACCATCGTGCTGGATGCCGCCAACAACCCGCTGTTCAGCGCCGATAATTTTCCTGGATTCGAGGGGACCTGCCCTCCGGCGAATATGGCAGACATCGGCGGGCAGGCCGTCTGCGGCGATGCGCGCCTGTTCGTCCCTGGCCTCGCTGCCGGGACCTACACATTGCTGCTGTCGGACGCAAACTATTTCCCCGCGGCGATCAACCCTGGGCCTCCCGACTACTCGACGATCGCCGACGGGTTCGTCGACTTCACCAATGACGTATTTCAGACCTGCGCCGTTGCGCCTGACTTCCCGTGCGCGGAGCGGACTGGCAATTGGGCGCTCGATCTCACGTACGGCAGCGCCGTTGTGACACCGCCACCGGATGCGCAGCCCGTGCCGGAACCGACCACGGTGCTGTGTCTCGGCACCGGTCTCGTCGGCCTGTTACGAAAGCGGTTCGCGACCCGTCCACAACCCATCGCTCAACAAAGGACACGTCTCTCATGAAACGTTTCGTACACTTCGCGGCTGCGGCCCTCGGCGTTTCAATCCTGGCACTGTCGATTTCCTCGATCGCGCCGAAACAGGCCGACGCCGCGGTCGCGACCGCGGTGCAGGTCGTCAACACGCCCCTTCCGGTGAGCGGCACGGTCGACGCCAACGTGACCGGCAACGTGGCGGTGACGGTCGGGAACAGCGCGGCGAACCCGATCCCGGTGCACGTGGTGGACGGGACGTCAGACCAACCGTACTCGCTGAACGTCAACATCAACATCGCGAACGGCGGCAGCGGCGGAACCGCCAACGGCGACACCAATGGGTCGCAGTCGTTTGCGGTACCGGCCGGCAAGCGGCTGGTGGTGGAAACGGTTTCGATGTACCGGCCGGGCGACATCGGCCAGAGCGTTCAGGTTTTCGTCAATACGCGCCTGAACAACCTGTATTCCGCCTTCGCGGTCCCGCCTGCGGCCGCCAATAACTCCACCTACACAGGAGCGACGCAGGCGATGAAGTTCTACGCCGATCCTGGCACCAGGGGTCTCGTGAACGCGTTCCGCAGCGGTTCCACCGGGGCCGAATCGGTGACCGTCGCGATCGCCGGACATCTCGTCGACGTACCGTAGCGTGCGCAGCGGCAGATACGCCGACCCTCTTCACGCGCCGGCGTGAGCGCGAATCGCCGTGAGGCGACCCTTGACAGCGGTTCACGATGTGGACCAGGGTTATGGTCCCCCTAAGGAGATCCGGATGAAACGATCGTATTTGAAGCGGTTCGCAACCACAGTGTCCCTGGCCGCCGCGCTCGCGGCGTGTCCCGGCGTCGCCAGCGCCTCGACCGACATGTTCCTCAAGTTGGGCGACATCAAAGGCGAGTCCACCGACGACAAGCACAAGGACGAAATCGACGTCCTGGCCTGGTCGTGGGGCGAGTCGGACGGCACCGCGCCGGCACGGCGAGCCAAGAATGGCCTGGTGGTTCCCGATTGTATTCAGGACATTTCGCTGACCAAGTTCATCGATGTGGCGACGCCGAACGTCATCATGGACGCGGTGACCGGGCGCACGGTTCCAACTGCGACGCTGACGCTGCGCAAGCCCGGCAGGGACCAGCAGGAATTTCTGGTGCTGACATTGAGCAACGTCAGCATCTCGTCGTACTCGACCGGCGGATCCGGCGGAGAAGACCGGCTCACCGAAAACGTCACCCTGCATTTCCAGCGCATGGACGGCAGCTACCGCCGGCAGAAGCCGGATGGTTCGCTGGACGCGCCGGTGCAATGGGTCGTGGCCAACGGCAGCTGCCGGTAACCGCGTGGTGCTGGTCGATTAGGATGCGGGCCGTGTTGCCGTCACGACCAGGCCAGGCACGGGTGTGCCGGCTTCGTGGCGCAACACGGCTTCCTGACATCGTTCCAACGCGAGGCCGACGTCTTCGAGCTCCCGCCTGACATACGACGCGTCGTGGTTGTAGCGCCCGTGGGTTTGGAGGCAAAAGCCGTCCTCGGCGTCCGCGGCCGATTTTTCTACAGTGAAGATCAGCCGGCCGGACGGGCGCAGCGCGCCGGCCGCCGCCTTGAACACACGGTCGAGAACCCCGAAATAGCACAGCGTGTCGGCCGACACAATCGCGTCGTAGCTCCCCGCATGCGCCTCGAGAAACGTGGTCAGCTCCCCTTCAATCAATTGATCGTAGACGTGCAACGCCTCTGCGCGGCGCAGCATGCCGCCGGATAGATCAATCCCGACGAGCACCCCCGCCTGCGGGCGCAGAAACGCGGCGCACAATCCGGTACCGCATCCCGCGTCGAGCACATCGAGCGTGCCGACCGGCTCGGGCCACACAGCGGCGAACGCCTCGCCGATCAATTGAGGGGCGCGATAGCGCAGATCCGCCAGGTGCTCGTCGAAGCTGCCGGCAATCTCGTCGAACAACGTGCGGACATATGCGTCGGACGCCCGCGCGGGCGCCGCGCCGCTCGTGCACGCGCTGAGCATGTGCCGTGCGATGGGGTTGTCTGGATCGCGCGCGACCCAGGCCTCGAACACGGCGCGCGCTTTGTCCGGCTCGCCATTCGCCTGATAGGCGCGTCCCAGCACACGCGGCCCCATCGGATTGTCGGGATCCAGCGCAATCGCGGCGCGATAAGAGGCGATGGCCTCCTCGATCCGCCCAGCGCGCTTGAGGACGTGACCAAGGTTGGTGTGCGCCGGCACGTGACGACCGTCGATCGCGATCGCCTGCCGCAATGCGGCTTCGGAGTCGGCGAGCAGTCCGCGCACCCTGAGCACGACACCTAGATTGCTGTGGGCATTGGCGTCATCCGGACGCAGCCTGAGGGCCTGCCGGTACGCGGTTTCGGCGTCCGCGAACTGCCCCGCCAGCTTGAGCAGGTTCCCGAGGTTGTTGAAGGCGTCGGCATAACCGGGCGCGGCCACGGTGGCGCGCCGCACTGAATCCACAGCGGCCGCGGTGTCGCCGCGCCGATGCAACAGCAATCCGAGAAAGTGCAGGGCGTCGGGATGGTCCGGCTGCCGGCGGAGCACGGCGCGGTAGCCGCGTTCAGCCTCGTCGAACTGTCCGCGCTTGTGCAGACCGATCGCGTGCGTCACCGCCTTCTGGACGTTCCTCTTCTGCGTGTTGCGGCCCATATCAATCCGGTTCCGTCGACCGCTGGATGACGCGCACCCATGAAACGCGTCACCCCAATTGTATGTGCACCTCTCGCAGCGTAAGGTACTGCTCGACAGGCCCTGGGTTGCGGGGATTTGAAATGTCCACCACACATGATCCGTACGACCTCGAGCGCTTCGTCCGGGCTCAAGAGGACGACTACGAAGTGGCGCTCTCCGAGATCAGACGCGGCCGTAAGCAGTCGCATTGGATGTGGTACATATTCCCGCAATTCGAAGGGCTCGGCATCAGCGCTACCTCCAAGCGATACGCAGTGAAGAGCGTCGCCGAAGCCAGAGCCTTTCTCGCGCATCCCGTGCTCGGGCCGCGTTTGCTGCAGTGCGCGGACGCAGTCGTCCGCCTTGACCGCCTTTCAGCTGTGGACATCTTCGGCGATCCGGACAACGTGAAACTGCAATCCTGCGCGACGCTGTTCGCCTCGGTGTCGCCGGCCGGCTCCGTGTTTCATCGCCTCATCGACAAATACTTCGATGGTCAGCTCGACGCGCGGACGCTCCGGCTGATCGGCGACGTGCACACGCCTCAATCGCGAACCGACAGGTAGACGAAGGCAGTCCGCGATCCCGCGGGTTGCCTCGATCCTCCGCAACCTCAGACGCAGCGAGTGCGTCTAACGGGCACATGATGCTTGCCGTCTTATTGTTCGCAACGTTGACGGCCTGCAACGCACCGACGGTCGTCTCCACCAGCTGGGTCGACGGTGAGATGGGATATCGGGTCACGATGGTGCCCGCTGATTCCGCCGCCGCGCGGCATGGGCTGCATCCCGGCGACATCCTGGCTGAACCGGCGCCGCTGCCGCAGCGGCTGGCGGATGCGGGCGCGCGCGGCGTCGCAATTCCGCTGTATCGCCTCGACGCGGCGACGGGAATCTATCAGCCGGCGACGCTCACGATCGCGTTTCGCGACGGCGAAGCGCATCGGCTCGGCACGACCGGCGATCTCGGATTTCTGGTGACGACAGTGAAGCGCGGCTCGCTTGGCGCGCGCGCGGAGTTGAAGGCGGGCGACTTCATCCCCAAGATCAACGAGACCTTCGTGCACAGCGTCGCCGATCTGCGGCTGGTCGACGCCGCTTACGAGAAAGGCGAGCCGGTCCTCATCCACTTCACCCGCTGGTATCCCGGGTCATCGTCGTTCAAGGACGCGGTCTCGCGCCGGACGTTCGTCAAGTAACCGGCCCGATGCTCAGGCCTTGTCGCGCGGCCTGAGCGCTCCGCGCAGCTTGTCGGCGATCGAACCAAACCCCTGCGCCGGCGCGGCATCTTCTCGCTCGGCGTAGGCGCGCACTTCGTCGGCCTCGCGCGCATCCTGGATCGCCTTGACGCTGAGGCGAATGCGACGCCCGGCCGGGTCGACTTCGAGCACGACGACCTCGACGTCGGTGCCGACCGGAAACGCCTTGACGACGTCGCCTTCTCTCGCGACCCCGGTCTCGCTGATCGGGATCAGCCCGGTCCGCCCCGGCGCCAGAAACACGAACACACCGAACTTCTCGTGACGCTCGACCTTGCCGATCAGACGCGCACCGGGCGCGATCTGCGGCGGCGATGAAGCCGCGCCGGCGCGCGCCGAGCCGTCGGGAAGAAGGGCGACGCCGATCCGCTTCTTGTCGAGATCGATGCTCAGGATCTCGAACGATCCGGTCATCCCCGCGGAGACCAGCGTCGTCCAGCCGTCGGTCCGCCCGGTCGGCGCGAACGTGGACGCATGCGCCAGCCCCTCGACACCGGGCTCGAGCTCGACGAATGCGCCGAAATCGGCGACACGCGTGACGCGGCCAGCGACGACCTGACCGACGGCGTAGGTACCGCCGGCCGCGGTCCAGGGATCGGCCATCAGCTGTTTCAAGCCGAGCGAGATCTTCTGCTTGTCCTCGTCGACGCGCAGCACCTTGACGGTGATCTCGTCGCCCGGCTTGAGAATCGCCGCCGCGTCGGCGACCCGCGACCATCCCATCTCCGACACGTGCAGCAGTCCCTGGACGTTGCCGCCCAGATCGACGAACGCGCCGAAGTCGCGCACCGACGTGACGCGCCCCGTCAGCACCGCACCCGCGACGATCGACTGCCGCACTTCGGCGGCGCTGGCGCGCTGGGTCTCCTCGAGCAGGGCGCGCCGCGAGACGACGATGTTCTTGCCGCCTTCCGAAAATTCGGTGATGCGGAATTCGTAGACGCGGCCGATGTGCGCCGCCGGTTCGGTCCGCATCGTGTCGATTTGCGAGAACGGGCAGAACGCGCGCTGACCGGCGATACGCACCTCGTATCCGCCCTTGACCTCGCGCTCGACCTTGCCTTCGACAGGAAGCCTCGATCGGTAGGCAGCTTCGAGTTGCCGCGCATTTGCCGCGCCGCGAACCAGGCGGCGCGACAGCGTCAGCCCGCCCACGGTCGACACCACCGTCGCCTGAACGCGGTCGCCGACCGCGACCTCGAGGTTTCCCGCTTCGTCTTTCAGCTCGGCGAGCTCGATCATCGCTTCGCCCTTGCCGCCGACGTCGACAAACGCGCCTTCGGGTCCGATCGCGACAATCCTGCCCTGGATCGTCTGGCCGTTCTGGAAGCGCTTCGCCTTGGTCGACGCTTCGAACATGGAGGCAAAGTCGTCTTCAGGCTCGGCGGGCTGGTTCGGCACCGTCCCGTCCGTCGGCTCAATCGGTTCTGTCACGTCGTTCGGATCGTTCGGGTCGCTCACTGCTCTTTCCTCGTGGGTGTGGCGCGTTCTTTCGTCAGCCGCTCGTCGAGCTTGTCACTCGCCTGTGCCGCGAACTGACGGCAGGCGTTCGCGTCGGCCAGCGGCGCCGTCGCGTTCGCTCCCATCCGCTCGAACATGTTGCTGACGAACGGATGCGGCGTCAGCAGCACGTCGCAGGGCAGCGCCGCCACGGCGGCGATGCTCTTGCGGAATGCCTCGACAACGCCGGGGTGCTGGGCTTCGTCGGTATACCGGTACACGTCGTCCGAAATCGGGCTGACACTGTCGACGTAGGCGATATGCAGGCAGCGCGGGCCTTCGCACGAATCCCACGTCCAGCTCGTGCTGCCGGGCGTATGGCCTGGAGTGGCGTGCGCGGTGATCGAGAGCGGCCCGAGCGTTAGCGTTTCCGCGTCCGCGACCCGGCGCACGTGCGCCACCGGCGGGAAGCCGTCAATCGACGTGAACTGCGGATCCGATCGATCGCCGCGGCCGCGCTCGATCGCGTCGGCGTCGGCGCCGCGCGCCACCATCACCGCGCCGGACGCGCGCCGCAGCGCCGCGAAGCCGCCGGCGTGATCGAGATGCGCGTGGGTGGCGAGAATGAACCGGACGTCCTTGATGCGGAACCCGAGCGCGCGGATGTTCGCCTCGATCTGCGGCGCCGCCTCCCTGGTGGCGCCGTCGATCAGGATGTGCCCCTTGTCCGATGTGACCAGCAGCGCGCTGATGCCGCAGGTGCCGACATACCACGTGTTGCCGAACACATGCCGCGGCCTCGCCGGATCGTTCCATCCCGCGTCCGCCTTACAGACCATTGCCGGCGGCCGCGCCGCCGCCTGGCCGGAGCCGCCGGCCGCAATCGCGAAGATGCTGAGTAGACAACCGGACAATCGCACGCGCGCCTCTACTTGGTGATGATCTCGCGGCCGTCCATGTACGGACGCAGCGCGGGGGGGACGACGACCGTGCCGTCCTTCTGCTGATAATTTTCGAGGATCGCGATCAGCGTGCGGCCGACCGCGAGCGCCGACCCGTTGAGCGTGTGCACGAACTCCGCCTTGCCGGTGCCGGCCGGGCGGAATTTGATGTTGGCGCGCCGCGCCTGGAACGCCTCGGTGTTGCTGCACGACGAGATCTCGCGGTACGTGTTCTGACTGGGCAGCCAGACCTCGATGTCATAGGTCTTCGCCGCGGAAAATCCCATGTCGCCGGTGCAGAGCAGCATCGTGCGATAAGGCAGCTCGAGCCGCTTCAGGATCTCCTCGGCGTTCGCGGTCAGCGCTTCGAGCTCGTCGTACGACTGCTCCGGTGTCGTCAGCTTCACGAGCTCGACCTTGTCGAACTGATGCTGGCGGATCAGGCCGCGTACGTCCTGGCCGTAGGATCCCGCCTCGCTGCGGAAGCACGGCGTATACGCGGTGGTGCGGATCGGCAGCTCGCGGCCGTCGAGGATCTCGCCGCGGTGCAGGTTGGTGAGCGGCACTTCCGCCGTGGGAATGAGGTAGAGATCCCAGTCGCCCGCGACCTTGAACAGATCCTGCTCGAACTTCGGCAGCTGTCCGGTGCCCTGCAGCGACGCCGAGTTGGCGAGAAACGGCGGCTCCACTTCGCGGTACCCGAATTCGCGCGTGTGGGTGTCGAGCATGAAGTTGATCAGCGCGCGCGACAGGCGCGCGCCGGCGCCGCTCAGCACCGTAAACCGCGCGCCGGCGATCTTCGTGCCGCGCTCGAAATCGATGATCCCGAGCGCCGGGCCGAGATCCCAATGCGCCTGCGGCGTGAAGTCGAACGCGCGCGGCGTGCCGACGCGACGGACCTCGACGTTATCGGCCGCCGTCTTGCCGACCGGCACGCTGGGATGCGGCAGGTTCGGCAGGTTGAGCACCGCCGCCGTGCGCTGATGCTCGATCGAGTCGAGCTGAAATCCCTTTTGCTTGATGTCCTGCGACCGGGCGCGGTTGGCTTCCTGCACCGCACCGGTGTCCTGCCCCATGCGGCGCGCTTTGGCGATCTCGTCGCCGGAGGTGTTCTGCGCCCGCTTGAGCGACTCGACCTCCGGGATCAGCCGCCGCCGCGCGGTTTCGAGCGTCACGATCTCCTCGAGCGCCTTGTCCGGATCGAGTCCGCGATTGCGGAGCCCGGTGCGCACCTCGTCGACGTGATCGCGGATGTAGGAGGGGTCGAGCATGCTACCTCTGCCGCATATTGTACGTTACGATTCCGTCGTGCCTGCCGTTCGAAAAGCCGTCTTCCCCGCCGCTGGCCTTGGTACTCGCTTCCTGCCGGCGACGAAAGCACAACCCAAGGAAATGCTGCCGCTGGTCGACAAGCCGATCATCCAGTACGGCGTCGAGGAGGCGGTCGCCGCCGGCATCGACAACATCCTGCTGGTGACCGGCCGCGGCAAGAACGCGATCGAAGATCACTTCGATGTCTCGGTCGAGCTCGAGTCGTTTCTCGAGGCGCGCGGCAAGCTCGATCAGCTCGCCGAGGTCCGCAAGATCTCGAACATGATCAATTTCGCCTACGTCCGCCAGGGCGAGCCGCTCGGTCTCGGCCACGCCGTGCTGGTCACGCGCCAGCTGGTCGGCGACGAACCGTTCGCGGTGATCCTGGGCGACGATGTGATCGACGCCGATCCGCCGGCGATCAAGCAGCTGATCGACGTCTTCGATCGCCTCGGCGGTCCGGTGCTCGCGGTCGAACGCGTGCCGCGCGAGGACATCTCGAGCTACGGCGTGATCGCGATCGAGCCGAACACCAATCTCGGGGACGGGATTTATCAGGTCCGCGATCTGGTGGAGAAGCCGCCGAAGGAAGAAGCACCGTCGGATCTCGCGATCATCGGCCGCTACGTGCTGACGCCCGACATCTTCCCCGCGCTCGCCGCGACCAAGAGCGACCGCACCGGCGAAATCCAGCTGACCAACGGCCTGCGCGAGCTGCTGAAAACGCGACCGATCTACGCGGTCGAAGTCAAAGGCGTGCGCCACGACACCGGCAACAAACTCGGTTTCCTGAAAGCGGTCGTCTACTTCGCGCTGCGCCGGCCCGATCTCGCGGACAAGTTCTCCGCCTACCTCAAGACCGCCGATCGCCGCACCGCGCCGCGGTAGCGCACCGCTTCGCGGTTGACCGGCGCGTCAGGGCTGAAGCCCTGCGCTACGGTTTCGTGCCGCTCGGCGTCGACGGTGCCGCCGCGGGCGTGGAGCTCGGCGTCGATGACGACGACGTCGTCGAGGAGCTGCTGCTGTCGCTCGACGTCGTGCTCTTCTCGGCTTTCGAAGACGACGAAGAAGACTCGGTCGACGCCGCCGGCTTGTCGGCCTTCGCCGCCTTGTCGGACTTGCCGCCGTCGGACTTCGGCGCTGATCCCTTGTCCCCCTTCGGATAGTCGGTGATATAGAAGCCGCTGCCCTTGAACTGAATCGCGGGCGACGACATCAGCTTGTGCACGTGACCGCCGCACTTCGGACACGTGTCTTCCAGCGGATCGGAAAATTTCTGAATCTTCTCGAAGCGGTGACCGCAGGCGTCACACTCGTATTCATACAGGGGCATTGCCTTACCTATTCGAGCAAATCGCCGTTGTCGTCGCCCAGCATGAGCTGACGATGGAGCCAGAAGGGCGCGGTGCCCTGGCCGAGCAGCGTGTCGTGAAACGATCGCAGTGAGTACGACTTGCCTTGCTGCGCCTTGTAATCCTGGCGCAGCTTGAGCAGCATCAGCTTGCCGACCGTGTAGACAAGATAAGTCGGATCGAAGGCGCCGCGCTCGGCCTCGCGCCGCGCGCTGCCTTCTTCCATGAACGCCTCGTCGCGGAAATAGCGGACGCCCTGCTCCACCGACATGTCTTCCGCGTGGAGCTTGATGCAGACGATGAAGCGGACGAGGCGAACGAGCGCTTCGGCAAGCTGTCCGAGTCTGATGCTCGGATCCTGACGGCCGAAGCCGGCCTCGATCATCATCTGCTCGCAATAATGCGCCCATCCTTCGATGAACGACGCCGGCGCGAACATGATCGACTTGCGCGTCTTCGACTCGACCTTGCGCAGGTGCTGATAGTGGAGGAAGTGGCCGGGGTAGACCTCATGGATCGAGATCGACCACAGCGTCGGGATGTTGTAGTCGCGCAGGTGTTCGTCCTGGCGCTCGGGGGCCCACGACGGATCGACGTCGGTGAGGTAGTAGTAGGCGCGGCTCGGCTTGCTCTCGAACGGACCCGCGGTCCACATGCTGGCGAACGACCAGCGATAGAAGTCGGGCGTCGGCGCGACCGCAATCGGTTCGCCCGGCGGCAGCGAGATGATCTTCTGCCGCTCGAGAAAGGTCGCGAGCTCGTCGAGCTGCTGACGGCCGGTGGCGACGAGCTGCCCAGGCGCCGGGTGCAGCGCCTTGGTTTTCTGCCAGGCCGCGATTGGATCGCCGCCGTTGGTCTTGCCGGCGAGCGAGCGGAACTGCTCCTGCGTCGCGGCAAGCTCGCGCGTCGCGATCGCGAGCAGGCGATCGATCGGCAGCGACACGCCTTCGTCCAACCGGAGCTTCTGTTCGAATTTCTCGCGGCCGAGACGGAACGACGCGCGCGCCTTCGGCGCGACATCGGTCTCGAGATAATCGATGTAGCGGCGCACCGATTGCGACGCCTCGGTCTGGGCGTCGGCAAGATCGCCGAGCAGGTGCAGGTCGTCGACGTCCGCAAAGGCGCGCGGCAGATCGTCGTCGATGAACTTGAGCGTGCCGCGCATCGCCTCGATGCCGACCTTGACGTAGATGCCCGGCGCGTCCTTGATGTTGTCGCGCGCCGCCTGAATGAAGCGCGGCGTCTGGCGCAGCTTGGACAGGACGCGGCGGGCGCGCTCGGCGGCCGGCGCGTGGCCGAACAGCGTCTGACCCGCCAGGCTGGTCGCCAGCAGATCCGAATAGAACTGCGGGTTGCGCTCCCAGGTGCGGACCGCCTCGAGCTCGAACATGCGCGACTGCAGGTGCGCGGTGAGCATGCGGTGCTCGAGCCGTTCGACGCCGGTCAGCGTGTCCGGCGTGATCTCGTCGAGGCGCCGCAGATAGCCCGAAAGGGCGTGGGCCTCGCTGTCGATGCCGTGGCGGCTGACGTCCTCGAGCAGATCGTCATGCGTGTGCACGCCGTCGAGCGTGGCGTACGTCGGATGCGTCTCGTGCAAGTAGCCGAGGAGATCGTCGACGAAATGGGGCAGGGGCTCGGAAGCAATCATCGTTTCGACGTATGCGCCCGGTCATCGCCGGACGAGCTTGGGTCACCAACAGATCCGTCAATGGTACAATAAACGCTCCCCTTCAATGCCCGGCACGCTGTTCGTGGTCGCCACGCCGATCGGCAACCTCGAAGACATCACGGTGCGCGCGCTGCGTGTGCTGCGCGAGGTCGCGGTGATCGCCGCCGAGGACACGCGCCGCACCCAGCACCTGCTCGCGCGCCATGCCATCGCGACGCCGACCACCAGCCTGCATGAACACAACGAGGCGGGGAAGTCCCAGGCGCTGATCGCGCGGCTGCAGGGCGGAGACAGCATCGCCCTGGTGTCCGACGCCGGGACGCCGACGGTGTCGGATCCGGGGGGCCTGCTGATTCGGGCCGCGATCGACGCCGGGTTGCGGGTCGAGCCGATTCCCGGGCCGAGCGCGGTCCTGGCGGCTCTGGCGGTGTCAGGCCTGCCGACCGACTCCTTCTGTTTCTTGGGGTTTCCCCCAATTAGGTCAAAAAACAGAAAACAGTGGTTTGAGCGTGCGCGGGCCGTCCGGGGGACAATCGTGTTCTTCGAAGCGCCACACAGGATTCAGGCGACACTGCACGAGTTCCACCGCGCCGTGGGAGATTGCGAGGTTGTTGCCGCCCGCGAATTGACGAAGATCCACGAGGAGTTGGTCAGAGGACCTATATCGATCGTCGCGTCGACTGTCGGTGAGGGCCGAGGTGAATACACCATCGTCGCATATATTGGTGTAATGACCAATAATATCGTGACCAACGCACCGGATCCCGCTAATGTCTCCGCTGAATTTGGTGAAATAACCAATATTGACGGTATGACTCGTCGCAAGGCAATTAACGTATTGGCGAAACGCCACGGCCTCACGCCGAATCGTATCTACGAGATCCTTGAGGAAACCAAGAAGTCTGGCTGACGACCAAATGCTTTGATACCCGGTGGTGGATAAGGGCTCGCCCGCTTGACCATCGCTGACCCGTTCTGCTACCTTCCCCGATTCCAGCGCGACATACGTCCGCGCTTGCGTTTATGGCCAAGCAACGGCGGCCGGCTCCACAATCGACGAACGCTCCCGACCCGTCCTCCGGCGATCGCCACGCGCGACCGGTCGAGCCCGGCGAGCCGTCGCGCCCGGCGGCGCCCGCAGCCGCCACGCCCCCACAGCCTCCCGGGCGCCGCTCCACCTACATCGAAGCGGTCGCGCTCTACGAGCGCGGGCTCGAGGCGCTGCAGCGCCACTCGTATCAGCAGGCGACGAGCCTGCTCGAATCGGTGCTGCGGCAGTTTCCCGAAGAACGCGAGCTGCACGAACGCGTGCGCCTGTACCTCAACATCTGCCAGCGTCAGGCAACGCAGCGTGAAGCGGCACCGCAGACGATCGACGAGCGGCTGTACGCGGCGACGCTCTCGATCAACGGCGGCCACTACGACCAGGCGATCGCGCATCTCCGTCTGGTGCGCGACGAAGATCCCGACAACGATCACGCCATCTACATGCTGGCGGTCGCGCACGCGCAACGCGACGAGCACGCCGAAGCGGTCGCCCATCTCGAACGGGCGATCGCGCTCAATCCCGAGAATCGCGCCCTCGCGCGGCACGATCCCGATCTCGAGCCGCTGAGGGACGATGACGCGTTTCGCGCGGCGCTCGAAGCGCCGGCAGGCTCGCGGCCGATTGCCAGACGTGCCATCAAGACCCGTTCGGCGCGATAATTGAAGAGGCCGGAACGGCCTCTACATGGACATCCACCTCGTCATTCTCGCGGCAGGCAAAGGCACGCGCATGAAGTCGGCGCGCCCGAAAGTCCTGCATCGCATCGCCGGCCAGCCGCTCATCGAGCACGTGCTCGCCTGTGCCGCCACCATTCACCCGCGCTCCACGACCATCGTCATCGGCCACCAGGCCGGGGACCTGACCGCCGCCCTCGCTGGTCATCACGGGCTCACCTATGTGGTGCAAGAGCCACAATTAGGCACGGCGCACGCCCTGATGACAACCGAGCCGGCGCTGGCCGGGCGGAGCGGCACGCTGCTGCTGCTCTCCGGCGATGTTCCGATGCTGACGCCGGCGACGCTGCAAACGCTCGTCAACACACACGAAACAGCGGGCGCGGCAGCGACGGTGGTGACCGCAATCGTTGAGAATCCGCATGGGTACGGCCGGATCGTCCGTACCGGCGAGCAGATTGCACGTATTGTCGAGCAGAAGGACGCCAGCCCTGAAGAACGTCAGATTCGCGAGATTAACTCGGGGATTTACGCGTTCGCGATCGAGGGGCTGTTCGACGCCGTACGGAGCATCGCCGCGGAGAACGCGCAGAAGGAGTACTACCTGCCCGATCTCGTCGCGATCTACCGCCAGCGGGGAGCGATTGTGGAAACCGTCACCGTCTCGAACGCGGATGAGATTCTCGGCATCAACACCCGCGTCGAGCTGGCCGCGGTGAGTCGAATCGTCCGCGATCGGAAAACTGCTGAGCTCATGGCGGATGGCGTGACGATCGAGGATCCGGCCACCGCGTACGTGGACACGGGCGTCACCGTCGGCGCCGACACGATCCTGCACCCGGGCGTGTCGCTCGAAGGGCGCACGATCATCGGCCGCGGCTGCGAGATCCACAGTGGCGCCCGCATCTGCGACGCGCACATCGGCGACCGCGTCATCGTCCTCAACCACTGCGTCATCATGAACGCGACGGTCGCCGACGATGCCTGCATCGGCCCCTTCGCGCACCTGCGCGCCGAGTCGGATGTCCGCGCCAACGCGCGGGTCGGCAACTTCGTCGAGTTGAAAAAGACGGTCCTGGGCGCGGGGTCGAAGGCGAATCACCTGGCGTATCTCGGCGACGCGACGATCGGCGAGAAGGTCAACATCGGCGCCGGGACGATCACGTGCAACTACGACGGCGTCAGCAAGAGCCAGACGGTGATCGAGGACGGCGCCTTCGTCGGCAGCGACTCGCAGCTGATCGCGCCGGTCACGATCGGCAAGGGGGCCTACGTTGGCAGCGGATCGACGATTCGCGAGAACGTCCCGGCCGGTGCGCTCGCGGTCAGCGCCGGCAAACAGCGCAACCTGGACGGGTGGGTCGCACGGAAGAAGAAGAACAAGAGCGGCAAGTGACACACGCGACAGTCGACAGGTAACAAATACCAAGCGGCGCAATCCGCCTCTCTGTTGTTGTAAATTGCGAATTCCAGAATTGTGAATTGATATGTGCGGGATCATTGGCTACATCGGTTCGAAGGAAGTCGTCCCGGTCCTGATTGAAGGGCTGCGGCGGCTCGAATACCGCGGCTACGACTCGGCCGGCGTCGCGGTGGTGCGCGACGGCGCGATCGACTTGCGGCGCAGCGCCGGCAAGCTGGCGAACCTCGAGCAGGTGATCCGCCTCGATCCGATCGTCGGCGAGTACGGCGTCGGCCACACGCGGTGGGCGACGCACGGCCGGCCGACCGAGGAGAACGCGCACCCGCACCGCGACTGCACCGGCAAGATCGTGGTCGTGCACAACGGCATCATCGAGAACTACCTCGATCTGAAGCAGGAGCTGCAGCAGCAGGGGCACAAGTTCGTCACCGAGACGGACACGGAAATCGTCGCCCATCTCGTCGAGCGCGAGATGAAAGACGATGGTCTCGAGAACGCGGTGCGGCGGGCGCTGATGCTGATGCGCGGCCTGTTCGCGCTGGTGCTGATCTCGGCCGATGATCCGGAAAAGATCGTGACCGTCCGCAACGGCCCGCCGATCGTCGTCGGTCTCGGCGACAACGAGTTCTTCGTCGCGTCCGACATTCCGGCGATCCTCAGCCACACCCGCGACGTCGTCTTTCTCGGCGACGAGGAGATGGCGATCATCACGCGCACCGGCGTCGAGTTCACCGACTTTTTCGGCCGCCCGGTGTCGAAGGCGACGCAGCGGGTCCTGTGGGATCCGATCATGGCGGAGAAGGCCGGCTACAAGCACTTCATGCTCAAGGAGATTTTCGAGCAGCCGACGGCGGCGCGCGAAACCATTCTCGGCCGCGTCTCGCAGGACTCCGGCAAGGTATTCCTCGAGGAGATGAAGATCACCGACGCGCAGTTTGCGGAAGTGCAGCGCGTCACGATCCTGGCGTGCGGCACGTCGTGGCATGCGGCGCTGGTCGGCAAGTACCTGATCGAAACGCTGGCGCGGGTGCCGGTCGAAGTCGACTACGGCTCCGAGTACCGCTACCGCAGCCCGATCGTCGCCAGGCAGACGCTCGCCGTCGTGATCACGCAGTCGGGCGAAACCGCCGATACCCTGGCGGCGCTACGCGAAGCCAAGCACGGCGGCGCCCGCAGCATCTCGATCTGCAACGTCGTCGGCAGCATGGCGACGCGCGAAACCGACGGCACGATCTACACGCACGCCGGGCCGGAAATCGGGGTGGCCTCGACCAAGGCGTTCACGTCGCAGCTGGTTGCGCTCTACCTGCTGGGGCTGCGCCTCGGTCAGGCGCGCGGCACCCTTTCGCCGGAGGCGTCCAAGCCGCACATCGACGCGTTGCTGCAGCTGCCGCTCCTGCTCGAGCAGACCCTCAAGCTCGCGCCGGAGATCGAGGAGATTGCCGGGCGGTTCCACAACCGTACCGACTTTCTCTATCTCGGCCGAGGCATCAACTACCCGATCGCGCTCGAGGGCGCGCTCAAGCTGAAGGAAATCTCCTACATTCACGCCGAGGGCTACCCCGCCGGCGAGATGAAGCACGGCCCGATCGCGCTCATCGACGAGCAGATGCCGGTGGTGACAATCGCGCCGGTGGACGCGGTGTTCGAGAAGATGATCGGCAACATGCAGGAAGTGAAGGCGCGCGGCGGTTCGGTGATCGCGCTGACCACGCGCGGCGACAAGAAGCTCGCGTCGATTCTCGATCCGGCAAAGGACTTCGTCCTCGAGCTGCCGCTCGCGCCCGAACTGCTGACACCGATCGTCATGACGCTGCCGCTCCAGCTGCTCGCCTACGACATCGCCGTCCGCCGCGGCTGCGACGTCGATCAGCCGCGCAACCTGGCGAAGAGCGTGACGGT
>JAOBWF010000099.1 GCA_025463215.1 Acidobacteriota bacterium | reverse complement strand
GACTGGTGCCGAGCTGCGCCGAAGGCGGGGTGCTCGGCGTGCTGCCGGGAATCATCGGGATCATTCAGGCGACCGAAACGATCAAACTGATCATCGGCGTCGGCGAGCCGTTGATCGGCCGGTTCCTGATTTACGACGCGTTGAAGATGAAATTCCGCGAGCTGAAGCTGCGCAAGGATCCCGATTGCCCGGTGTGCGGCACGCATCCGACCGTCACCAAGCTCATCGACTACGACCAGTTTTGCGGCGTCGTCCCTGCCGCGCCGGAGCCCACGACCGTGAACAACGCGACCGAAATCAGCGCCATCGAGCTCAAACAACGGCTCGACCGTGGTGACGCGCTCAAGATTGTCGACGTTCGGGAGCCGAACGAATACCAGATCAACCGGATCGCCGGATCGCAGCTCATCCCGCTCGGTGACATCCCGCAGCGGTATCAGGAGCTCGACAAAAATGACGAAATCGTCGTCCAGTGCAAGATGGGGGGCCGCAGCGCGAAAGCGGCCGATTTCCTGCGTTCAGTAGGGTTTACGCACGTATTGAACCTGAAGGGCGGGATCTTGGATTGGATTGATAAGGTTGATCCGACGCAGCCGAAATACTAAACTAGGACCACGCCGGTCGGATATGTTGAGACTTTCCAAGAAAGCGGATTACGCGCTGATCGCCATGAAACATCTGGCGCTGCGCGGCGACCGGGGTTCCTCCAGCGCCCGGGAGATCGCGGCGCTGTACGACATCCCGATCGAGCTGATGGCGAAGGTCCTCCAGCGTCTGGTCCGGCGCGGGCTGCTGGTCTCGCAGCAGGGTACGCGCGGCGGCTATTACCTGTCACGCGCGCCGCTGCAGATTTCCGTCGCTGACGTCATCCAGGCGATCGAAGGGCCGGTTACGGTGACCGCGTGCTCGACCGAAGAGGGCGGGCAGTGCGAACAGTTCTCGAAATGCAACGTGCGCGATCCGCTGTTTCGCGTGCGCGAACGGATTCTGGCCGCGCTCGGCGAATGCACGATCGCGGAACTGGCGGCGGATCCCCCGACGCCGGCGCCCGCGCGACCCGCGGTGCTTCATACGCACTTATGACGCGCTCGAATCAGGCCCGTCGCGCTACGACACCGTAGGGCGAAGGCTGCAGCCGAGCCGAAAGCGAAAAACGATGGCCGTCAAACTTCCGATCTACATGGACTATCACGCGACGACGCCGGTGGACCCGCGCGTGGTCGAGGCGATGCTGCCGTACTTCACGCAGCACTTCGGCAACTCCGCCAGCCGCAACCATCCGTTCGGGTGGGAGGCTGAGGAAGCGGTCGACAAGGCGCGCAAGCAGATTGCCGATCTGATCGGGGCCAACCCGAAGGAGATCGTCTTCACCAGCGGCGCCACCGAGTCGGACAACCTGGCGATCAAGGGCGTCGCCGAGATGTACCGCGAGAAGGGCAACCACATCATCACGGCGGTGACCGAGCACAAGGCGATCATCGACACCTGCAAGGGGCTCGAGAAGAACGGCTATCGCGTCACCTACCTGGCCGTGCAGAAGGACGGCCGGATCAGCGTCGACGAGCTCAAGGCGGCGATCACCGACAAGACGATCCTCATCACGATCATGGCGGCGAACAACGAGATCGGCGTCATCCAGCCGATCGCGGAGATCGGCGCGATCGCCAAGGAGAAGGGGATCCTCTTCCACACCGACGCGGTGCAGATGATCGGCAAGGTGCCGTTCAACGTCAACGACCTGAAGGTCGACCTCGCGTCGATCACCGCGCACAAGATGTACGGCCCGAAAGGGGTCGGCGCGCTCTACGTCCGGCGCCGTAATCCGCGCGTGCTGCTGTCGGCGCAGATCGACGGCGGCGGCCACGAGCGCGGCATGCGCTCCGGCACGCTCAACGTTCCCGGCATCGTCGGGTTCGGCAAGGCCGCGGAGATCTGCCGGCTCGAGATGGCGACCGAAAGCGAGCGTCTCCGCCAGCTGCGCGATTACCTGAACGACAAGCTGCACAAGCAGCTCGACGAGCTCTACATCAACGGTTCGATGGAGCACCGGCTGCCGCACAACCTGAACATCAGCTTCGCGTATGTCGAAGGCGAATCGCTGCTGATGGGGATCAATGACGTCGCGGTGTCGTCGGGCTCGGCGTGCACCTCCGCCAGCCTCGAGCCGTCCTACGTGCTCAAGGCGCTGGGTGCCGGCGACGACCTGGCGCACTCGTCGATCCGCTTCGGCCTCGGCCGCTGGTCGACGAAGGAAGAAGTCGACTACGTCGCCGACAAGCTGACGTCGGTCGTCACCAAGCTGCGCGACATGTCGCCGTTGTACGAACTCGCCAAGGAAGGCGTCGACCTGTCCACGATGGTGTGGCAGACCGAAGGGCACTGATCGACATTGCAACTTTGCAGACTGCAAATTGCTGATTGAATGAGGACACCGCGATGGCTTATTCCGACAAAGTGATCGACCACTACGAAAACCCCCGCAACGTCGGCTCGCTGCCGAAAGACGACGTCAACGTCGGCACCGGCCTGGTCGGCGCGCCGGAGTGCGGCGACGTCATGAAGCTGCAGGTCAAGGTGAACCCGGCGACGGGCGTCATCGATGATGCGAAGTTCAAGACGTTCGGATGCGGCTCGGCGATCGCGAGCTCGAGCCTGGCGACCGAGTGGCTCAAGGGCAAGACGGTCGACGAAGCCCTCGCCATCAAGAACACCGACATCGTCGCGGAGCTGAGCCTCCCGCCGGTGAAGATCCACTGCTCGGTCCTCGCCGAGGACGCGATCAAGGCGGCGATCAACGACTACAAGAAGAAGCAGGCCGCGGAAGGCAAGACCGCAGAAAAGGTCGCGCAGCCGACGGCCTAGAGGAATTCGAGGATCGAAGGAGTTGAGGATCGTAGGACGTACTTCTAGATTCTCAAATCCTCAAATCCTCAGATCCTACGATCCTAAGATTTTATGATTCACATAAGTGAAGGCGCCGCACGCAAGATCCGCACACTGATGGCCAAGCAGGGCATCAGCGAGGGCGGGCTGCGCGTCGGCGTCAAGGGCGGCGGCTGCTCGGGCTTGAGCTACACCTTCGCCTGGGAGAAGCAGGAGCGGCTCGGCGACGAAGTGTTCGAAGGGCCCGACGGCGCCAAGATCTTCGTCGACAAGAAGAGCCTCCTGTTCCTCAACGGCACCGTGCTCGACTACGACACGAACCTGATTTCGCAGGGTTTCGTGTTCAGCAACCCGAACGCAAAGTCGACCTGCGGCTGCGGCAGTTCGTTCGGCGCGTGACCGCGACCCTGCAAGCGTGCCGCGAGTGCGGCGCCGGCGCGCCGCTCGACGCGCATTTTTGCCCCCAGTGCACCAAAATCCTGCCGCTGCCGCGCCACGCCGATTACTTCAGCTTTTTCGGGCTGCCGCGGCGGTTGACGCTCGATCCGGCCGACCTGGAGCAGCGTTTCCGCGCCCTCAGCCGTCAGTTTCACCCGGATTTTTTCTACAACGCGACCACGACGGAGCGGCGCGCGAGCCTGGAGCGGTCGTCGTATCTCAACGACGCGTATCGCACCCTGCGCCATCCCGCCGCCCGGATCGAGTACGTGCTCAAACTGGAAGGCCTCGGCGCGTCGGGTCCGGCGGAAGCGTCGAAACAGGTGCCGCCGGCACTCCTCGAGGAAGTGTTCGCGCTCAACGAGGAGCTCGACGAGATCCGCGATCTGCGCGCGGGTGGCGCAGCCGCGGAGGTGTGGCAGGACCGGCTCGAGCGCGCGCGTCAGCCGATCGAGGCGAAGCGGATCGAGCACGAGGCGCAGCTCGTCGAGCTCGCCGCCAGGTGGGACGCGGGCGGCGGGCCAGAGGTGTTGAAGGCGTTGCGCGATCAGTTCCTCGAGCGCAACTACATCCACAATCTGCTCGAAGGCATAGAACGCGAACAGAAATCATGACGCCTACTGAACCAGCTCGTTCCTTGGTGGCCCTTGTGCCCGTTGTGTTGGACCAGCGTTGATATGAGCAAAGTTGTTGGTATCGACCTCGGCACAACCAAT
>JAOBWF010000088.1 GCA_025463215.1 Acidobacteriota bacterium | reverse complement strand
AGGTCTGGCCGGCGTCGACTTCCACCTCGCCCCGGGTCGCCGAACCGTCGCCGTACTCGGCGCACACCGACGCCTGCTGCACGCTGACCGGCCAGACGCGGCCGCGGCAGCCGAGCAGGGCGCGCAGTCCGTCGATCGCGTCGAGGAAGTCGCCGCTGTAGCGCTGCATCATCGACAGCAGCAGGTTGCCGCCGGTGTGGCCGCCGAGTTTGGCGTGCTCGAGCGTCGGCAGCCGCGCGAGCAACACGCGGCGCGCTTCACGCGCGTTGCGGGCGAGGGCGAGCGCGCACTTCAGGATGTCGCCGGGCGGCAGGACGCCGAGCTCGTCGCGGAGCTGCCCCGAGCTTCCGCCGCTGTCGAACATCGTCACGACCGCATTCAGGTGCAGCCAGGGATTCTGTTTCAAACCACCGAGCAGGCTCGGTAGTCCGGTGCCGCCGCCGAAGCAGCCGACGTTCAGCTGACGCAGACGCATGACGGCATTCTACAAGCTGTCGGCGGTCGGCCGTCAGCGCTCAGCCGGATCGCCGCCCATAGGACCGCTGACAGGTGAAGGCTCAAAGCTACGTAGAATGGTGTGCATGACCATTCCCGATGCCGTGCGGCTGCTCGAACGCGACCTCCGCGAGGTGTTCGGCAGCCGGCTGCAGTCGCTCGTCATCTACGGCCAGCGCGCCGGCGGACACGGCCGGGGCGCCGGACACGATGCGCACGGCGGCCACGACGCCGCGTTGACGCGCACCCTCGTCATCGTCGAGGCGATGACGCCCGACGATCTGCGCGCGTGCGCCCGCCGCGTCGAGGCCTGGCACGCCGGCGCGCTGGCGACGCCGCTGCTGTTCGCGGCGCACGAGTTCGAGCAGTCGCTCGACGCGTTCCCGCTGGAGTTCGGCGCCATCCTCGCGGACCACACGGTCGTCGCCGGCGCGAACCCGTTCGCCTCGCTGGTCGTCGATCCCGCCGACGTCCGCCGCGCGTGCGAAGTCCAGGCGCGCAGCCACCTCCTGCATCTGCGCGAAGGCGTGCTGGAAACGCGGGGCCGTCCGGACGGCCTCGCTGTGCTGATCGTGCAGTCGGCGCCGGCGTTCGCCGCGCTCATCTCCAGCATCGCGCGGCTCGAGGGCCATGCGACCGACGATGGCGCGTCGGCCGCGCGGCACGTCGAGCGCATCCTGGGCATGCCGGGGAGCGCGGTGGCCGACGTCGCCGGGCTGTCGGGCGTGCACGACATCACCTCGGCCGATGCCGATCGCCTGATCGCGCCGTACCTCGACGCCGTGGACCGCATCGTCCGTTATGTCGATGGATGGAACGATGGTCGTTAGTCGTTCGTCGTTGGTCCTTCGAGGTTCGTGGTTCCGGCTTCGGCGTTCGGCGCTCATCGTTCTCGCCGCGTTGCTGTTCGCTCGAACCGCGAGCCCCCAGCCAAAAGCGGCGAGCCCCCAGCCTGAACTGACCGCTCCGGTCAACGATTTCGCCAAGGTGATCGACGTCGACAGCGCGGCGGCGATGGATCGGATGATCCGGTCGCTGCAGGCGGCGACCGGCGACGTCGTCGTCGTCGAAACCGTGCCGACGATCGAGCCGTACGGCGACATCCGGGAGTACGCCGTCAAGCAGTTCGCCAACAACGGTAAGGGCATCGGGCAGAAGGGCAAGAACAACGGCCTGCTGATTCTGCTGGCGCTCAAGGAACGGCGGGTGTGGATTGAGGTCGGCTACGACCTCGAGCAGTGGATCACCGACGGCTTCGCCGGCGAGACGAGCCGCGACGTCATGACGCCGCTCTTCCGCAGCGGCAATTACGGCGGCGGCCTGCGCGCCGGCACCGAGCGGATCATCGGCCGGATCGCGCAAGGCCGCGGCGTCACGCTCGACGGCGTCCGCGTGCCGCGGCAGACCGCGTCTCGGGCGCGCGGCGGCGGGCTGCCCGGATGGGTCCCGATCCTCATTTTCCTCGTCATATTGATCGTGAGCCGCATCGGCGGCGGGCGCGGCGGGCGCAGCAGCCTGTGGGGCCGGGGCGGCGGCTGGTCGAGCGGCGTCGGGCCATTCGGCGGCGGGTTCGGCGGCGGCTTCGGCGGCGGAGGCGGTGGCGGCGGCTTTGGCGGCGGCTTCGGCGGATTCGGGGGCGGCAGCAGCGGCGGCGGCGGCGGCGGCTCGAGTTGGTAGAATGAACACTATGAAGATCACGCGCAGAGCTCTGATGCAAATCGTCGTGCTGGCACTCGCCGCGGTGCCGCTGACCGGCTGTTCCTATAACACGTTCGTCAGCCAGGAGCAGGCGATCAAGACGCAGTGGGCGCAGGTCGAGAACCAGCTCCAGCGCCGCAACGACCTCATCCCCAATCTCGTCGAGACGACGAAGGGCTTCGCCAACCACGAAGAGGCGGTCTACAAGGACATCGCCGATGCACGCTCGCGCCTGCTCGCGGCGAAATCGCCGGAGGAAACGATCGCCGCCGCCAACCAGCAGACCTCGGCGCTCGGCCGGCTGCTCGCGGTCGTCGAAAATTATCCGCAGCTCAAATCGAACGAGCAGTTCAACCGCCTGATGGACGAGCTCGCCGGCACCGAGAACCGCATCGCGGTCGAGCGCATGCGCTACAACGAAGCGATCCAGGCGTATAACACGTCGCGCGGCCAGTTTCCGTCGAACATGACGGCGAAGATGTTCGGCTTCAAGGAATATCCGTACTTCCAGGCGCCCGCGGAAGCGAAGACCGCTCCCAAGGTCAGCTTCGGAAAGCCGTAGGTGCCGTGACCCGACAGGTGCTGCTGCCATGGGAACGGCTGCTCTGGAGCAGCCGTCCATGGCGCCCCTCGCTCCGCCTCCGCGGCGAGCGCTACCTCCTCACAGACTTCCGCGTCCTCCGCAGCGCACGGGACGGCCAGACCGAGATCGCGCTCGATGACGTCGGCGACGTTCACCGCACCGAAACCCGGCTCGATCGCATCCTCCGGACCTCGACGATTGTCGTCTGTCCGAGCGCCGGAGGCGCGCCGCTGCGGCTGATCGCGGTGCGCCGCGGCGCGCAGCTCGCCGCGCTGCTCGAGCTCCTTGCCGGCGATCCGCGCGCGCCGCGCGAAGCCGACGCGGTCCGCTCCGCCCTCGCCTGGGAACCGCGCGGACCGTCGCTCGATCTGCGCCGGGCGCTCGCCGGCTTCGTCGGCGTCCTCGTCGCGATCGTCGCGCTTGCGATCGGCCTCCATGGCAAGACGGTCGCGGTCAGCTACGCGGCCGACGATGTGATCGCGCCGAACGGGGAGAAGCGCAGCGAGCCGGAAATCATCGCGTTCATGGAGTCCGAGGTGATGCCGTGGGCGCGCGCGACGCTCGGGCGGCTGAAGGGCGGCGCCGATCGCATCACGTGCGAGACCTGCCACGGCGGCCGCGCCGAGGCGCGCGGCTGGCGCATGCCCGCGGTCGCCGCGCTGCCGCAACCCAACGTCCGCAACGGCGGCTGGGAGACGTATCAGACGACGATCGATGCCCAAATGCGTAACGCGATTTACGGCTACCTGGCGGAGTCGGACAACCAGGCGAAAGCGGCCTACATGCGCGAGATCGTCGTGCCGGGCATGTCCCGGCTCCTGCACCGGCCGTCGTACGACTTCACCCAGTCCTACGAATACAACCGCTCGCGCCGCGCGCTGGGCTGTTATCATTGCCATCAGGTCCAGTGACGCGCGAACACGACCGGTCCGCTGTCATCCCCGTTGCCGTTCCCGCCGCCGGGCGCTTGAGCTCCTGGAGCGCTCACGACTGGGGCGGCGGCGTCCGCGTCGACGAGATGGCCGCACTCGAGCGGCTGATTATCACCACCGCCAACAGCACCTACGAAATCGTCCTGGTCGCGCCCGCTCGCGCCGAGGTGCTGGTGCGCGGCGGCGCCTTTTTTCCGGTCTTCACGCCCGCGCGTCTCGCCGGCAGCTCGCTGGGCGGCAGCTTTCTCAAGCTGCGCAGCGTCCACATCGGCTTCCGCCTCGAGCTCGGCACCGATCGCGGGTTCATCATCACCAGCCCGGTGCGGACGGTCACCATCGCCCCGCCGATCACCGACGCCCGCGACATCATGTAGATGCCGCGGATCGCGCGCCGGTCCCGGATCCCGTGGCTCGTCGTCGTCGCGCTGGCGCTCCTCGGCGCCGCACCGGTGCCGCGGCAGAACCGCGCCGATCCGCCGATTCTGATCCTCGTCTCCCTGGACGGCTGGCGCTGGGACTACATCGACCAACACCCTGTGCCGAACCTGAAGGCGCTCGCCGCCCGCGGCATCCGCGCCCGGGCGCTGATCCCCTCGTTCCCGGTCCTGACCTTTCCCAACCACTACACCATCGTCACCGGCCTCTACCCCGAACACCATGGCATCGTCGCCAACTCCATGCGCGACGCCTCGATGCCCGAGCGGTTCTCGATGTCGGCGCAGACCGCGAAAGATCCGCGGTGGTGGGGCGGCGAGCCGCTGTGGGTCACGGCGATGCGCCAGGGCCTGCGCACGGCGACGATGTTCTGGCCGGGATCAGAAGCGCCGATTGGCGGGATGCGGCCGACCTACTGGAAGCCGTTCGACGACACATTCCCGACGCGCGATCGCGTCGACGCCGTACTCGGGTGGCTGGCGCTGCCGGCGGGTGAACGGCCGTCGTTCGTCAGCCTGTACTTCGAAGACGTCGACAAGGCCGGGCACGATTTCGGTCCGGGATCCCCCGAGCTCGCGGCGGCGGTCGCGCATCTCGACGAGGCGCTGGGTGCGCTCGTCGGCGGCGTGCACCGGCTCGGGCTCGACGATCGCGCCACCTTCGTCGTGATCTCCGATCACGGCATGACGCCGACGACGTACGACCGCGTGATCTATCTCGACGCGCTGATCGATCTGCGTACGGTCGAGACGTTCGAGACCGGGTCCAGCCTGCAGATCGCGCCGCGCGACGGCGATGTCGACGGACTGTATCGACGCCTGCACGGAAAGCATCCGCACCTGGCGATCTACACACGGGCCGACGTCCCCGCGCGCCTGCATTTCAACGGCAACCCGCGCATTCCCGCCATCATCGGCGTCCCGGACGCCGGCTGGTCCGCTTCATCGGGCCAGCGGCTGATCGAAGAAGAGCTTCACGTCGGGGAGCATGGCTACACGCCGGCCACGCGCGACATGGGGGCGCTGTTCGTCGCCGCCGGCCCGGCGCTGCGCCGCGGCGTTGTCGTGCCGCCGTTCGAAAACGTGCACATCTACGATCTGTTGTGCCGCATCCTGCAGATCGCGCCGGCCAAGAACGACGGACGCGCCGCGGTCACGGGCGGATTTCTGCGCCGTCGATAGATACCGCGACTACCGAGGGGTCAACGTCAGCGTCGTTGCGGTATGCGCCTGGACGGCGGTGTCGGTGAACGCGAGTGGAAAGAACTGCCCCGCCGACCAGAGCTTCGCCAGATCCGCGAAGTTCCGGCTGTCAGCGGACTCGGATTGACCAGGCGCGGCGATCGCGGTCGATCGATCCCAGTCGCCGGCGTCGAACCGGATCGCCAGCGGATCGGTGCCGGCTGCCGCGGGCGCGGGCACGCTGATGTTGAACCGGCGGCGCGCCGCCGGGGTGACGCCGAGCGGATGCGCGAACAGGACCGGCGTACCCGCCGGCGCGTGCCGATCGCGCAGCGCGTCGGCAAGCAGGTCGACGATCGCGGCGCGCTGCTTCGTCAGCGAATCGGGCGACGACGACAGCGCAGCGAGCGTCCCGAGCAGCGCGTCGGCGCGATCCGGGTGAAGGCGCGCGGATTCGAGGATCATCGACGCGACCGGCGTCGGACCGCTCACCGGCGCTCGGGCGGCAAGCGGCGGTTTGGTCCACCCGCTCCACTCCGCTGTTCCGCTCCACCCCGGCACGGGCAGCGCGCCGCTCCAACCGCGCCGGACGGGAACGAGCCCGGCCACTTGCGACCCGCGGCCGCCGTCAGCGTCGGAGAACACCATCCGCCGCACCGGCATCTTCCACCGGGCGAGCGCGCCGGCAAACGCCGTCGCGGAGCGGGCGCGATCGAGTGCGGGCGCCGCCACTTCCGGCGCGGTGCCCGGCTCGCTGCCGGTCCAGCGGATCGCGAAGGCGAGGTGATGTTCGAGGTCCGACGCGACGATTACGCCATGCGGCGTGGTCTCGCGCTGGAAGTCGAGCGGCGCCTTGCGTCCGCGCACGGCGACGAATTCCTTGTGCGCCGCGATGTCGATCCACCGGCGGCCGTTCTCCACCTGCCGTGGGTTATCCGGGTTCAACCGCTCGACGTAAATGTCCTGGGTGTCGGCGTCGATCGGCTCGGCGTTCCACGCGACGCGGTCGTTGTGGCCGGCGGCGACACCCGGGCGCCACGGCGCCGTCGCGCCGATCACATTCCAGCCCGGCGCGTTGAGGTGGACGAAGTAGCGCCGCGACGGATGATCGAGCGTGTGGACATGATCGGCGGCCGCGTCCGGTGTGATCCGGACCGTGCCTTCCGTGACCGCCGCGGCCAGGCCGACGAAGAACGGCGGCGTCCCGACGCGGCGGACGGCGTCAGCGACGACCGCGGGGATCAGCGCCGGATCGAGCCCCGGGGCGAGCGCGATCGCGCGATCGCCGGGGAGCAACAGCCGTGCGTGCGCCAGCCCGACTGCGGCGATCAGCCGCGTGCGAAAGACTTCGTCCAGCGCGTCGCCCCCCGATGTGAACGCATCGGTGCGGCTGAGCAGATCGTCGATCGACCACGGTTCCGGCGTCCATCCGGCGAGCACGAACGCTTCGGGCGGCCGCTCGCGCGCGAGCGCGACCCACGCGTTCACCCCGCGGACGAACGCGGCGGCAATCGCCTTCGCGTCCGGTCCGTAACTGGCCCAATCGAGGTCAGCATCGCCGCGGTATTGCAGGCGCCTCGTCATCGCGTCGCGTTCGATGAAGTTGGGACCGAGCACTTCCGACAGCCGCCCTTGCGCCGAGCGGCGCCACAGATCCATCTGGAACAGGCGATCCTGCGCCTGCACGAATCCCTGAGCGGTAAAGAGATCGTCCTGGTTCGCCGCGTAGATATGCGGTACGCCCCAGGTGTCGCGCACCACGCGCACGGGCGTGGACAGACCGGATACCGTCAGTGTGCCCGAGACCTGCGCGACCAGCGGCGGCAGTGGCGCAGGCGTGCGGCGGCATGCGGTCCCGGCACAGAGGACGCCGAGCACGAAGAGAAACAAGGGCCACAGAGACACGGAGACACCGGGATCGACGTGGTCGACAATTTGTAATCTCACGTCGCTTTGTGACTTCGGTAAACTCGATCGATGGCGATCAGAGACGCGCTCCTGGCTGACTACGATCACGAGATGGGCACCACACGGCGGCTGCTGGAGCGGCTGCCCGACGACAAGCTGGCGTGGAAGCCACACGAGAAATCGATGTCGCTCGGCGGCCTCGCGTCGCATCTCAGTCGCATCCCGGAGTGGGCCGGCACCATCCTCAACGATCCGTTCTTCGATCTGGCCGAAGCGCCGCCCGCCGGCGCCGAACATCCGACGCGCGCCGCCATCCTCGAGGCGTTCGACGCCACACGCGCCCGCACCCGCGCGTGGATGGACAAGAGCGACGGCGAGTACAACGCGCTGTGGACACTGAAGCGCGCCGGACAGCAGCTGTTTTCGGTGCCGCGCGTCGCGGCCTTCCGCAGTTTCGTGCTGCACCACATCATCCACCACCGCGGCCAGTTGAGCGTCTACCTGCGCCTCAATGGCGTGGCGGTGCCCGCCATCTACGGACCGTCGGCGGACGAAGGCTCGTGAATCAGCAGAACGAGTGAGAAGTCAGAAGTGTCGCTTCTAACCTGCTTAAGGCTGAGGCGTCGTCGAAACGACAGGCGGCGGCTGCACGGTCGAGAAGAAGCCGATCATCATCTCTTCCCACGTCTGATCGCCCCACCGCACGTCCTTCGATGGATCGGGGTTGAACCTGTTCGCGGTCGAGTTGTCGAAGTGCGCGATCACCTCGAGCCGGGTGCCCTTCGGCAGCAGCTTCGGCTTCGCCAGCTCGTAGGTGATCTGCCAGTTGAAGTCGTAGCGCGGCACCGCCAGCAGCGTCTCGTCGGTGCCGTCGGCGTAGTGCGCGATGTAGGTCATGTCCTTGCCGCGCACGTGCATGTGCGGCGTGAACGCGGTGATCAGCGTGTCGCGGTTGAGCGGCGTCGTCGCGCGCACCTCGGAGTTGCCGTCGCCGGCCTTGATTACGAAGCGCGGGTTGATCGCCATGCCGCCGGCCGCGATCTTCGTCGGCGGCTGCTTCGCGTAGATGACCCCGACCGTCGTGCGATCCTTGCCTTCCGTGCCGTTCGCCGTGTAGTGGATCTGCATGACGATATCGGAATTGCCCTTGAGCAGGCGGGCGACGCCCGGCTCGAACACCAGGCCGGGTTTGTTCGGCGTGACGCCGCCGATGTTGTCCGGCCCGAGCTCGCCGCCCGGCTTCGGCACGCTGCCCGCCGGCTGCGTGAACGCGAGCACATGATGCACCTGCGCCCGCGCGCTGGGATGGATCTCGATCGCCTGGATCCACTTGTCTTCGGTCAGCCCGGTCGGCGCCCTGAAATACTTGTACGGGATGGTGCCGTCGGCCGGGATCGTGAACTCCTCGTCCATGGTGAAGATCGCGTCCGGCGTGCCGATCGACCAGCCGTCGGCGAACGTCGGCGCGGCCGGCAGATCCTTGTCGTCGCCTTTCGGCGCGCCGGCGTCGACCCACCGCGCAATCGTGTCGATCTCGGCCGGCGTCAGCCGGGGATCGTTCTTGAACATGCCGTGCGGCGTGTCCGCGCCCCACGGCGGCATGACGCCGGAGACGACGCGCTGTTTGATCGACTTCGCCCACGGCCGCGCCGCGTCGAACGTCGTCAGCGACATCGGCGCGAACATCGTCGGCCGGTGGCACTCGACGCAGCTCTTGTTGAAGATCGGCGCGACGTCCTTCGAGAAGGTCGGCGCCGGCGCGGCGCCGGTGCCGAGCGCGGTCGAGGGGCCGGCGGCAAATGCGGCCGCCGGCAGCGCGAACAGCACCGTGAAGATGAGCGTTCTCATGGGGCCATCGTAGCGTACGGGCGGGCCACGTCGGCCTGAAAATCCGGCGTCAACCGGCACAATCAGGCCGATTTGCTCGAAATCCCGGGTCTCACCTGAATTCAGCCGGTCAGCACGCACCGACCGGCCTGGGTGCCTCGGTTCGACCGCCCCGACGTGGCGCCTATCGCACCGTCGGATACTTGATCCCGAGCTGCTCCAGGTAGTTCTTGTACTTCGACGGATCGTAGTAGTACTTCTTCATCTCCGGCCGGTACTTGGCCATGATCGCCTCGTTCAGCCAGATCGCCGGCTTGTCGCCGGGGCGGATGAGCGGCGTGTACTTCGTCGTCTTGGTCTGGACGTTGCGGAAGTAATCCCACGCCTGCGTCGTCAACTCCGGCTTCATCAGGAAGTCGATCACGGTCAGGGCGACGACCTTGGCGCCGACCTGGATGCCCTTGTGGGCGATCGGCGTGGCCATCGAGATCGCGTTCGCCCAGTTGTGGCCGGGGCCGGCCGCCATGTTCGACGGAAAGCGCAGCGTGACCGTCGGCACGTTCCACGAGATGTCGCCGATGTCATCGGAGCCGCCGCCGCGCTTCTCCTCGTCCGGCACGAGCTCGCGGCCGCGCAGCGGCGAAATCTTCGTGGCGAGCCCCACCTCCGGCACTTTCAGCTCGTGCTGCAGCGCCTTGGCGAGCGCCTGGTCCGCCTCGGACCACTGCGGCAGCCCCACCTTTTCGATGTTGGCCTGCATCGTTTCGGCGATCGTCTTGTTGAAGTGGCCGGGCCACGCCGAGCCGAGCACGGTGCTCGTCACCTCGGTGTCGGTCATCATCGCCGCGGCCTGCGCCATCCGGTCGCCGATGTCCCACAGCTTCTTGATTTCCTCGTAGCTGGTCTCGCGGAAGTAATACCAGACCGACGCATTCGGCGG
>JAOBWF010000085.1 GCA_025463215.1 Acidobacteriota bacterium | reverse complement strand
TGCTTGTCGCCGTCGTTGTTGGTCGCTTTGGGCAATTTCGCTTTGCGCTCGGCCTGCAGCGCCTTGTACTCCTCGTCGTTGAAGTACGTGACGTTCATCCAGGCGTGCGCCATCTCGTCGACGGTCCGATCGCCGTAGCCCACCCACTGATCCGGATCGGGGTTGTTCTTGTTCGCCTTGGTGTTGTCGTACCAGGCGGTCACGTGGATGACCGTGCCCTTGGGCAGCAGCGGCGCCGCGTCGTCGTCGTAGATGTAGTTAGTCATCCAGTTGAAGTTGAAGTTACCAACGTAGCTGATGATCTGACGGCCGCCGTCGGGCAGAAACGCCTCGACCTGCATCGCCTTGCCGCGCAGGTGGAAGTGCGGCTGGAAGTTCTCGATCAGGGTGTTCTCCTTGAGAACGGTGAACCCTTCGGTCATCGCCATCGAGTTCGGCGGAATGTCGAGCATCTTGGTGCGGTCGATGCCGGTGAAGCCGATCAGATAGCTGCGCTTCTTCGGCTCCTCGCCCTTCTTGTAGAACCAGATGCCGATCTCAGAGCCGCCGGTGACTTCCTCGCCGACGGCGTGAATGTGCTGGTCCCACGAGATCTTCTCGCCCGGCACGAGCAGCTTGCCGGTGCCCGGACGGAACAGGTCGTAGCCCTTGCCGATCGCCCACTCCATCAACTGCGGCCGGCGGTTCACCAGATCGTCGCCGCCGCCGAAGCGGTCGGGGCCGTTCGCGGTGCCCTGGTTGACGGCGTCGGGATCGTTGTTCAGCACCAGATAGGCGATCGAGTGGTGAATGATCTTGCGCGACTTCATGTTGGTCGGACGAATCTCGACCATCTTGACCCAGCGCGGCTCGTTCCATGGGATGTCGGACAGCGGGCGGAACCAGACGTCCTGGTGCTCGGCCGGCATCGTGTACTCGGGGGACTTCACGGTCAGGTCGGGCGGACCGAAGCCGTCCTTCTGGCCCTTCCAGGCGTTGTCGGTCGACAGCGCGATTTGCGGCGGCATGTCCTTCGGATCGCCCTGCGGCGCGCCGGCGTCGACCCAGCGGACGATGGTGTCCACCTGTTCGTCGGTCAACGACATGTCGTTCTTGAAGTGCTGCACGCCGACGGTGCGGTCGATGTGCCACGGCGGCATCTGATGCGTCGCGACGCGCTCCTTGATCGACCGCGCCCACGGGCGCGCTTCCTGATAGGTGAGCAGTGACATCGGCGCGATCGAATTCGGCTGATGGCACTCCTGGCACTTCTTCTGGAAAATCGGAGCGACATCCTTCGAGAACGTCACCTGTTTCGGCGAATCCGCCGCGTACCCTGGCGCAGCAACTGCCAGTAGAGCGGCGATCGACAGCAAGCGTTTCATGAAGCCTCCCGTTGCGCGCGTTCCCGTTACCAATCCCAGTCGAACAGATAGTGGACCAAAACCGACGTTTTTGCAACGATTACAAGCGTCCCTAACCCGTCCTATCAACAGGGTTTATCGAGACATTATCGAGACATTATGGTGTATCGCACCAGGACTTCGTCCACAAACTCGGCGGTTACGCGCTGATCCGCGACGTTGAAGACCAGTGTGGTGACCGCCAGCCCACCTTCCCGGCGCTCCGACGCGGTCGCCGGCGGCCCGAACAGGCGCTCCGCCTCCGTCCGCAGTAACCCCTTGCGCAGCATGGTGATGTCGCCGCCCGGCGCCGACGCCGTGCGCGTCTCGCGGGCCGCTGGCTGGCCGCGAAAATCGACGTACTCCGCCAGCGCGGCCATGACCTCTTCCGGACGTATGCCGCTGGGCACACGATCGTCGTACTTGAGGTTGAAGCGCGAACCCCCGTGCAGCCGGTGCTCGGCAATTCGGTCGCGCTTCTGCTCTTCAATCCGCACCCGCTCTACAGCGATGCGGCGGTTCTCACGCTCCCGGCGCTCGCGCAGATCCTCGAGCTCGCGCTCCAGCCGTCGCCGCCGATCGCGATCGTCTTCGTCCTTGATCCGTTTCTCGAGCTCGCGCTCGCGTGAGCCTTTCTCGACCAGCGGCAGATTCGCCGAGGTGCTGGTATCGTCGCCGAAGGTGCCGAACCCGCCGCCACCGAGCTGAAACTCGATCAGATCCTTCTTCACCTTGATCAGCGTCACGACCGCGCTCTCGCCGTTGTGGATCGCGGTGCCGTACCGTTTGAGCGCGTCCTTGTACTTGATGAAGTCGATGGCGCGCCTGGCGTCGGCGTGGACGTCGACGCCGTCGGCGTCACCGGGCATGTCCATGCGCAGCGTGACGCGACGGCCTTCGAGGGCGGACTTGAGCTCGGCCTCGCTCTGCGCCGCGACCGGCGCGGCGATCGCGATCAGCAGAACCGGGACCAGAACGGACGACTGCATGCGGGCTCCTCTCGGGTAATCCCCGGGACTATCGGTCTCAACGTACAATGCCGGTATGCCTTATCCAGAGTTCTTTGTGGCGCCGATGCGCCAGGAATTGACCGACCTCGGGATCCGCGAGCTGCGCACGGCGGCCGACGTCGACGCTGCCGTCACCGGCACCGCCGGCACGCTGATGATCGTGGTCAACTCGGTCTGCGGCTGCGCCGCCGGCAAGGCGCGCCCCGGGATCGCGCTCGCGCTGCGCAACGGCGTCAAACCGAACGTGAGTGCGACGGTGTTCGCCGGCGCCGACATCGACGCGACCGAGCGCGCCCGCCAGATTTTCGCCGGCTACCGTCCCTCGTCCCCCGCGATCGCGCTGCTGCGCGACGGCCAGGTCGTCTACATGCTCGAGCGCAGCCAGATTGAAAACCGCGACGCGCTGTCGATCGCGTCCGAGCTGACCGCGGCGTTCGAGAAGTTCTGCACGACGCCGACCACCGCGTAGCGGCGGCGATCGGATGGCGGCCGTCTCCTTCGCCGACGCGTGCGGGCTGCTCGAACGGGCGCTCGCCGGCCGTGCCCGCGGCGACATCCTCGCCGGCGTCTCGGCGTCGAACGACTTCACTCAGGCGCTGCGGCGGCTGCGCGCCGCGATGCGGGCGCACGCGTGGAAGACCGGCGCCGATCGGATCGAGCTCGCCGATATCGTCGGCAAGTACGATCGCCGCACGCGCCAGGACGGCTTTCACGTCCTGCACGACTGGGACGGCAAGGCCGACCACGTCAACGACGACATCATTCCGATCGACGTCCTCGACTATGTGATCGCGCGGCGCGGCGCCGATCCGCTCGACGCCGCCGCCCTCGCCATCCTGCTCGACTACTACTTTCTGCACCTGCTCGCCTTGTTCGCCCTGCGGATCTGGGACGAGGGCGACGCCGACGCCAACCTCGATCGTCTCGCCGCGCTCCTGGTGATGCTGCAGGGGCCCGACGGCAGCGGCCAGCGCTTCGTCGACGATGCCGAAACGCTGATCCTGATTGCGACATCGCATTTCGAGATCGTCGAGCGCGGCTACGCCACGCTGCTGGCGCGCGTGCGGACGCTCAACGACGCCCATCGCGTCCGGATTGCGCTCGCGCACACGGTCAGCATGGGCAGCCATCTCCGCTTCGGCTTCGAAGCGACCTACGGCCGCGACACCGTGGTCATGCGCGACGACAACGTCGCCGACTATCCGTGGCTCTGTTTCGCGCTGATGACGGTGATGCAGGAGTACGCCCGGCTCGACGCGGCGGGGGCGGACGAGGACGACCAGGCGCCGATCGTCGAGGGCATCCTGAACGGCCTCTCGGCCGACGCGCGCGCGTTCGTCGGCGAGCCGCCGTCATCCCTGTCGGGCAGCGAAGCGGACCGCGGCGCGTTTCGCGCCCTGTTCCTGCAGCATCGTGAGCCGCTCGCCGCCGCCTTTCAGCGCTACAAGCCGGCGCCGGATCACTACTCGCCGCTGTCGTTCTTCTTCAACTTCTCGCACAACGTGCTCAAGGGGACGGTGGTCGACGCGCTGCTGCGCGGCCGCGCCTGGCCGCTCAGCTTCGATGACATGTTGACGACGCTGTCGCGTGCCGACGGCGAGCCGACGCTGAAGACCGAGCTCGCTGTCACACTGATGGGATATGCCCGGGCCAATCCGGACACCATCCGCGGACGCCCGATGCCCGTGATCGTCTACGACCCGTCGACGGGACGCGACGCGTTTGCGGTGACGATGCGCAAGATCAGGGAATAGGAAGGAACGGCCGCTCGAACGCGCCAGATTGGCGAGTGTGCTAGACTGGCAGGGTCAGTGAACGTCTTGCCAGTCTGTGCTGCCTTTCGAGCGTAACGAGTCCGTAGCTCGCTCCTCCTGAAATCCCGCCTAGCGACGAGACCAACACTTCGACCAGTGGTCGCATGCGCGACAGAGGAGTGAGTAGAGATGGGTCGCAGACTTTACGTGGGAAACCTTCCGTACGAAACCGGGGAGAACGATCTTCAGGATCTGTTCGCCCGCGCCGGCACCGTCGAAACGGTGAAGGTGATGCGCGACATGGCCACCGGGCGCGCGCGCGGCTTTGCGTTCGTGGAAATGAGCACGGATGACGAGGCGCAGAAGGCGATCACCGAGCTGAACGACTATCAGTTGGGCGGCCGCGGCTTGACCGTCAACGAAGCGCGTCCGAAACCGGAGCGCTCGGGCGGATTCGGCGGCGGCGGCGGCTACGGCGGCGATCGCGGCGGCGCGGGCCGCGGAAACCGCGAACCGCGCTGGTAGCGTTGACGCTCGTCATGGCTGATGGCTCATGGCTGATGGCTATGAGCCGTCGGCCATACCATTAGCCCTCAGCCATTCGCCATAATGTCAGGCTGATGGCCCTGTTCCTCTCCTCGTTCCTCGTCCTCTTCCTCGAGACCGCCCTCATCCGCTGGATGCCGGCCTATATCCGGCTGCTGGCCTACTTCTCGAACTTCATTCTCCTCGCGAGCTTTCTCGGCATCGGCGTCGGCTGCCTGCTGGCGACGCGCCGGCGCAACCTGTTCGTCTGGTTTCCGGTGATTCAGTTCGCCGTGATCGCGGCGGTCGATCGGCTGCGGCTCGAACTCGCGCTGCCGAGCACGTCGACGATCTATTTCAGCAGCGGCACGACGGCGCCCGTCGTGCCGGTCGAGAGCACGCTGCTGCTGCCGCTGCTGTTCGTGTCGGTCGCGGTGCTGTTCGTCACCGTCGCGCAGCGCATGGGGCGCGACCTCTCGGGACGGCCGCCGCTGCGCGCCTATGTCATCAACCTGCTCGGCAGCCTCACCGGCGTCGCCGCGTTCGCGCTGGTGTCGTGGCTCGAGCTGCCGCCGAGCCTCTGGTTCGGCGTCGCCGCCGCCGCGGCGCTGCCGTTCGTCGTCCAGGATCGCCGCTGGATTGCCGCCGTCAATGTCGTGCTGCTCGTCGGCTCCCTCGCGATCGTGCACCGCATGGAAGCCGGCAGCCTGTGGTCGCCGTATTACCGCATCACCGTCTTCCAGGACAACGCCGACACCGTCGTCGAGGTGAACCACATCTTTCATCAGTCGATGGCGCCGGTCGCGCACAAGGAATATTTCTATCAGTGGCCGTACGCCGTGTTCGGCGACACGTTCGGCGAGGTGCTGATCCTCGGCGCCGGCACCGGCACCGACGTCGCCGCCGCACTGCGGCACGGCGCGAAGCACGTCACCGCGGTCGACATCGATCCCGTGATCCTGCGGCTCGGCGCCGAGCGGCATCCCGACCAGCCGTACAGCGATCCGCGCGTCACCGTGGTGTGCGACGATGCGCGGCATTTCTTGCGGACGACGAAGACGCGCTACGACCTCGTGGTGTTCGCGTTGATCGACTCGCTGACGGTGCAGTCCAGCTTTTCCGGCGTCCGGCTGGAGAGCTACATGTTCACGAAGGAGTCGTTCGACGCGGTCCGCGAGCGGCTGTCGCCGCGCGGCGTGATGGTGCTGTACAACTACTTCCGCGAGAAGTGGCTGGTCGATCGGCTGGCGAACACGTCGGCGGCGGCGTTCGGCCGCGATCCGGTCGGTCATGTGCACCAGGATCGCGCCTATCTCGCGGTGATGCTGGCCGGTCCGCGGCTCGCCGAACTGAGCGCGCCGCCGCCGCTGCCGGCTGACGTTACCGCCTACGGCCAGTCGCATGCGCCGAGCCCGGCGCATCTCCTCGCGCGCGACGCCAGCGTCGTGCTCGCGACCGACGACTGGCCGTTCCTCTACATGCGCGCGCCGGAGCTGCCGCGCCATTATCTTGCCGCGCTCGCCCTGGTGCTCGTGGTGTCGATGCTCGCCGTCTGGTTCGCCCGCAGTGACGGACAGGGTCGGATCCGAACTGCGGGTCTGGCCCCGGTTACTCCGACCAGCCGGTGGTCGTGGCACTTCTTCTTTCTCGGCGCCGGCTTCATGCTGCTCGAGACCAAGTCGATCGTGCAGTTCGCGCTGTTGTGGGGATCGACGTGGTCATCGGCGTCGCTGGCGATCGCGTCGGTGCTGGTGATGGCGCTCGCGAGCGCGCTCGTCGCGAGCCGCGTCGAGATCCGGCGGCGTGGACCGATCGCCGCCGCACTCCTCGCACTGATTGCGATCAACTACCTGGTCCCGGTCGGCCGCGTCACGTTCGACAGCCGGATCGCCGAGTCGCTCTTCTACGGCGCGCTGGTGTTCAGCCCCGTGTTCTGCGCCGGCCTGCTCTTCAGCTCGAGCTTCAAGGAGTCCACCTCCACGGCGGAAGATTTCGGCGCCAATCTGCTCGGCGCGATGGTCGGCGGCGTCGGAGAGTACTTGTCGCTACTCGCCGGTTACCGCTTTCTGCTCATCCTGGTCGCGGTCTGTTACCTCGCGGCTATTGCGACGCGCCGTAGTCCGGATCGCCTCTTCCTCAACTGTTCCGGTCTTCGAGACGAAGTCGGCCTGTGATTTTGCGCGACATGACGAGCGATAATCGTCTGGAGTCATGGTCGACGTCAGGGCAAGGCGTAGGCCAGCCGAAGAATGAAGCAAACGAGCCAGTTTCAGAAAAGGCCGCCTCGAAAGGCGGCAAAAAGAGCGGTGCGAAACCGGCCAAAAAGCGCATAATCTGCACCCATGACGACTCCGACGCGGTTCGCGGCGGGCGCACTCTTCGTCGCCGCCCTAATCCTCGATCGCCAATCCGCCGTTCAATCCGCAATCCCAAATCCGCAAGCCGCAATGACGACGGCGCCATGGCGGACCCTATTCGACGGCAAGTCCCTCGACGCCTGGCGCGGCTACAAGAGCGCGACGGTGCCGGACGGCTGGCGCATTGCCGACGGGACGCTCACCAAGGACGGCCACGCCGGCGATCTGATCACCAAAGACGAGTTCGCCGATTTCGAGCTCGAGCTCGAGTGGCGCATCGGCCGCGCCGGCAACAGCGGGATTTTCTATCGCGGCATCGAGGACCCGGACTTCACGGGCAAGCCCAATGACGATCGCATTTACACCACCGGCCCCGAATACCAGCTCCTCGACGACGCCGAAGCGGCGGACAACAAGACGCGTCTGACCTGCGCCGCCGCGGCATACGGCCTCTACCCATCGCCGCCAGGGCACTTGAAGCCGGTCGGCGACTGGAACAGCGCGCGCATCGTCGCCAAGGGTCCGCACGTCGAGCATTGGCTCAACGGCGTCAAAGTCGTCGAGTACGAATTGTGGAGCGCCGACTGGGAAGCCAAAGTGGCGGCGACCAAGTTCAAGGCGTGGCCGAAGTTCGGCCGGGCCAAGGTCGGCCACATCGGCCTGCAAGGCGATCACGAGGGCACGCTCGCCTTCCGCCACATCAGAGTCCATGAATTGAAATAAGGACCACCATGACCACACGCACGCGCCGCCGATTCCTGACCGATCTCGCCGTCGCCGGCGCCGGGTTGACGATCGTCCCGCGCCACGTGCTCGGCCGCGGCGTCACCGCCCCGAGCGACCTGCTCAACGTCGCCGCGGTCGGCGTCGGCGGTCAGGGGCGCGCCAACCTGATCAACCTCGCGAGCGAGAACGTCGTCGCACTCTGCGACGTCGATTGGGATTACGCCGGCAAGGCGTTCGCGGCGCTCGACACCGACATGATCAGTCAGCAGGAGCGGCTCGATCGGAAGACGCCGCGCCTCGACGCGCAGGGCCGTGCCGAGGCGCCGCTCACCCCGACCGAGCGCGAGCGGATGCCGATCAACATCGCGCGGATGAAGCGGCTGCGCGATGAACACCTGCCGCGCGCGGTCCGCTATCAGGACTACCGCCAGATGCTCGAGAAGCAGAAGGACATCGACGCGGTCATCATTGCGACACCGGATCACATGCACGCGACGATCGCGCTCGCCGCGATGGATCTCGGCAAGCACGTCTACGTCCAGAAGCCGCTGACCTGGTCGGTGGCGGAAGCGCGTCAGCTCGCGAAGAAAGCGAAGAGCACGAAGGTCGCCACCCAGATGGGCAACCAGGGTCACTCCTGGGACGATGCCCGCAAAGCGGTCGAGTACGTGTGGGCCGGCGCAATCGGCGAGGTGCGCGAAGTCCACGTCTGGACCAATCGTCCGCTCGGCTACTGGCCGCAGGGCATTCCGCGGCCGGAGTCGCGCGCGGTGCCGCCGGCCGGCCTCCGCTGGAACGGCCCGGGGATCGACGCGCGGCTCGCGACGGCGATGGCCGGCAGCTATCCGAAGCCGGAAGGGCTGGCGTGGGATCTGTTCCTCGGCGTCGCGCCGTACGTCGAGTATCACCCGGTCTATCACCCGTTCAACTGGCGCGGCTGGACCGACTGGGGCTGCGGCGCGATCGGCGACATGGGCGCGCACCTGATGGACCACTCCATGTGGGCGCTCGATCTCGGCTACCCGACGACAATCGAAACGCTGGCGACGCCGTTCAACGGCGCCTGCTTCCCGAACGCGACGATGACGGTGTACGACTTCCCCGCGCACGACGGCAAGCCCGCGGTGAAGATGACGTGGTACGACGGCGGCCTCAAGCCGCCCAAGCCGGTGGAGCTCGGCGAGGGTCAGGAACTGAGCGCGACCGGCGGCGCCCTGCTCGTGGGCAGCAAGGGCAAGCTGCTGCACGACACCTACGGGCGCAACCCGCGGCTGCTCCCCGACTCGCTGCACGCGTCATTCGGCACGCCGGCGCGCAAGCTGCCGCGCATTCCGGAAGAGAATCACGAGATGAACTGGGTCGACGCCGCGAAAGGCAAGACGGCGGCCTCGTGCCCGTTCGAGTACGCCGCCAGGCTCACCGAGGTCATGCTCCTCGGCGTCGTCGCGCTGAAAGCGGGGCGCAAGATCGAATACGACGCGGCGAACATGCGGATCACCAACGTGCCGGCGGCGAACGAATATCTGGCGCGCGAGCCGCGCGCCGGATGGTCCTCGCTGTAACGGCGAGACTCGCGGCGGATCACCGGCGGGTCCTGATCTTTTCCGCAGTTCAGCTGATAAGTTGATCGCGGTATCATCCGGACTGCCGTGGCGCCGCCCACCTTCGAACCGAGTCCCCTCGCCGCTCGCCCGTCCGCGGAAGATCAGGCCAGGGATCGCGACCTCGGCTTCGGCTCGGTCGTCAGCCGCGACAGCCGCCAGCGTCTGCTCAATCGGGACGGCTCGTTCAACGTCAGCCGCACCGGGCTCGGATTCCTCGACAGCTTCGCACCCTATCACCTGCTCCTGACCGCCTCGTGGACAGGATTCCTGGTGGCGGTGAGCGCGATCTATCTCGGATTGAACCTGGTGTTCGCGGCCGCCTATCTGGCGTGCGGACCGGACGCCCTGTTCGGTTCCGGCGCCGCGATGATGGGCGGACGTTTCGCGCAAGCGTTCTTTTTCAGCATCCAGACCTTCGCCACGATCGGCTACGGACAGCTCGCACCGAACGGGACCGCCGCGAACATCGTCGTCACGATCGAGGCGCTGGTCGGCCTGATGTACCAGGCGCTGGCAACCGGCCTGCTGTTCGCGCGGTTCACGCGGCCCACCGCCGCCCTGCTCTTCAGCCGCCACGCCGTCGTCGCCCCGTATCGCGATGGCCGAGCCCTGATGTTCCGCATCGCCAACCGGCGGCGCAACGAGATCATCGAGCTGAACGCGCAGGTGCTGTTCAGCGCGCTCGAGCCGGACGACCGCGGCGGCGCCGTCCGCCGCTATACGCCGCTCCCCCTCGAGCGCAACAAGGTGACCTTCTTTCCGCTCTCGTGGACGCTCGTTCACCCGATCGACGCGGCGAGCCCGTTGGCCAGCCTGGCGGCCGACGATCTCGAGCGCACCGAGGCCGAGATCCTGGTGCTGCTGTCGGGGATTGACGAAGCGCTCGAGCAGACCGTCCACGCGCGGTCCTCGTACCAGGCGCAGGAAATCGTCTGGAACGCGCGGTTCCAGTCGATGTACCTGCAGACCGACGTGCGATCGCGCGTGTCGGTCGACATCAGCCGCGTGCACGGGATCGAACAGTTGTGAGAGTGGGCGAACGACTCAGCTGACGCCCGCCGGCTCCTGAGCGGCCTCAGACGCGCGAAAGAACAGCGCGAACAGCACCAGCACGAACGCCGCGCCGGCCGCCGGCACCAGCCAGATGCGGTGCCAGTCGTGCCCCGATCCGGCGACGTAGGCGTCGACCACCCGGCCGGAGGCCCACGATCCGATGAACATGCCGACGCCGAGCGTGACGAAGGCGATGAATCCCTGCGCCGCCGCGCGCAGATCCCCGGGGGCCTTGGTGTCGACGTAAATCTGCCCGGTCACGAAGAAGAAGTCGTAGCAGATGCCGTGCAGCACGATGCCGGCATACAGCATCCAGACCAGGTCGGCGTTGTTGCCGTAGGCGAACATCGCATAGCGCATCGCCCACGCCAGCATCCCGACCAGCAGCATCCATTTGACGCCGAGGCGACGGAAGCACCACGGCATCACCAGCATGAAGAACAGCTCGGACATCTGTCCGAGCGTCATCTTGCCGGCGGCGTTGGTCACGTGGATCTCGTTGAGGAACATGTTGGCGAACGCGTAGTAGAACTGCAGCGGGATGCAGATCAGGAACGAGCCGAGGATGAACATCGCGAACGACCGCTCGCGCATCAGTTTGAGCGCGTCGAGGCCGAGGATGTCGCCCCAGCTCGCCCGCTTGGCGGACGTCGTTTCGAGCGGCGGCGTGTGCGGCAGGACGAGGCAGAACAGGCCGAGCAGGATCGAGGCGCCCCCGGCGATCCGCAGCGGCGACGCGGTCGCTTCCAGTCCGAGCGTGCCGATGCACAGCCCCGCCGCGATCCACCCGATCGTGCCGAGCACGCGGATCGGCGGAAACTCGACGCCCGGATTGGCCATCTGCCGGAACGACAGCGAGTTGCTCAGCGCCAGCGTCGGCATGTAGCAGAGGGTGTAGACCAGCAGTACGCCATAGAAGCCGCCGAACGTCGTCTGCGCCGCGGCGAAGAACAGCACGACGCCGCCGAGCACGTGCAGCGCCGCGAGGATCCGCTCGGTCGCCATGAAGCGGTCGGCGATCATGCCGACGAAGAACGGCGAGATCATCGCCGCCAGCGCGGTCGTCCCAGCGGCGAGGCCGATCTGCTCGCCCGAGAAGTGCAGCGTCTCCCCGAGCCACGTCCCCATCGTCACGTACCACGCGCCCCAGACGAAGTACTGCAGGAACATCATCGCCGACAGCTTCACGCGCACGCTCGGTGTCATGAATGCCTAATTCTTAATTCTTAGTTCTTAATTCTTAATTCTTAATTCCTAAGTCCACCACGCTTGCACCGGCGGCTCGGTCAGCATCACGCGGGACAGGCAATCGACCGCGGCGCGGAGCCCTTCGTCGACCGAGGCGAGCGCGTCCTCGTGCTCGATGCTCATCACGTAGTCGTAGCCGGCGAGCCGCAGCGCGCTGACGATGCGCTTCCATTCGAGCTCGTCGTGCCCCCAGCCGACGCTGCGGAAGAGCCACGACCGCTCCGCCATGCGGCGGTAGGTCTTGGTGTCGATCACGCCGTTGACCGCGACGTTGTGCGGATCGATCGCGACGTCCTTGGCGTGGACGTGAAAGATCGACGGCCCGAGCGCGCGGATCGCGGCCGGCACGTCGACCCCCTGCCAGAAGAAATGGCTCGGATCGAAGTTGACGCCCAGATTCGGACCCGCGGCGGCGCGCAGCCGCAGCGCGCTGTCGACGTTGTAGACGATGAAGCCGGGATGCGCTTCGAGCGCGACCTTGACGCCGTGGTCGGCGGCGAACTGCGCGGTGCGGCTCCAGTACGGGATCGCCTTCTTCTCCCACTGCCACTCGAGGATGTCGAGAAACTCCGGCGGCCACGGCGTGGTGATCCAGTTCGGGTGCATCGCGGTGTCGGAGTCGCCGGGACAGCCCGAGAACGTGACGACGACCCGGACGTCGAGCTGATCGGCGAGCCGGACGGTCTTGCGAAACAGATCGTCGGCGGCCTTGGCAACCGCGGCATCGGGGTGGAGCGGGTTCGCGTGGCACGACAGCGCGCTGATCGTCAGGCCGGCGTCTTCGATCTTCTTGCGATACGCGTCGGCGCAGGGCTTCTTGTCGAGGAGCGCATCGATGTCGAGATGATCGCGCCCCGGCCAGCCGCCGGTGCCGATTTCGAGGGCCTGCACATGCGGCAGCGCGCGCACCTTGACCAGGACTTCGTCGAGTGTCATGGTCCCGAACACCGGCGTGAACACACCTAGCTTCATCGGTTTCCCTTGAAGGCGACGGATGCGGCGCCGATGCGGACGCGGCCGTTCATGCCGTCACCGCCTCGCCGACGCGCGTCCAGACGGCGCCGCGCCTGTGGCTGTCGAGAATGGCGTCGACGATGCACGCGGAATGATACCCGTCTTCGAAGGTGGCGAACGCCGGCGGATGCGCACCGCCCGGCCCGTGGCCGGCGGCGATGACGCCGTAGATGTCGCGCATCACGTTGCAGAACGCGTCGGCCCAGCCTTCCTGATGGCCGCCGGGCAGATGCGCGTAGCGCCTCGCCCCCGGTGCCAGCAGCGACGGATCCTTCGCGAGCACGCTGTTCGCGGCGTCGCGCCGGCCAATCCACAGCTCATTCTGCTTTTCCTGCTCCCAGCGGAGAGACGCCCGGCGTCCGTTGGCCTCGAACCACAACCCGTTCTTGTGGCCGGCGCAGACCTGCCCGATTGAGACGGTCCCTTTCGCGCCGCCGTCGAAGCGCAGCAGGATCGTCGCGAGATCTTCGCTGCGCACCTGGACGGGCTCGCGCGCCGCATCGCCGCTCCGCGCGAAGGCGTCCACCGACGCCGCCGACGGCTTCAGCCGCGTCTCGACCACGGTCGTCAGATCGGCGAGGACCTCGACGATGCGTTGTCCGGTGACGTGCTGCGCCAGGTCGCACCAGTGCGATCCGATGTCGCCGACCGCGGAGCTCTCGCCGCCCTTGTCCGGCTCGAGCCGCCAGGAGAAATCGGTCGCCTCGAGCAGCCAGTCCTGAAGATACGCGCCGTGGACGAAGTGGACAGGTCCGAGCTCGCCGGCCGCAATCATCTCGCGCGCCTGCTGCACCAGCGGGTTGCCCCGGTAGTTGAAGGTCACGGCGTGGACGACGCCGGCTCTGGTGGCGGCGTCGAGCAGCATGCGCGCGTCGGCGGCGGTGATCGCCAGCGGCTTGTCGGAGATCACGTGTTTGCCGCGCCCCAGCGCCGCGAGGATCACCGGGACGTGGAGATAGTTGGGCGTCGTATTGTGCACGACGTGAACATCCGGATCGGCGATGAGCGCCTCGAAGCTGCCGTACGCCCTCGGCACTCCCAGCGCGTCGGCCTTGCGGCGCGCGGACGCATCGCTGCTGGCGGCGATCGCGACGACGTCGACGAACCCGAGCCGGCGGACGGCGTCGATGTGGTGGGCGCCGACGAAGCCCGGGCCGACGAGCCCCATGCCGAGACGCTTCACGCCAGCGCCTGCTTCGCGTACTCGTAGCACTTCTTCACTTCTTCAGGCGAGGTGCCGGTGCCGCGGTATTCGTATTCGATGTCGACCGGGATCGCCCAGCGCTCCTGCTTGAGCAGCTGCAGCACTTCCTTGATCGGCGTATCGCCCTGGCCCCACGGTGTGTTGTCCCCCTGGTGCTTCTTGCGATCCTTCAGGTGCAGGTTGGTGATGTCGGCGTGGTGCTCGCGGATGTAGGCGACCGGATCGTAGTCCGCGGACACGAAATGGCCGACGTCGAGGTTCACCTTCAGGTATTTCGACATCGTCATCGCCGCGGCGAAGCTCTCCGGCGTCGCGAACTCGTTCGGATCGCTGACGTTCGAGTGGCCGTGCAGACCGACGACGAGCGTGTGCTTGTCGGCGAGCGGTGCCAGGCGCTTCGCGACCTCCATCTGCGTCGAGGTCGTCATCACCGGTGCGCCGAGCGCCTTGGTCATCTCGAATCCGCGTTCGAGCTCCGCGTCGGTGAAGCTCGCGTTCATGTTGTAGCAGTAGGCGGTAATCGTGATGCCCGCCGCGTCGAACTTCCGGCGCGCGTTCCTGAAGTGATCGAGCGGGGTCTCCAGCCGCCACCTGCGGAGGTCCTCGCGCGCCTTGATCGCGTCGGCCGACGGCGGCGCGCCGCGCGCACCGCGCGCCCCCGACCCGAACTGCGGTTCGAGCTGCGGCGAAAACAGCTCGCACTCGGTGAGCCCGCTCGTCTTCATCGCGTCGATGACGACGTCCACGGAGTCGGCGGCACCGGCCGGCCGCGCCAGATCGCGGTAGCTGTAGGTCTGGACGCCGATGTGCACGCCGTTGACGATCGAGTCGAAGGCGCTCGCGATGCGCGGGAACGCCAGACCGGCAATCGCCATCGTTCCGAATTCACGTCGTGTGAGCATCTCTGCCTCCCCTGCTCGGCTGAAGCCCTGACGCTACCGATAGAGCGTGAACGAGTAGAGCGTATCGCCGGCGGCGACCAGCACGTGCTGGCGGCCGTCGACCATGTAGGTCTCGGGCGCGTTCGTGACCTGCCCGATCTGCGAGTGCCACAGCGGGTTGCCGTTCGCCGGATCGAAGGCGATGACGTTGCCCGACACGTCGCCGCCGAACAGCAGCCTGCCGGCGGTGGTCAGCAGCCCCGGCGCGCCGCGCGGATTGCCGGCGGTGCGGAACTTGTGCTTCCAGACGGTCTTGCCGGTCTTGTAGTCGATGGCGCTGATATAGCTGCCCATGGTGCCGACGCTGACCTCGTCCTTCCCGCCCAGCCCCATCGCGCCGCGCGGATCGGTTTCCGTCAGGTAGTACATCGCGTACGTTTCCGACGTCGGCACGTAGAGCAGGCTGGTGTCCGGGCTGTAGGCCGGCGGCGGCCAGTTGGTCGAGCCGCCGTTCGCCGCCGACACCAGCGCGCCGGCGATGTGATTGTCCTTCGACGGATCCCGCACCGGCTGCCCCTTCGCGTTCAGCCCCGGCTTCGCCCAGTTCACCGTGTCGGAGAAGGTGCTCGTCACCATGTGCTCGCCGGTCCGGCGATCGAGCGTGAAGTAGTAGCCGTTGCGGCTCGCCGTCAGCACCATCTTGCGCGGGCCGCTGCCGCGGAAGTCGCCGTCGACCAGCACCGGGGTCTGCGCCGAGTCCCAGTCGTGCGTGTCGTGCGGCGACGTCTGGTAGTACCACTCCATCTTGCCGCTGTCGACGTTGACCGCGACAATCGCGCAGGTGAAGAGGTTGTCCATGCCCTCGCCGCGCGGCGTCGACATGTACGCCGGTGTCGGGTTGCCGGTGCCGAAGATGTAGAGATGGGATTCCGGATCGTACACGCCCGGCAGCCACGGATGGCCGCCGCCGTGCCGCGCCGCGTCGAGGCTCTTCCAGGTGTCGAGCCCCGGATCGCCGGGGTTCATCGGCACGGTGTAGAAGCGCCACTGCTGCGCGCCGGTTTCCGGATCGAACGACATCAGATAGCCCGGCGAATCGAGATCGTTGCCGGTACCGACGATGATGTGGTCGCCGACGGTCATCGGCGCCGAGGTCATGAAGTACTGCTGGCTGAAGGGCGCCGCTTCCTTGTGCCAGCGCTCCTGGCCGGTGCGCGCGTCGAGCGACACGAAGTAATCGTCGGGCGTGACGAAGTAGAGATAGTTGCGCCACATCGCGACGCCGCGGTTGCCGATGTGAGTGCCGCCCTTCGTCTTCCAGAAGTAGTGCCAGATTTCCTTGCCGTCGTGGGCGTCGAGCGCCCAGACGTTGTCGGGCGCGGTCACGTACAGGACGCCGTCGACCGACAGCACCGCGCCCTTGATCTGCGTCGCGCCGGCGACGGTGACGCTGCCGTCCCCCTCGCCGCCGACGAACGTCTGCGGTCCGTTCGGGTTGACGGCGCCGCTGCCGGGGCCGCCGGTCACCCGGGCGGCAAACGCGAGGGTCAGGTTCTTCACGTTCGCCTGATTGACCTGCGTCAGCGCGCTGTAGCGGCGGCCAGTGTAGTCGCCCGAATAGCTCGGCCACGAATCGGCGAGCGGCTTCAGCAGCGACGCGGGATCGAGCCCGCCGCCGCTCTGGGCGGCGAGCACCAGCGATGCACAGCACACGACGATCATCGACAGCAGGTAGCGCAGGGCGTCACTCCTGCGGGCGGCCGGCGGGCAGCCCTGAAGGGCTGCGCTGCGGACATCTCGGCTGTTGATCATTTCAGGGTCACCAGGTAGGCGGTCACGTTGTGGATGTCCGCGTCGGTATAGGTGCGCAGCAGATCCTTGTGCGGCTGCAGCGGATCGTGAATCTCCACTTTCGGCGAGTCGCCGCTGGTCGCCACCGACCGCCGCGTCCCGTCGGCCATCGTCAGCGCGACGAGGAAGTCGTCGACGCGATCGAGGCGGCCTTCGATTTTGTCGCCGGACGGGAGCGTGACGGTAACGGTCGCCGGCTTGACCTGCACGGGCGGCGGCCCGCCGCGGCCGGCGCCGCTGCCGGGCAGCAGCCACGTCTGCTGCAACAGCCGCGGATCCGCGATCTTCGTCGCGAGACCGCGCAGGTCGCCCGTCGCCGAGTGGCACGCGGCGCACTTTGCGGTGAAGAACCTCTCGCCCGCGGTCGCGTCGCCGACCACAATGCTCGGCGGTTTGAGGCGCGACTCGTCATAGCCGGCGGCGCGGAAGGTGTGGACGAAGGCGGCGACGTCGGCGATCTGATCGTCGGTGAGCGCGAACTTCGGCATCCCCGGACGCCCGCCGCGGACGACCGGCGCCATCAGCTCGCCGTGCTGATCGTCGAGCACGATGCCGGAGCGCAACAGGCTCGGGCCGCTGTCGCCGCCGCGGGTATCCGCGCCGTGGCAGAACTGGCAGTTGACCCCGTAGAGGGCCTTGCCGCGCTCGACCGCCGCGGGATCGGCGGGCGGACGGGTGGGATAATCGCGGCGCTGCGCCAGAGGACCGGCGGCACTCAGGGCGATCAGGAACGCAAAGGTCGCGAAGCCGGCATATCCTCTGAGGCCTTCGCGTTCACGGTCGACGCTCATGGTCACCTCGCTGGTAAAGCATACGCGACGTCGATGCCGCCCCTCAGCGCCGCGCCTAGAACAGGAGCTTGGCCGCGAACTGCATCTGCCGCGGGATCGCGTTGCCGGTGCTGGTGATGCTGCCGAAGCCGGCGGTCCCGAAGTTCGCGTTCGGCGTTGCGAAGCTCGGCGTATTGGTGACGTTGAACACCTCCGCGCGTAGCTGCAGCCGCGCCGTGTTGTGGAGCGCCACGTTCTTGAACAGCGACAGGTCGACGCGCCGTTGCGGCGGACCGTGCAGCGTGTTGCGGCCGGTGTTGCCGGCGGTGTTGATCGGCTGCGCGGCGTACGCCGCGACGTTGAACCATTGCTCGACCGTCGGGTTGCTGAGCTGCGGATCGCCGACCTGATTCGGCCGATCGGTGCCGCCGGTGTTGCTGCGCGCGGTGCCGTTGGCGATGGTGAAGGCGGTGCCGGTCTGCCAGTAGGCGACGGTGTTGATCTGCCAGCCGCCGAGCACGCCCCGCATCACCGGATCCGCGGTGCCGAGCGACGGCAGCTCGTAGTTGGCGGACAGGACCGCGCGATGGCGGACGTCGAAGTCCGAATCGTAGCGTTCGACGATGCTCACATCCCACGGCGACGCGTTGGTGACCTGGGCGTGCGCCAGCGTGTAGTTGGCCGAGACGGTGAGGCCGCGGCGCTGCCGCCGCTGAAAGACGACCTGCATCGCGTCGTAGGTGCCCTCGTAGTCGCTGGCGATCAACGGAATCGCGCTGACGTTCGGCAGCGTCGAGACGAAGGCGCGGCGTTGCTGGATCGCCCCCGGGGCCGCCGGCGCGAGGTCGACGTTGCCGAGGTACTGCGCGAGGTGATCCTGCCGCCACCCAAGATAGCCGCCGCCGATCACGTTGCCGGCGAATTCCTTTTCCGCGAACAGGTTGTACTGCTGCGTGCGGGTGTTCCTGAAGTCGAGCGCCTCGGCCTGGAAGGTGCCGGTCGGCACGGTGATGTCGGTCGCGACCGGCGCCGGCAGGCCGTTGCTCAGGAGCAGGTTGGGCACGCCTCCCGACGCGCCCGTGCTGATCACCGGACCGAAGGTACTGGTGAACGGCGCGCTCTTGAGGAAGGACTGCGACATGTAGTTGCCCGGGAAGTACGAGATCCCGTAGCCGCCGCGCAGCACGACCTGGTGCGGCAGCGTCGCCGAGAAACCGGCGCGCGGCGCCAGGTTCGAGCGATCGGTCGTGATGTTGGCGGTCCGCGATACGCCGTTCTGCCCGGCGACGAGAATCGTCGACGTCGCGAGGTTGACGTTGACGAGATGGTTGTCCTGCTCGGTATAGGGCGTGAAGACGTCGTAGCGCAGACCGAGGTTCAGCGTCAGATTCGAGGTCGCGCGCCAGTCGTCCTGCACGAAGACGAACGGCTCCTTGGTGTTGTAGTGCGGATAGAACAACGACACGATGCGCGACTCCTGCTGCGGATACCCGAGCAGGAACGAGGCGATGCTGTTGCCGCCGGCGCCGCCGCCGTTGTCGGTCAACGTCGTGTTGAACGTCATCGCGCCGAGCGGCTGGTTGCTCTGCGAGACGGTGAACGTCCGATTGATCACCCCGCCGCCCCCCTTGATCGAGTGGGCGCCGGCGATCTTGGTCACCGAGCCGCTGCCCTGCCAGGTGTGATCCACCTGGATCAGTGGCAGGAACGTCGCGTCGCCGGCCCCGGCATAGCCGGTGAGCGTGATCGGCGTGAGCCCCGACGTCAGCGGATCCGCGGTATTGACGCCGGGGATGCCGAGCGACTGGGCGACATTGTTGCCGTAGTTGAGGCCGTAGGAGGCGATGCTGACGTTCAGGTAGCCGCCGCGCAGCTCGGTGATCAGCGTCGGGTTGACCACACGCGAGTAGCTGACGCCGAGATTGTGCGCGCTGGTATCGTTGCTGCCGGGGAACGACCCGCCGCCGCCCGGCTCGATGCCGTTCACCGCCGGGAACACCGGCGGCGTGAACGTGCTGACTTTGTTGTACGAGTAGCGGGCGAAGACGCGGTTGTTGCCGTTCACAATCTGGTCGGCGCGGACATCGGTCGCCGAGTTGTCCTGCGTCCGCTGCCGGACGCCAGTGTAGTTGTTGGCCAGACCGGGCCCGGTCGGCAGCGGGTAGAGCGCCAGCACGTTGAGCGCCGCCGGGTCGAGGCGACCGGATGGGATCACGTTGCCGGCAAATACCGTGCGCGGCGTCTTGGTCGGATCGAAGATCGCCACGGACAGCTCGGAAAAATCGCCGGCGCGCATTTTCGCGGTCGGCACCGTCGCCACCGCGGTCACGCCCTGGTTGACGTTGAACCCTTCGTAATCAGCGAAGAAGAAGGTCTTGTTGCGCACGACCGGACCGCCGACGCTGCCGCCGTACTGGTTCTGGGTCAGCTTCGGCTTGTCGACGCCGGTCGCGAAGAAATTCCGTGCGTCGAACCGATCGTTGCGAATGAACTCGAACGCCGACCCATGGTAGTCGTTGCTGCCCGACTTCGTGATGATGTTGACGACGCCGCCGGCGGTGCGGCCGACCTCGGCGGTGTACATGCTGGTCTGCACCTTGATTTCGGCGATCGCGTCGATCGACGGCTTGACGCCAACCGTGCCGATCGCCCGCTCGTTGTTGTCGATGCCGTCGATCAGGTGGTTGTTCTGGTTGTCCATCGAGCCGTTGATCGATACCGCCGACGTCTGGCGGCGGTCGTCGGGGCGGTTGCCGCTGGCCAGCGAGTTCTGCTGCCCTTCGAAGGCGCCGGGCACGAGCTGCACCAGCCGCACCACGTTGCGGCCGCTGACCGGCAGGTCCTGAACCGCCTTCTCAGTGACCAGCGCGCTGATCGTCGCCGAGTCGGTCTGGACCAGCGGTGATTCCGCGGTGACCGTCACGTTTTCGGCCACCTGTCCGAGTTGCAGCTTCGCATCGAAGCGCGCGCGATCGCCGGTCGACAGGTTGACGCGCGCGGTCTGCGTGATGAACCCCTGCATCTCGACCTTGACGGTGTAGGCGCCGATCGGCAGCAGGTTGAACACGAAGTCCCCGGTGCTGTTGGAGGGCACGGTGCGGCTGTCATGGGTGCTGACGTGTTCGATCGTCACCGTCGCCCCCGGCAGGACGCCGCCGCTCGAATCGGTGACGCGGCCGACGATGTCGCCGGTGGTGACCTGGGCGAAGAGCGCGGTCTGAAGGATCACGCAGAACGCGACGGCGGCGGTGACGGTGCGAGCAGAGCACATGTCCTCTCCTTCTCCCCGTGGACGGGACGGAACCGCGTAACCGATTGCATGCGGCGATGTAATCGGTTGCAGACGGTAACAGAAGGCGGGGGGACGGGCAAGCGAAATGTCACAAAAATGTCGCAGCCGGTATGATGGACGCGAGCCGTGTCCAATATTTACCAGGTCGCGAAGCGGGCGGGGGTGTCGACGGCAACCGTCTCCCGCGTCCTCAGCCAGCCCGATCGGGTGGCGCCGGAGACCCGCCGCAAAGTGATCCAGGCGGTTGAATTCCTCGATTACGCGCCGAATTCCGCGGCCAAGAACCTGCGAACGCTGCGCACCGGCAAGCTGCTCGTGACGGTCCCCGACATCTCCAATCCGTTTTTCGCCCTCATCCTCCAAGGCATTGAAGATGCGGCGCAGCGTGACGGCTACGCCGTCCTGCTCGGCGACACCCAGCACGACGAGGAGCGCGAGGAGCGCTACGCACTGATGCTGAAGCGCAAGGAAGCCGACGGCCTGATCGTCCTCGGGCACCGCCTGCCGAAGGAGGCGACCGCGCTCGTCCGCGCGATGGCGCCGCGCTGCGCGCCGGTCGTCAACGGCTGCGAGTTCACGCCGAAGCTGGGCATCCCCAGCGTCCACATCGACAACGCCAAGGCGGCGGCCGAGGCGATGGACTATCTTTACCGCCTCGGGCACCGGCACATCGGCGTGATCACCGGTCCACTCGTCAGCCCGCTCAGCCGCGATCGCCTGCGCGGCGCGACTGCCCGCGCCAAACAGCAGAAAGCCGCCCGCGACTTCATCGTCATGAGCGGCGACTTTTCGATCGAATCGGGTGCCGTCGGCGCCGAGCGCCTGCTGGGGCGAAACACCCCGCCGACCGCGATCTTCTGCTTCAACGACGAGATGGCGATGGGGGCGGTCGAGACCGCGAAGCGCCGCGGCCTGCGCGTGCCGCTCGACGTCTCGATTGTCGGCTTCGACGACATCCGCTTCGCGCGCTGCATCGATCCGCCGCTGACGACGGTCGCGCAGCCGATGCGGGCGATCGGCGAGGGCACGGTGGGGCTGCTGCTGGCGATCCTGGCGAGCGACGCCAAGGCGCCGGAGTCGATCACCTTGCCGCACACGCTGACGATCCGGTCGAGCACCGCCCCGCCGCGTGCCAGCCGGCGCTGAGTAGTGCAGGCCTTCAGGCCGTCAATGTGGCGCGATCGCATGGCGCGACAGCCTCAGCCGCGCGGCGCTGCAGTCGTGCAGGCGTTCAGGTCTGCGATCGATGGCGCGAAAAGCGTTGTGTGGTCCCTGCGATCGCGCGCTCGCTCGTGCGCCTCCGCCTCGCGTGCCGGGAAGTTGGCCTCCGCTCGAACCCTGCCGATCCCGCGTCGCTTAGGACGTATCGTCAACGACAACCGTACACGCGGATACACAGCCACGGATGATTCGCACGCCAGTGATCGCGCGGACCGAAGGCGACGCGACTCCTCGCTGCAACCCACTTCCCGCTTCGCCGTGAAGCGGCACGCTCAGAAGTCGGCGCCCGACCGAGCCCGCGGTCGCGTACGCAGCGCGACCGCTTTCAGCGGAGCGGCGCTCAAGTAGTGCAGGCCTTCAGGGTGCAATCGCCGGCGCGATATCGCGCGTCGTGATTGCGATCGCGGGCTCGCTCGTGCGCCTCGCCGGCCAACCACCACTCGTCGTCAAAGCACCCGACTCGTGATTCAATCGGTGGAGCCGCATGACCAGGGCACCCAAGCCGGATTCCGACGCCGACGCACCGGCCGCCACACTCAAGAACTACATCACGCCGGGCGGCCTGCAGCGCTTGAAAGGCGAGCATCGATTCCTGCTGACCAAAGAGAGGCCGGCGGTAACGGCCGTCGTCGCCTGGGCCGCCGGGAACGGCGATCGCAGCGAAAACGCCGATTACCAGTACGGCAAACGGCGGCTGCGGCAGATCGATGGGCGGATCCGCTTTCTCACGAAGCGGATCGACGCCGCGCAAGTGGTGGATCCGGAAACGCCGAGACGGGGGCCGGCGGCGACGCGCGTCTTCTTCGGCGCGACGGTGCGCTACGCCAACGCCGCCGGAACCGAGCGCGTGGTCAGCATCGTCGGCACCGACGAAGTCGATCTCGAGCGCAACCATATCAGCTGGGTATCGCCCCTTGCGCGCACGTTGATGAAGGCCGGACCAGGCGACCGCGTCGTGCTTCACGCGCCCGGCGGCACGGAGACACTGCTCATTCTCGAAGTGCGCTACGAGCGCATCCCCGTGGAGCCGTTCCGCGAGCCGCCAGGGGCCGAGTCGGCGACCCGACCGGCGTCGTGACCCGTCACGCGACGCCGAGGGGCGCGAGCGAGGCCGCGATCGCGTTATGGGATCAGCTTGTATTTGGCGATGATGTTCCCTATCTCGCGCGGATGCTGCAGGACCGTCTGGTAGATCCACGTGTAGTGATCGCCTGTCCAGAATTCCATCACCTGGCGCGCCTTGAGCTCACCCAATAGTTCCTGATCGGCGCGATATTCCAGATAGCACACGAGGAGATGTTGATACGTCGAGAATTCGCCGTCCGATCCTTCCGGCGGTCGCGTGGGAGCCCCAGGAAAAAGCGCTTGCAGGTCGTTGACCGCCTGTTGGGTGTCTGCGACGCGCTGCTGCGCCACCACAAACCAATGCAACTGCTCGTGAACAAACGTGGACAACAGAAGCTCTTCGTCGTGCACATGCCGGGCATGCAACGTCAGCACCGGATGGCTGTGCGGGATGGACTTCTCGTCGATGCTGATGGAGGTGGTGAAGATCCATCGCGAGACATCGTAGGCCTTCAGCAATCGCTGCAGTTGCTCGCGCGTCTGCGCCTCGGCGTGGCTTCCCTGCTTCAGGGTGATGTCGAGGGCTTGACCCTGTGCGGCTGCGCTCGACGCGCATACCGACAGCGCCGCGAGAATGAGATGACGCATCATGTTCTCCAGCACTGAGCCGCGCTCACGCGAAGCGAGGCCGCTGCCCTACGGCCTCCGCGCTGGCCAGACGACGCCCTGATCCTTCTTCGTCACCGGGGCGAGACCCTTGTAGGTGAACTTCTGCACCCGCTGGCCGCGATAGGTCTCGGTCGTGTAGATGTTCCCCTTCGAGTCGGTGGCGATGCTGTGGACGCCGTAGAACTCACCCGGCTGACGGCCGCCTTCGCCGAAGCTGGTGAGCACTTCGAGCGTGTCGCGCAGAATCACCAGCACCTTGTCGTCCTCGCCGTCGGCGAGATACAGGTACTTCTGCTGCGGATCTTTCGAGAAGGCGATGTCCCAGGCGGAGCCCGAACCGAGCGTCTCTTTGTTGAAGAACGCCTCCTTGACGAAGGTGCCGTCCGGCTGGAAGACCTGCAGCCGATCGTTGACGCGATCGCAGACGTAGAGCAGCCGATCCACCGACAGATCCGCGCAGTGCACCGGGTTACGGAACTGCTGCGCCGGCGGCGCCTTCGGATCGTACCGCCCCAGATCGACATCGTCCGGCTTGTGGCCATACGCGCCCCAGTGGCGTTTGTACTTGCCGGTGACCGCGTCGAACACGATCACGCGGTGGTTGCCGTAGCCATCGGCGACGTAGAGCTCGTTGGTCTGCTTGTCGAGAAACGTCTTGGCCGGCAGCCGCAGATTTTCGGTGTCGTTGCTGCCCTTGCTGGTCTTCGGCTTGCCAATCTGCATCAGGAACTTGCCCTGCTGCGTGAACTTCAGGACCATGTTGTCGTTGAAGGACTGGGTGCCCGCCGTCTGGCTCTCGTCCTGCTCGCGATTGAGTCCCGCAGCCGGCGGCTGCCCCGAGCGGGCGGATGGGCCGCGGCCTCGACCCGCTGGCGGCGATCCGCGGCCGTTGCCGCCGATCCAGACGTTGCCCTCGTAGTCGACCGTGATGCCGTGGTTCGAGTCGGGCCAGTCGTACCCGTCGCCCGGCCCGCCCCAATGGCCGATCAGATTCCCCGCGGCGTCGAATTCGAGCACCGGAGGCGCCGGCGCGCAGCACTGCGCGGTCGCCGGCATCGTCGTCGCGTGCACTTCGCCAGGCTCGAGCGAGCCGGCGCGATGGATGATCCACACGTGGTCCTGCGCGTCGACCGACACACCGATCGTCTGGCCGAGAATCCACTTGTTCGGCAGCGGCTTCGGCCACAGCGGATCGACTTCGAAGCGCGGAGCCTGCACCGCGGCGCCGGCGGCCTCGACCGCGGCGCGGCGGTCGAGCGCGCGCGAGCCGGCGGTGAGCGCCGCGATCGCGGCGAGGAACAACGCACCGATCACGAACTGTCGTTTCATGTGTGGGCTCCCTACGGCTGCCGCGGCTTCGACAGGTACGCGTTCGACGCCGCTTCGTCCTTGAGCGGCGTCACCTTGTCCGGATCGATGCGGATCATCAGGTAGTTGATGTGATCGTCGATCTTGGTGAACCAGTGCCCGGTGCCGGCCGGGATCACGATGACGTCCCCCGCCTTCAGCTCGTGCGCGACGCCGCCGCGCACCGACGAACCGTTGTTGCCGGGCCCGTTGAACAGCCGCACGGTTTCGAGGGTGGCCGGCCGCCGCTTCATGCCGATGACGTCCGGGCTGGTGACGAGCGTCGCCGTGCCGTCGATGATGTGATAGACCTCGCTGACGAGGTCGTGCTCGGCGACCGATTCCGGCGCCGGCGCCGGCAACCTGCCGCGATGGACGACGCCGATGCCGATGTGCGCCTTGCCGACGTCGACGTCGCGCGCCTGCTGATCGAGCAGGTTCTCCGCGACCGCCTTCGCGATGTACGCGTCCACTTCCGACTTCGCGATATACGTGCCCGGACACATCTTGCACGTCGGCTGCGGATCGCCCTGCGCCGCCAGCGCGCCGGCCGCGCAGATCACACCAGCCAGACCAATCACGATTCGTCGCATATCCGCCTCCTCGCGCAACCCCGAGGCTGCGCTACGGTTGCCGCCATCGCCATCGTGCAGGCGTTCAGGCCTGCCTCGCGCGGTGATCGACGATGCCGTCCGTGCCGAACGACGCGATGCGGGCACCGGCGTCGACCCGCGAGGAGACGACAGCCGATGGTGACGTCGAGGATCCGCTACGCAAAGTCCGCGAAGGCCGCACACACAACGATTGAGAATGCTTTGCGCGCGTCGCGACCGCCGCGTTCAAGGACAGCCGTCATGCCGGAGAACCTTACCCTAAAACCGGGCCCAGATTCGGGCCGATGTCACCCGCTGCGCCGCGACGTTCAGGCGGCGGCAGGCCTGAAGGCGTGCGCTACGACCAGATTCCGAGGCGGCGCCGGAGCGAGACGATCTGGCCGATGTGATACGCGTTGTGGTCGGCGACGAGCAGGATCTCGCGCAGGTAGGTCTGGCCGGTGCCATGTGGAATCGCCGCGAGCACATCGAGCCTGGGGTTGGCGGCGAGCTGCTGCAGCGCCTTGCGATCGCGCCGGTAGCCGGCAATCGCGTCGTTCCAGTCGGCGGCGCGGCGCGGCCCGGGCGTCTTTGGCCAGTAGTCGTCCGGCCACTTCTTCTCCTTGTACTTCGCGGTCCGGCAGAACTCGAGGATGTCGTTCTGCGCGATCCGCAGGTGCTCGACCAGCTGCCAGAGCGAATGCTCGGTCCCCTGCGGCAGCTGCCCGCGCAGCCGCGCCGGAATCCCCTTCACCGCCCGATCGAAATCGACGTGCGCTTCCTTGAAATCCAGCAGCTTCACCAGCTGCGCACGCAACCGCTTGTCGTCAGCCATCAGCGCACATCCTCAAATCCCAAGATCCTGAAATCCTGAAATCCTCAAATCTTCACAGCACCCGTATGAGATCGGACCTGGTGATGATGAACGTCTTATCGGTCTTGAAATCGCGCACCAGCACCGCCGGGTTCTGCGGCGTGATCATCGTCTGCAGCAGGTCCACCGGGGTCGAGACGTCGACGAACGGGAACGCCGGCTGCATGATGCTGTCGACCGGCTGCCGCTTGACGTCGGGGTTACGCACTAACTCGTTGTAGAGATGCGTCTCGTTGAGCGAGCCGACCAGGCGGTTGTCGCGCATCACCGAGAGCTGCGAAAAATCGTGCTCGCTCATCAGCCGGATCGCGTGCTCGACCGGCTCCTCCGACTCCAGCGAGCAGAGCTCGCCCGACAGCTTCATCGCGACGAGATCGCGCGCCTTCATGCCGTGCTTCTCGATGAACCCCTTCTCGCGCATCCACTCGTCGTTGAACATCTTGCCGAGATAGCGCGTGCCGTGATCGTGAAAGACGACGACGATCACATCCTCGTCGGTGAAATGCTCGCGCAGCTGGAGGAGGCCGGCCATCGCCGATCCGGCGGAGTTGCCGGCGAAGATCCCCTCTTCGCGCGCGATCCGCCGCGTCATCATCGCCGCGTCCTTGTCGGTCACCTTCTCGAACGCGTCGATGACGTCGAAGTCGACGTTCTTGGGCAGGAAGTCCTCACCGATCCCTTCGGTGATGTACGGATAGATCTCGTGCTTGTCGAAGATCCCGGTCTCCTTGTACTTCTTGAACACCGAACCGTAGGTGTCGATCCCCCACGTCTTGATCTTCGGGTTCTTCTCCTTCAGGAACCGCCCCGCGCCGGAGATCGTGCCGCCGGTGCCGACGCCGGAGACGAGGTGGGTGATGCGGCCATCGGTCTGGTCCCAGATCTCCGGGCCGGTCTGCTCGTAGTTCGCCTGCGAGTTCGACAGGTTGTCGTACTGGTTCGCCTTCCACGAGTTCGGCACGTCACGCTCGAGGCGCGACGACACCGAGTAGTACGAGCGCGGATCCTCCGGCTCGACGTTGGTCGGACAGACGATCACTTCCGCGCCGAACGCCTTCAGCGCGTCGACCTTTTCCTTCGACTGCTTGTCGGTCGTCGTGAAGATACACTTGTAGCCCTTGATGACCGCAGCCATGGCGAGGCCCATGCCGGTGTTGCCGGAGGTGCCTTCGATGATCGTGCCGCCCGGTTTCAGCTTGCCGGCGCGCTCGGCGTCCTCGATCATCTTGATCGCCATGCGATCCTTGGCCGAGTTGCCCGGATTGAAGGTTTCCACCTTGGCGTAGACGGTGCCCTTCACCACGCCTTTGGTGATGCGGTTGATGCGCACCATCGGTGTATGGCCGACGGCGTCGAGGATGGTGTCGCAGACTTTCTTCACGACCCAAGTTTATACTGAGGCCCCCATGCCGAAGCTCATCGCCGCGCCGACCGTCATCGCCGCCGCCGGCACGAAACCGAAAAAGATCGAAGAGTTCACCGGCCGCGTCAACTCCGGCCACGCGCAGGTCAGCGTCGCGAGGATGACCTCGCCGTCAGGCTGGCTCGAGCCGGGGCAGCGCCCCGAGTTCGAGGAGATTACGGTCGTCCTGAAGGGCATGGTCCGCGTCGAACACGACGGCGGCGTCCTCGAGGTGCACGCCGGCCAGGCGGTCGTTACCGCACCGGGGGAATGGGTCCGCTACAGCACGCCCGGGATCGAAGGGGCCGAGTACGTCGCGGTCTGTCTCCCCGCGTTTTCTGCGGATACCGTCCACCGCGATGGCAATGCGAATTAGTGCCTACCGGCCGCCGGCGACGTCGATGAACGACGCCGTCGAGTAGGACGCCTCGTCGGAGAGCAGCCACAGAATCGCGCGCGCGACTTCAATCGGGTCGCCGCCGCGCTGCATCGGCAGCGTCGGGCCGAGCCGATCGACGCGGTCCGGCTCGCCGCCGGCGGCATGAATCTCGGTGTAGATGATCCCGGCACGGACTCCATTGACGCGAATCCCTTCCGCCGCCACCTCGCGCGCCAGGCCGATCGTCAGCGCGTCGAGCGCCGCCTTCGACGCCGCGTAGTCGACATATTCTCCCGGCGCGCCGAGCTGCGCCGCGCGCGACGAGACGTTGACGATCGCGCCGCCGGCGCCGCCGTGTCTGGTCGACATCCGCCGCACCGCCTCGCGCGCACAGATGAAGGGTCCCCGGACGTTGGTCGCGAACACGCGATCGACCCGCGCCGCATCGATCTGCTCGACCCGCGCCTGGGTTTCGAGGATCCCGGCGTTGTTCACCAGCGCCGTCAGCGGGCCGAGCTGCGCGTCGACCGCTTCGAACAGCCGCACCACCTCGGACTCCACCGCGACGTCGGCGCCCACCGCCACCGCCGTGCCGCCGCCGGCGCGGATGGCGGCGACGACTCCGTTGGCCGCCTCACGATTGTTCCGATAGTTGACGCAGACCGCATAGCCGCGCGCAGCGGCCAGCCGCGCGGTCTCGGCGCCGATGCCACGGCCGCCGCCGGTGACGATGAGCACGTTGTCCACGACGAGATCCTAGCCGACGGCAGACATCAGCGCGACGAAGCGATTTCGATGGGGTGAGGGGTGGGCAGGTCCGCCGCATCGACCTCGTCGACGCGGCGGATACCCGCTCGAGTAAAAACGCGCTACTCGGAGCAGGAGGCGGCGATGATCTTGCCCGATTCGACCCGCAGGGCCGGCGCCGCGGTGGACGGATCCTTCGGGTCGGCCGTGCTCGTGGGATCGATGGTGCCGGTCAGCTCCAGTTTCTTGCCGACGTGTTCGCTGAGCGCGTTCGGATTGGCGATCAGCCGGTACGTCTGCGCCGTGTCCGCGGCACTTGCATTGTTCGCGGTGCTCGCGCCGCCGGCAGCGTCGGCGGGGGCCGCGATCGCGGCGGTCAGGATGAACCTCGCATCAGGCGCCGCCGTGGGCGTGGTCGGCGCGCCGGCGGTGCCGCCGGTGCCAGCCGTTGCGGGCGTCGTCGAGCCGCCGGTGCCGGTCGCTCCTGGTGTTCCTGTCGGGTTCGGGTTTGCTGCACTGGCGGTGTCACTGGGGGTCGACGGCGCCGCTTTCAGGCAGCCGGTGACCGTGACCTTCTTGTCCGAGCTCGACGGCGTACTTTGCGGAGACGCCGGTGGTTGCCCCGCTGTTTGCGCGAGCATGCCCGCGGTCGCGACGCTGACAATCGCCGCGCACGTTCCTGTCCAGACTCTTCGGTTCATCATTCCTCCAATGAACACGAAGCGGTGCAACAGTCGGACCGCCGCCGACGACTGGACCGTTCCCGGAGGCGCGACGTGTCGCTTATCGCGCCGGCGCCGCGGCCCGGATGGCTGCGCGCAGCCCCCTGACATCGGCGGCAGCCGGGCGCCCGTTCACGATCACCGCCGGCGCGGTCGTCACGTCGTGCTCGCGCGCGGCGTCGCGATCGGCAGCGGCCGCCGCCGCGACGTCGGCGCTGTCGATGTCCGCGCGGAATCGATCCGGGTCGAGTCCGAGCTGATGCGCCATCAGCGGGATCTCGGCTGCTGTCGCATGCTGGCGGTTCGCCATCAGCAGGTCGTGCATCGGCCAGAATTGTCCCTGCGCCCCGGCGGCCAGGGCGGCGCGATAGCGCAGCGATGCGGCGGGCGTGTCGTCGACCGGCACGTGCCGGAACACCAGCCGTACGCGGTCGCCGAACTCGGCGAGCACGGTCTCGAGCACGACGTGCAGACGGCTGCACGGCTCCGAGTCGTAGGTGCAGAACTCCTCGACGGTGATCGGCGCGTCGGCGGGGCCGCGCTCGTTGACCGGCCGCTTCGGCGCCTGCGCCGACGCCACAGCGGCACCACCGAGCACGACCAGCAGTACGGCGCTGCCCGCGCCGGCGCGCAACCGGTCGACGCCCATCAGTACGCCACCCACGTGCGCACCACCGATTCGACCGTCGCCGCGTCATTCAGCACGCCGGCAATCGACCACATCATCTCGCCGTCCTTGACGCCGATCAGTTCGGGCATCCCCGTGAGGCGCAAGGCGCGAAATCCGTTGCTGTCGCTGTCCGCGTACCACGTCACAGGTCCGGCGGATGCCGGGATGTGGCGGCCGACATAGGCGGCGGCGGCGCGCGGGTCGCCGTTGACGATGACGATGACACGGCTGGTGAAGTGCGGTGCGTTCACGCTCCTGAGCAGCGCCAGCAGGCGATCGCACGGCCGGCAGTCGGGCCTGACATACAGCAACACGTACTGCGACTCCGGGGTCATGTGCGTGCTGTCGATCGGGGTGCCGTCCAGCGTCGTGACGGTGAACGCCGGCAGCGGTCCCCTTTCCACGGCCGCGACCGGTTGACATGAACTGACGAGCAGCGTGGCCATCACGGCGGCCTGTGCGATACGTATCGCGCTCTTGATCACCGCATCACCTCGGAATCACGAAGTTCACCACCTGCGCGCGCTCGGCGTCGGTCATGCCGTCGAGCGCGTGAGGATCGGACAAATCGACCAGCGCCCGCGCCTGCGCTTCGGCGGCCGCCGCGCCGCTGGTATCGCGCTGCACCTCGAAGTGCATGATGGTCGCGGCTGCGCCGGGCGCGAGCGTCAGCTGGTAGGTATACACAAAATGCGAGCCGGTCATCTTCGACGTCGCGACCGGCAGCGGCGGCGTGCCGGCGCCCTGGAACACCCTTCCGAGGGTCGACGTGGTGCAATCGCAGTCGGGGAAGTCTGTCACGGTGAAGGTGTTCCCGGTGGTTGACGCGGCGACGAGAACTCTCGGCAACCCGCCGGTGTCCCCGGTTATGCCGACGGTGATCGTCTGCGGCGCCGTCGTCGGATTCGTCAACGTCTCGAGATAGCGGGCGAAGCCGCCGGTTTGCGGCACGTACACCGAGCGCGTCGCCAGCACGGTTGGCATCGGGACGGGCCCATAGGTCAACGCGCGCCCGCTGCCGGAGGGACGCGCGGCGTCGACCGTCGGGAAGTCCAGCCCGTTGACCTGCAGGTAGTCGGCTCCGGAAAAGGCGTCGCGCAACCGTCCATCGGCGGTGCCACCCGACGACAGGATGCCGTTGGACGACACGTCGTACCGGAAACCGTCGTCGCCGTCGAGAATCGCCGTCGAGTCGACGGCATTGCCGAGCGCCACATTCAGCGTAAGCGTGCTGCCCGCGGTGACCTCGCCATCGACGAGGCCTATCGAGCCGGTGATGGCTCCGTCGTGCATCGCGTAGACGGCGACTTGCACGCGGCCGGGTGGAATGTCGGCGAACGAATAGCTGTCGCTGAAGACGTACGCGGTGGACAGCCCGTTCGGGCCCATGCCGGCGAAGGCGCGGATCGCGACGAGCACCTCGCCCGCCGGACCGCCGTCCGCGGCGGTGGCGACACCGGCAACCGTGCCGCCGCCATGCCACGCGAGCCCGAGCGTCAGCGTCGCATCGGCGATCACCTCGCCCGTGGCGGCGACGTAGCGGTAGTCGGTGCCGTCGTAGAAGGCCGTCTGGACGTAGACGCTGCCCACCGGGACGCGCGTGAACGTGAAGCTGCCGTTGGACGAGGAGCTGGCGAATCGCTGGAATTCCAGGTTCGGGCTCACCAGAATGACGCTGGCGCCGCGCACCGGGGCACCGCTCGCGTCGGTGACGAAGCCGGTGACGGTGCCCGACGCCGGCAGCCGCACGTCGAGCGCCAGCGCCGCGGCGACCGACTGCAGTGTCCCGGTGGCGGTCGCGTTCAACCCGGAGTTGTTGTCCTGCGCCGTCACGACCACCTCGCCCGGCGCGAGATTCAGGATGTTATACGTGCCATCGGTGTTCGATCGGAAATTGCGCGTCACGCCCGTGCTGTCGGTGACGAACATGCTGGCGCGGCGCACATTCGTGCCATCGGCGAACCGCACGCGGCCGGAGACGATCGAAATCGGGATGATGAGATCGACGGTCACCTGCGCGTTGGACGAGGGGATCGTGCCTGACACGGTCGCGGAAATGCCCGAGACCGAGTATTCCGTGCCGCGTACCGAAAAGCCCGGGGCGTCGAAATACCACAGGCCGAAGCTGTACGCGCCGATCGCGTCCGGATACGCGTACTGCAGCCCGTTGCCCTGCGAATCGATGAGCAGCACCTCCACCGTCGTGAGCGGCGTCAGTCCATCTCCGGCAAACACATGCCCCGAGACGGTGGCCGGCGTGACCGGCAGCAGCAGATCGACGGTCAGCGTCTCGCCCGCGGTCGTGAAGGTGCGCGCCTCCTCGACGACCGCCCACCCGATCGGCGCAGTCGCGCGGACCACGACCCCCTGCTGGCCGGGCAGGACATTCGGGAATTCGAACGCTCCATCCGGGCCGGCGTAGACGGAGGTGATGCGCTGGGCATCAACGGCGTTCACCAGTTCCACGTACGCATCGGGAATCGGCGTCGTGCCGTCACGCGCATACACGTGACCGGTGATATTGCCGCCGATGATGGTGGCGCCCATCGCGACGTCGACGTTGCCGTTGATGTCGGCGTAGCGGACGGTGGCGGGCTGGTCGAACAGCGCCACGCCGGTGTTCGCGTCGTAGACCCGGATCGTGACGTCCCCTTCGGCGAACTGCTCCGGCGTCGCGTCGGACAGCGAACGCTGCAGCGTCAAATTGCCGTTCGCATCGGTTCTGCCGCGCACCTGGAAGAACGGCCGGAACTTGTCCGACGAGAAGATCGCGGCGCCCGCCCATGGGGTCACGCCGTCGCCTCGCGTCACATGAACGGTGATCGTCGCGAACCCTGGCAGCCGCACGTCGACGACCTCAGAGGCGCCATCGGTCGCCGTGAACGGCGTCTCGCCATAGAACAGGCGACGGGGGTACGGATACGGCCAGTAGGCGCGAACCGTCAGCGGCTGTCCCGCGGGCAAGGCGTTGAAGCCGAACTGGCCGTTGAAGTCGATCGAATCCGGCCCCCACGGGACTCCGGCAACGTCAACGGTCACGTCGGGATACTGAACCGGCGTGCCGTCGGGCCGCGTTACGGTGCCGGTGATCGCGCCGGCCGGCGGCAACACGATCGTGAATTGCTGCGAATCGCCATCGCCTGCGATGACGCCGCTGATCTCGGTCGCGAGCTTGTCGTTGAGCGGGTGCCGCGCCCGCACGCGGAACGCTCCCTCGACCACATTCACGGCGGTCGCATCGCCGTTCATGTCGGCGGTCACCAGGAACTCGCTCCACGCCGGACTGACGAGCACCGAGGAACCGGCAGCCGGCGCGCCATTCGCGTACTGCACGTGCAGACGGATGGTGCCGAGACCGATGAGCGTGAAGTCCTGCGTGAAGACCTGGTTCGGCGTCGTCAGGTACGCATACCCGTAGGTCCGGTAATTGGTCGCAGGCTCGTACGCGGTCAGCGTGTAGTAGTTGAGTGGGACGTCCTCGAACACGTAGCGCCCGTCGGTGTCGGTCTGTTTCTGAACGGCAAAGAACGGGTAACTGCGTTCGAGGCGCACGAAGGACCCGGCCGACGGCGCGCCGTTCGCACGCGTCACCCGCCCGCGGACCGTGCCGGTCGGCTCGAGGGTAACGTCCACGGTCGACGTTGCCCCGGCGGTGACGCTGGCGGTCGCGGAACCCCTCAGGGAATACGCGGCGTTGGCGGTGACCTGTGCCGCCACCGAGTAGGAACCGGTCGGCAGGCCGGTCATGCGGCCTTCGCCGCCAGTCACCGATCCGTTGACGCCGACGTAGAGCGGTGGGCCGCCGTTGACCTGGACGTCGCCGTAGGCCGCCAGTGCGCCGCTGGACTTGTGAATCGTCACCACCAGCGTCCCCGTGTTACTGAAGACGACGTCCTGCCGCGCCGCGCCCGCCGATGCCGGCGCGGAGCCGAAGATGCGGAGGTCTCTGATCCTGATCCCGCTGCGGTGCGACGGATCGGTCACCCTCACTCGGCGAACACCCTCGCCGTCAATCGAGACGGTCGTCGTCCCCGTCGACGTGTCGACGCTGGCGACGGTCGCGACGATGCCGCCGGCGGCGTCGAGCAGGTCGATGTCCGCCGACAGCAGGTTGTCCGTCAGCATCGTGACGCTCGACACCGTCACGTCCGTGGGGAAGCTCACGTCGAACCAGTGCGCGTCTTCGATCGTTTCGGTGTACCAGAACGAGTTGGTATCGTCGTCGATCGCGTTCTGCGGCGGGTAGTAGGCGCTGTACGTCGACGAGCTCGCGGTAGCCTCACCGAGCGCGAAGGCCAGATTGCCGGTCACCGTGCCGGAGAAATCGCCCGGCTGGTCGATCTCCACGTAGGTCTGCGGGTGGGACGCGTGCAGCGTGAACGGCGCGACCGGCACCGCCATCGGTTCGTTGTCGTCGAGGCGCCCCTTGATCGAAAACGCCGCGTCCTCACCGGCCTGCAGCGGCCACGTGCGGCCGAACAACGGATGCTGACTCGTGAACGTCATGCGCGCGTACGGGATGGGCGTGGCCTTGTCGCTGCCGAGCACGCGGCCAGCAACGCTGCCGGTCAACGACGGCAACGGGTCGAGCGTGCTCGCGCCATCGGCGGGCAGCGCGAAATTCTGAATCGCGGCGAGCTCTTCGGGCGACAGGCCGTCGAGCGCTTCGGGCGGCGCCAGTGACAGCCGCGTCGCCGCCGCGGTCGCGCCGGCAGCGGTCGGCTGCTCCACGATGTAGTGCATCACCCCGACCGTTTGTCCGGCCGGGACGGTGATGCCGCGCCACACATAGGCGAGCGATTGTTCCACGGTTGCGGTCGTGGTCGCCGACGAGACACGGCGCGCCGCGCCCATCCCGTCGAACACGAACGCCGTCGGCATCGGCCGCCCGTAGCGGAACGCATCGACGTGGTCGACATCGTCGAACGTCACCCAGCGATCGGGGTTGGCGGCGTCTGTCAGGTCCAGCGTGGCGTCACCGCTCGACGTCCCGCTGATCGACTGACTCGCCGAGGAGAGACCGATCACCGTGTTGTTGACGCGAAGGTCGACCGTGACCGGCGTCGTGCCCGGATTGGTGAGCAGCTCGACATACCGCGCGAAGTAGCCCGCCCGCGGCACGAACACCTTGCGGGTGACCGACAACCCCGCGATGCCCGCCTGGCGCACCACGATTTCGCGGCCGTCCTGCTCGACCGTCCCGACGTTCGATCCGGTAAACGCGGTCGCAACCCCGTTCGACACGATCTCGAGGCGCGAGGCGCCGGCGCCGGTCATCCAGTAGTAACCGAACGTGCCGTTGGTCGCCTGGCTGATGCGACCATCCGGCTCAATGTGGTAGAGCAGCCCGTTGGCGTCGTGTCGGTCGGCGGGCAGCGACACGGCGTTGTTGGTCAGCGAAATGCTGACGGTAACGTTCTGGCCGTCGGCGTCCACGCGGCCGGACGCCTCGCCGAACAGTTGCCGACCGAACTCCTGGACCGTCGCCGTGAAGCCGCCGTCAGGGACGCCGGCAATGACATAAGCGCCGGCGGCATCGGTCGTTGCCGTCTGGAAGCCGCCGAAGGCGGCGTTCGTGCTGCGGATCGTCACCGCGATGCCGGCGACGGCGCCGTGCGCATCGGTCACGAGGCCGCTCACGGTACCTGCCGCGGGCAGCGTGATTGCCACCGGCACTGCGCTGCCGTCGTCGGTGAGCGTGCCGGAAGCGGTGACGACGATGCGCGTGTTATTCGGATGCGCGGCGCGCACGACGAACGTGCCGGCGCTCAGCCCGGTCATTGTCTTGTGCCCGGCGGCATCGGTGGCGCCAATGCCGCGGAAGTCCGGTCCGCGGACCGCTTCCTGCAGCTGCAGTGCCACGCTTGCGGCGCCGACGCCGCGCTGGAAGTTCACCTGCACCTCGAGCCGGCCGACGGCGGGGAACTTGAGCGCGACCGGCGTCGCCGCGTCCACGACGACCGTCGCCGGCGCCGACATTCTGAGCCCGGTTGTCGGGTCGGTCACGCTCAACGACACCACGCCGGCCGGCACGTCACTGAACGTGAACACGCCGCCGGTATCGGTGCGCGCTTCCCGCGAAACGCTGCCGACACTGTTGCCGAGATTGACGACGACGCCGGGAACCGGCGTACCGTTCGCCGTCGAGAGCGTGCCGGCGATGCTGCCGGTCGCCTCAATCGTCACATCGGCGGTCGCAACCGCGCCCGCGGTGACGGTCACCGAACCGATGCCGAGGAGCGCGGAGCCCTGCTGCGCGATTGACGCGGACAGCACGTAGGTGCCGGGCAGCAGGCCGGCGACGCGATACCGCGCGTCGCTGCCGATCGCGGCGGATGCGATCACCGGTCCGTTCAATACGAGGCTGACACGCACGAAGCCGGTGGTGACCGCGACTCCGTTGTGGCGGCGCACGGTTCCGCTGACCATCGCGGTGTTGTTGAAGACGACGTCCAGTTGCGCCGTGGCATCATCCACGCCGAAGCCGCCCGCGATCGATGGACTCGCCACGCCCGTCAGCGGGTGCTGGGCGGCCAGCGTGAAGGTGTCGAGGGGAATCGGATGCGACGCGCCATCGTCCGCCGCCGACGTGAAGCTGAACGCGCCGATGGCGTCGGCTCCCACGTGTTGCGTCCGGCCGAACACTGGAACGCCGCTCTTGAACGTCAGCCGAGTGAACGGCGCCGGCGTCGACCCGTCCGCCTCGAACACGTGCCCGCTCACCGAACCGGTGAGCGCGGGCAGGGCGGCGACGATGCTGTGGCCGTCCGCCGGTACGGCGAAGTTCACGATGGCCGCGATCTCGTCCGGCGTCATGCCTTCGAGCGCTTCCGGCGCCAGCCGGACCAGGCGATCGGTCGACGCCGCGGTGGCGAAGCGCGACGTCTGCTGGACGGCGAAATGCAGCAGGGCGACGGCGCCGCCAGGCGGCACCACGATCTGGGTCCACCCGAGCTGCAGCCGCGACGGCGTGCCGGCAACCGACACGGTGGCGGCGCGTGTCCGGGCGCCGGCGCCGTCGAATACGAACGCGGCGGCGGGACGGCCGCCGACGAGCGCGGGATCGCCGTCGAGTGAATCGTCGAATGCGACCCACCGATCCGGATTCGCCGCATCTGCGACACTGACCGCCACGTCGCCGCTCGATGTCGAGCGGACGATCATCCCGTTTGCCAGCTCCGTCGTCAGCTGGACGTCGACCGTGATCGGATCCGCGGTCGGATTGCTGAAGAAGTCGAGCGCCCGCGCGAAATAGCCGGTGAGCGGCACGAACAGTTTCCGCGTCACGTTGAGGCCTGCCAGGCCGTTCTGCCGTGTGACGATCTCCCGGCCGCTCTGTTCGGCCGTCGGCACTTCACCGCCGGTGAAGCGATGCGGCGCGCCGGAGACGACGATGTCGAGCGCCAGCGCTTCGTTGAACACGATCGACGAACCGAGCGTGCCGTCCGGCTGGACATCGACAGAGAAGTTGTTCGCATCGCTGCGCGTCGCCGGCAGGGCGATGGCGTTGTTCTGCAGCAGGATGTTGATTTCGGCGACGTCGCCGCCGTGCGCCAGCGCGCCGTCGCCTTCGCCCCACAACTGCTGGGCGAGGTTGCCGGTGCTCGCGGTGAACGGCCCGACCGGCACGTCGTTGATCTCGTAGAAGCCCGCGGCATTGGTGACCGCGGAGTGCGCCGCCGTGAAGTCCGGATTGCGCGTCTGGACAGTGACACTGAAATCGGCCGCGGTGCCGCCGGTCGCCGCGTACTTCACCTGCCCGCGCACCTGGCCGAGCCCGACGAACGTGAAGTTCTTGGTCACGACCACGCCGTTGTGCGTCACGGGGACAGCCTTCGCGAAGGCGCGGAAGCGGCCGGCGGCGTCGTAGACGTTGAGCTCGTAGCCGTACGCGTCGAGCGGCATCAGATCGAAGTGATAGGTGCCGTCGTCGGCGATCGGCGTGCTCAGCACGTTGAAATCGCTGAATCGGATGTCGACATGGCCGCCGCTCGCGGGCGTCAGGCCGTCGGACTCGGCGACGATACCGGCGATGCCGCCGGTCGGCTGCAACCGGACCGTGACCTGCTGGACCTCGCCTGCCGCGACATGCCGGTTGAGGGTGGAACCCTTGAGGACGCCGTTGTCCGCCCTGATGTCGAACGTGCCGGCCAGCACGTGGTCGATGACGGCGACGCCGTTGACGCCGGCACGGACATACAGGCCGTCGGTCACGACGCCGTTCGAGACGGTCAGATAGACGTTCGCATTCGGCACGATGACGCCGCTGGCATCGAGCACCGTGACGACCACCGACCCCTGCGCGAACAGCACGACGTCGAGCGCCTGTGTGCCGCCGGCTGTCGTCATCGTCGTCGACGCTACGCCGACGCCGCGCGCGCTGCCATCGTCGACCCGCAGGCTGACCGCGCCGAGCGGCAGCAGATCGAACTGATACCGCCCGGCCTCGTCGGTTGTCGTTCGGCGATACGTGGACGTGGTCACCGTGGCGCCGGCGACCGTCGTCGTCCGATCGGCGCGATAGACGGTGCCGGCGAGCGTCGCGTACGCCGCGAGATGCACATTCGCGGTGACCGTGTCGCCGGCGCGGTTCATGACGCCTGAAATGCTGCCGGCCTGGCCGGTGGTCGCGTCGCGTGCGGTCAGCCAGAACTGCCCGACCAGCACGCCCTCGATCCGGAACGTCCCGGTGCCGTCGGTCGTCACCAGCACGTCGGGGGCTGAGCCGACGACGCTCCACGCGTGGAACTCGACGGCGGCGGCGTTGACCGGCTGGCCGAGGCCGCCGATCACCGTGCCGACGACGACGCCGTGGCCGAGGAAGCTGAGTGGCACGGTCGCCTGCTGGGCGCTGACCTCGAGCTGGATCGTCGCGCGCGCACGCTCGCCGTTGTGGCCGGTCGCGTCGAGCACGTACTGTCCGAGTTGGACGAACGGGAATGTGTAGGCGCCCGCAGCGTCTGTGAACACCGTCGACCGCGGCGCCGACATGTCGGTCGATTCGTAGATGTCGACGCGGACGCCGCCGCCGGCGGGGGTCTGCGCATCGCTTTCGAAGACGGTGCCGGAAATCGACGCGGCCGTCGTCATGACGACGCTGATGTCCGCGAAGCCCTGGTACCGGCTCATCGTTCCGGTGGTGAAGCCGTACAGATGCGTCGCCGGGTCGGTGGCTCGCACCGTCACATCCGGGCCGTTGATACCTTCGACGGTGTAGCTGCCGTTCGCCGCCGACACCGTCGCGACCGTCGCGCCGCCGCTCACGATGACGTCGGCGCCGCCGACCGGACGCAGTCGGTCGTCCACGACGAATCCGGTAATGATGCCGCCCCGCACGACGACGGTCATCGTCGCGCTGGGGACGCCGCGCAGCGACGCGCCAATCTGCACGGTGCCGCCCGCCTGGCCGGTGACGACGAATGTTTTCGAGATCTCGCCAGCGGCAAACTGCACCGACGGGGTGACGGTCGCGACGTCCGCGTTGTCGGTCGTGAAGTCGACGCGGACCGGCGAGCGTGCGCCACCCGGGATGTCGACCGACACGATTGCGGATTCACCCGCCTTGAGCAGCACCGATCCAGGCAGCACGACGGTCTGCGCGGAGCGGACGGTGAGCGTCAGGGTCGCCGGCGGACTGACATTGCCGGCGTGATCCGTCGCCCGCGCCACCAGCGTGATGGTCGCGCCGTCCGGCACGCTGGCCGGCACGTCGAACCGGAACTCTTCGTGCGCGTTGGCCACGGCCTGCGCCGGCGTCCGCGACTGCGCGAGGGTGAACGCGCCGCTGACCGTCAGGTCGATCACGGCGACCGCCAGATCGTCGTCGGCATCGGCGACGATCACCAGCGGCGTGCCCGCGCCGACCTCGGTCAGGAAGTTGTCGGTGTGCAGATGGACCGTCGGCGGCGTGCGGTCCGCCACCGGCATCACGACGTTGCCGGACGTGCCGATGTTGCCCGCGCGGTCGACCGCGGTGGCGACGATCGAGATCGAATCGCCGGTCTTGGCGGTCGACGGTATGGTGATCGTGAAGGACGTGATCGCCGCCGTCTGCGGCGGATCGACGCTGCGCGTCTGGGTGAATTGCGCGACGCCGGTCACGTTCAACGTGATCGACGCGACACCGCCGGAGTCCCGCACCAGGACGGCGATCGTGGTCTGCTGCCCCGGGTTGACCATCGTGCCGGTCGTCGCGCCGGTAATCGTCACGGTCGGCGCGATGGCATCGAGGACCAGGATGTCGACGGGCACCGCTTCGCCGATCTGCCCCTTGGTGTCGGACGCCGACGCCTGCACGCGGACGGTCGACCCCGGCGCGGCATCGGCAGGCACATGGAAGGAGAACGACGCGGTGCGGTCGAGAGCGGCCGCCGCGGTCCGGGTACCGGCGTCGAGCGGATTGCCGGTGAGCGCCTTGTAGCCGACCTGGACGACGCCGAGATCGTCCTTCGCGTGAACCGTGACAGTGACGAAGTCGTTGTTATGGGCGCTCAGCGCATTGGTCGGGGTGACCACCGTCACTGCGACCGCCGGCGGCGCATCGGCGGTGACCGCAATCGTCGCCGCCGCCGGTGCGGTCGAGCGGTTGCCGGACGTGTCCGTCGCCAGCGCCGTAATCCTGATCACGTCGCCCGGCTTTCCGTACGTCGGAATCGCCTGGAAGGTCAGCGTGAACGGCGCCGTCCGCGCCGCCAGCGCGAACACGCCGTTGATGTAGAAGTCCACCACCGCGATGTCGCTGGCCGTGCCCACGGTGGCGACGACCATCGCCTGGCCGTTCTCGATCACCGACGGCGGTGCCGCCAGGGCGGCGATTGCGGGCGGCGTGCGGTCGGTCGTCGTGAACGCGTACGCGGCCGGCGCCGCTTCGACGTTGCCGGCGGCGTCGGTGGCGGCGGCACGGAGGACCTGATACGACGCGCCGTCGGCCAGCGGCCGATTCGGCGTGAATACGACCGTGGTGTTGCCGAACAGATAGTCGATGCGGCCGGCGACCGCCCCGCCGCTGCCGGCGATCGCGATCGGCGGCACGCGGAACCGTGCGGGATCGATCGCCTCGGAGTACTTGACGCGGATCGCCGCGTCGACCGCGACGCCGGTGGTCGAGGGGGCCGGATCGAGGGCGAGCGGGCGCGGCGGCGTGATGTCGACGGTGGTGAACGCGGTGACGTACGCAGCGGTCAGCGTCTTGCCGACGCGATCGCGAATGTCGGCGACCCGCACGGTGAAGCGCGTCTCGTCCTTCAGCAAGGCGAGCGGCCTGAAGGTGACGGTGGTGTCGCCATTGCCGGTCTGCAGCGTGCCGTCGATCGCGCGGACGCCGTCGCTGACCGTGATGTTCGCCTGCGTCGCGGTGCCCGGATCAATCGGCTCGGAGAAGGTGATCTGTACAGTCGCGGCGCGCGCCACGCCGACGGCTGCCGGCGCCGGTGAGACGCCGATCACCGCCGGCGGCGCGGTGTCGAGGACCGCGTCGGCGAGCACCGTCGCGCCGCTAATCGTACCGGTGCGCGACACGATCCCCTCGCCGATCGGATCCTGCAGCGTCAGCGCGTAGGCGCCGAGCGGCGTCGCGGCGAACGCGAACCGGCCGTCGGCGCCGCTCTGGGCGAAGAAGTGCCGCAGCCCGAACACGAGCTCGGCGACGATGTTGGCAGCCGGCGCGCCGCCGGGCAGCAGCACCCGTCCCGCCAGCTGGCCGAAGGGCTCGAGGCGGACGACGACAGCCTTGGTTTCGCCCGGGAGCAGGCGATCGCCGGCAATTCCGCGCGATTCCGACACCGCGCCGGTGGCGACGAGCGAGAAGCTGCTGGCGGACACACCGGTGAATCGGAACGAGCCATCGGGCAGCGCGAACTGGACGCACGGTCCGATGCAGTCGGACGAAGGCACGCCGGTCAACTCGAGCCTCGCGCCCGCGGCGACCGAGCCATCGCCGTTGAGCACCGTGCCGCTAATCGTCGACAGCCCCTTGAGCGCAACCGTCACGCCCGCGGTTTCGCCATCGAACCGGATCTCGCCGATCGCCGTGCCGCTGTTGCTCGTCACCTGCGATCGCGCGCGCACCAGGAACCGCCCGAGCGACAGGTTGTCGACGGCGAACGTGCCGTCGGCTGCCGCGGTGACGGTGACGCCGTTGGCCGGGCCGCAGTCGAAGCCCTGGCACACCTGCACCAGCGTGTCGGCTCCCGGTGTGCCATCGGCGTTGTAGACCTTGCCAATCACGCTGCCGGTCAACGGTGTCGCCAGCGTGACGAGCAGCGGCACCTCGACGACCTGCCCTTCGCGCGTCAGGCGGACCTGGGCCGATGCCGTGCCGCTGATTCCTTCACGCGCCGCCCGCAGCGACAGCAGCCCCTCGGACGCGCCAGGGAACGAGAACGACCCGTCGATGCTCGTCGTCGTCCGCAGCGTCGGCAGCGATCGGCCGGACGGCAGCACCTGGCTGAGCGACACCTCCCAGCCTTTCAGCGGCGTCAGCGATCCGCTCTGCAGCAGGATCCCCTTCACGACTCCCAGCGCGCTCTCGACCACGTCGACCGGCACGGTCTGCCGGGCGAACTGGACGCGGCCGCTGGCCGATCCGACGCGGGCGGTCGCCGCCTCGAATGTCTCGATGAAGACCGGACCGATCGGTATGAAGTCGGCGAGGAACGAGCCGGTCGCGTCAGTAATGCCCAGGGCGAGCGCACCCGCCGCATTGCTGACGACGACGTCGGAGAACGGCACGGTCGTCACGCCGTCGGGACGGAACACGTGACCGGTCACGGTGCCCCACGCGTCGTACAGGTACACGGTGACGGTCACCTGTTCGCCGTCGCGGGTCACCTTGCCCGATGCGCGCCCGGCAAAGCCGTTGCGTAGATCGGTGGCGATCACCGTGAACGATCCTTCCGTCAGCGAATCGCCGCCGCTGAACACCGTCGCGCCCGCGGCATCGGTGATCACGGTCATGGCCGTCTTCGGGTAGTCGGTCTGCTCGAGCACGACCTTGGCGGCGGGGATCGGCGTCACGCCGTCGCTGCCCCTGACGACCACGGTGACGATGCCTCGCCCGAGAAGCCGCACGGTGACGTGCCCTTCTTCGGCGGCACGCACCGAGCCGTGCGCGATGCCAATCTGCCCGGATACCGGATCCTCGACCGATACGGTGTAGACGCCGGCATTGACCACCGGCACCACGAACTCGCCGTGCTCGTCGGTGACGACGTTCTCCTGCTGGATGCCTTGCGGGATCGACGTGCACTGCGGTTCGCCGCTCGAGCCCTCGGAGCAGACGACGCGCACTTCGTCTGATCTGAAGGTCACAATCAGGTTCTGGCCGGCTGGCGTCGCGCCGTCCGGCAGGTAGACGGTGCCGGTGAGCCGGCTCGTCGCCCTCAGGCGGATGTCGAGCGTGACGAGGGCGTTCGCCGCGGGAATGGTCGCGTCGAGCGACACCGGATCGGGGCTGAACTGACCGGCGGCGCTGATCGTCGCCTTGCCGACCCAAATCCCGCCGAACTGATACCGGCCGGTGGTGAAGTCGGTCTGGGTGACCTTGTAGTTCTGGACGTACTTGAACTCGACGCCGACGCGGCCGCCGGCAATCACCAGCTGGTCGCCGGAGATGCTGACGGCCGCCTTGAGCGGCGTGTGGCCGTCGGCGTCGAGCGCGGCGCCGGTGATGCGGCCGCCGCCGCCGCGGAACACGATGTCGCCCCTGGCCACCTGCCTGAAGAACTTCAACGGGACCGCGCGGATGTTGCCGTCGCTGAAGTCAGCGCGGAATGCGGAGGCCTGGTAGTCGCCGACCGGAATGTTGTCGAGTCGATAGTGGCCGCCGGCGTCAGTCACCGCGGTGCCGACGACGTTGATCGAGCTGCCGGCGCGCGCGAACAGGTAGACGGCCACACCAGCGACAGCCGTGGTCCGATCGGCTTCGAACACCGTGCCGGCGACGCTCGCCGTCGACGGCAGCACGATCGTCGCGCCAATCGTTTCGCCGGCCAGCAGCACGTCGATGCCGACCGTCCCCTGCACGCCGAGCGCATCGCTGACCGCGACGATCTCGCGATGACCCACCGGAACGTCGGCAAGCGTGAACCGCCCCGCCGCGTCGGACGTGGCGAGGCTCAGTCCGCCGCCGACCCGCGCACCGGCGACCGGTTGACCGAGCGCGTCGAGCACGGAGCCGCGCACCGTGCCGACACCGCCGCTGAGCAGGATGTTCGCGGCGGCGGTGCCGTCGAGCGGCAGGATGACGCGTGCTTCCCCCTGCTGCAGCGAGGCCTGATCGAACGTCTGCAGCCGGATGGTGCCGGCGGTCACCCCGTCGAGGCGATACGCGCCAGTCAGCCGATCGCTGTTGACGACGGCGACGGCGCACTCCCCCTGACCGGGCGGGCACAGAATCTGCGGTTGGCTGTTCGACTGGTACCAGGCAATCACCGGCACGCCGGTAATCGGGGTGACGCCGTCGGCCGCGAGCGTGGTGCCGGTGATCGTGCCGGTCTTCAGGGTGACCTGCGTCGTCTCGACGGTCAGCAGCACGAACTCGGCGAAGGTGGTCGAGCCCGCGGTGGGAATCGCCTGGCTGACGAACGTCCGCGCCTTCGCCGCGACGTTGACCGCTTCAATCAGGATGTTGCCCACCGGAATCCGCGCAATCGAGAACCGTCCGTCCGCGTCGGTGGTCGCGGCGTATTGGCTCTGGTCGGTGAGGCTGGTGACCCGCACCGCCGAGTCTCGCAGCGGCGCGCCGGTTTCAGACAGCGTCCGCCCCTGCAGCGTGCCGCGGCCGAGCAGGACGATATCCACGGTCAACCGCTGTCCGCTCCGCTGAAGCGAGAACCGCACGTCGCGGAACTCGCCGGTCTCCTCGTCTACGGCCACAATCCGATCGGGCAGCACGTTGCCGACGAGGTTCCACGAATAGCGCCCATCGGCGTCGGCCCACTTCGAGCTGATCCCCACCCAGTGCGGGATGTCGCACGTCAGCAGGTAGAACAGCCGCACGTTGGCGTTCGGCACAGGCGTGCCGTCGGCTTTGAGGACGCGGCCCGATACCACGCCGCCGGCGTCGACAGTCGTTTCGATCGGCAGTGTCTGCGCCGGCATCGCGTGTCCGTGCACGTCCGACAGACCGGCGATCGTCAGATCCTCCGGCACGTAGGGGCCGACAGGGTCGCGCAGGGCGAGATAGACGATGCGGCGGCCGGGCTGCAGGGCGGCGCCGACCACGCGATTGGTGGCCAAGGTGTAGTTGGTGATGTCTTCGGCCCTCGCCTTGTCCTGGGCGCTGTCGGGCGTGACTTCCTTGCTGAACAGCACGGCGACGATGCGCCCGACCGGCACGCCGGATTTCTCGCCGGCGTCGCATTTAAGCGCATCGGCAAACGGCTGCTGAACGACGCTGACGATGGCCGGCGGGGGCTCGACGATCGGCGCGTCGCTCGACGCCGCAAGGGCGGTCGACGGTGCGTCGGCTCCGCCGACCTGGACGGTGAACCGGATCGGATCGCCGGCAGCGAAGGACGCGGCCGGTGTCGATCCGACGCCGACGTTCTCGAACACGATGTGGCGCAGCGTAACGCCGTCGGCGCCCGGCACGACGACGCTCAGCGTAATCGCGGCCGGGGCCGCGCCGGCGATCGGGTCCAGCGTGATCAGATAGTCACCGGGGTCGGGCGTCGTGACCAGGGCGAGCGCCGCGGTCGCGGCGCCGCCGGTCGAAAAGGTCATCAGATCGCTGAACGGAATCTGCTTCAGCACCTTGCCGGCGGGGTCCGTTCCGCCGAGCAGTCGTCCCGCGCCGTCGCGCAGCGTCAGTGTGAACGGCATCGGACCGGCCCCGCCGGCGATCACCGACACGTGCCCGGGCCGATAGGCAATCTTCTCCGCCATCTGCCGATGGAATCCCGAAACGCCGAGCGCACCGACGCTGTCGGCGAGAACCGCCGCCACCGCGCCGGCGAAGGCATCACCGCGCACGCTCTTGCGGCGGAGCTCGTCGAATCCGATCCGATCGTTCTGCGCGAACGCGAGATCCTCGGCCTTCGGATTGAACGCAGGCAGGCGCGCGTAGTCGCTGCCAGCGAAATCCATTTCGAGTTGCAGCGCCGAGTCCGGGATCGGCTCGTGCAGCGTCACCCGCAGGCCGGCCTCCGCGACCTGCACGGCGCCGTCGATGACGATCTGGCGGGAGAACCGGCGGATGTCCGGCGGCAGCGCGGCGGCCGGCGCGGTCGCCACCGCGTAGGCCTTTCCCAGCAGTCCGATCGCGGCGGTGCGCAGCGGCTTCGGCAGGCCGTTGGCTTCCGGCGGCAGGACCAGCGAATCGGGCGATAACGGCACCCCGAGCTCGCCGACGGAGGTCTTCAACTCGAAGCGGCCGCCGATATTCTCGTCGGCGTCGAGCGTCGCCGCGGTGACCCTGCCGGTCAGCTTCGAAATCAGGTCGAACGCGATCGTCGCCGAGTCCCCGGGCGGGATGCTCTCGATCTCCTTGGTCGCGTCGCCGATCAGAGTAGCGCCGCTGATGTGCTGGCCGTGCAGCGACACCGACACGAAGTTCGCCGGCGCCTCGGACGTGTTGGTCACGGTGACGTCGAGCGAATACGGCTCGCCGGCGTTGACGACCTCGGGGTGCGTGAAGGTCAGCGTGAACTTCGGGTGGCGCACGAGCACCGAACCGGCGGCGCGGCCGGTCACCGTCACCGGCCCGATCGGCAGCCCCTCCAGCGTGCCGGTAATCTGCATCTCGACGACATGGCTGCCTTCCCGGCGCCCCTCGACGAGGTACTCGGCGTTGCCGCTCTCCTGCGGCGCCAGCTGGTCGACGTCATCCGACGTGCCGCGGATGCCGTCGGCGCCGAGTTGCACGACCGGCTGAATGCGGGGGCTCTCGCCGGTGCCGACGCGGGCCATCGCCAGCGGATCGTCCGGGGTGCCGACCACGCCGTCGCGCCCCGGCGGCAGCACGATCGTCGCCCGCAAACCGGTGACGACCAGGTGCGATCCACCGGGCGCCGCGTTGGACACCATCAGCATGACGCTGAAGTACTGGTTGAGGAAGCCGATGTCGCCCGGGATCACAATCACGCCAGGGATCGGCGGCACGCTGAAACTCTGGCCGCTCAGCTCGGGAACCGTCAGCGCGAAGCCGACGACGGTCAGGTTCGGAATCTGCGTCTGCAGCTTCAACGTGTCCGGGATGATCGTCTTCAGGCTCGCGATCGACGGCACCGACGCTACCGTCGCCAGCGTCGCTTTGCTGACGCCGACGTCCTCCGCGCCGAGCACCGATGGCAGCACCACGGTGAAGTTGATGTTGATCGGGTGGTCCTCGATCGCGAAGGCGGCGGCGAAGTTGTACGCCTGGAAGTTCGCCTTGTCGAAGACGATGCCCTTCTCGCGGATTTCCTGCGCGCTGAGCGCACGCGCGGTCACCTGCGTCACCAGCAGCTTGTCGATGACATCGATGCGCGTGCTCTCCGGGATGCCGCGCAGCAGGACGACACCGTTGCTGACCAGGCGGATGTTGTCGAGCGTGTGGGTGCCGGCGACGCCGAGCGGTGGGATGTGGAACGGCGAGTTCGGCTTGACGTGCAGCTCGATCGGCTGCGGCAGGCTCGGGCCGCGCAGCGTGGCGACGACTTCGGCGTCGGCGGCGAATGCCGGCAGGTTGTCCGGCAGCTGCGGCGCCTGCAGGAACGTGCCGACGATCGTCGCGATGTCCTTCGGCACGGTCTGCTGCGCGGGCTCGACTTTGAGGCCCAGACCGTACAGGAGGATGTCCTCCTTCGCCAGGAAACGGGCGGGCCCCTGCCCGGCGGCGGCCGCAGGCGTCGAAACCGCGACGGCGAACGCCGCGACCAGAACGATCGCCGAATGGAACGAGCGCAGGCGCGCCAGAGGCCGCATGGCGACTACCGTCCTGCCCCCTTCAGCGCCGTTTCGTCCACGGTGACGGTGTGCGTCGCGGCGAGCAAACGCTTCAGCGCCGCCATCCGTTCGGCGAGAGCGCGTTCCCGCACCTGTTCGCGAACCGCATCCAGCGGCGGCAGCGTGCCGGGATCGATCGCTTCGGCGCGCAGCAGGTGAAAGCCGAACGACGTCTTGACGATGGCGCTGGTCTCGCCGGCGGTGAGCGCGAACGCCGCGTCTTCGAACGCCCTGACCATCACGCCGCGCTTGACCCAGCCCAGATCGCCGCTCGCGCGTCGCGACGCGTCGACATTGCGCTCGGCGGCCAGGGCGGCGAAGTCGCCGCCGGCGTCGAGCAGGTCGCGCGCCTGCCGTGCCTCCGCTTCGCTGGCGACAACGATGTGCCGGACGTGCACGCGCTCGCCGATGCGGAACTGCGCTTCGTGGCTGTCGTAATAATCGCGCAGCGCGCGGTCATCGAGCGCCGCCGCTTCGCGGCGCGCGAGTTGATCGGCGAGCACGAGGTCGACCGCGCGTGCGATCGCGCGCTGGACGGCGGGGTCGCGATCCAGCCGGGCGTCGCGCGCGCCGAAAGCGAGCAGATGGGTGTCAATCATCTGCTGGAGGATCCGGCGCTGCCCTTCCGGGGTCAACGCTTCGACCACCTTCGGCATCTCGCCGGTGCGGCGCTGGTCGATGATCACATCCCGCAGCTCATCGACGGTCACCGTCCGATCGCCGACGCGCGCCACCGCGTCGGCGCCACGCGCCTGGCCGGCCGCGGCCGCGGACGCCCAGCAGCAGACGATCAGCGCGGCGATCGTCCGCGTCATTGCGGCGCCACCGCCAGCACCGGCGAACCGAAGGCCGTGCCGACGTCGGAGAACGTGATCAGCTGAATGTTGCCGACCGCGGCGGGGTAGTCGACGGCGACCCGCAGGAGCCCGTCGGCGCCCACCGTGATCTGCGCGCCCTCGAGATCCGGTCTCGCGTCCGGCGTGGTCACCGTGCCGATCACCGCGTAGCTGTCGAGCGAGGCCGCGGCCGACGTGCTGATGACGTGATAGACGGTGCCGGCGGGAACCGGCGAGCCGTTGTTCATCGACATCGGATTGCTGACGAAGACCACGTGCCGCATCGCTTGCGGCGCGTTCGGGTCGACGGCGCCGGTCGACTCGACCGACCAGGTGATCTCGCCGGCCGGCATCGCCGGCCCGAGCGTGAACAGCCCGAGTTTGGTGATTGTGGTCCGCACGGTATTGGTCGCCGTGTCGATGGTGGCCGGGACCGAATCCCAGTCGCTGCGATCCTTGTTCCACTGGTAGAGCGCGATCGTCCGCTTGTCGATGCCGGGGATCAGCTCTTCGTCGTGATAGTCGAGAATCAATTTCGCCGGCGCGCCGAGCGTCTGATCGAACGGCACGAACTGGTGGAAGCCGCCAAGGCCGTAGTGTGGCTTGTCCGCAGGCCCGAAGACGCTGGCCGGACGGTACGGCAGCGTCCGCACCGGGCCAGGGACCGCGGAGAAGTCGAACGACAGCAGCCCGGTGACGGCGGCATAATCGCTTTCGCTGGCTGGCTGGATCTCGGCCGACCCGTTGCTCTTGATCGACCCCGGCGTACCGGTGCCGGGCGGCGTCTTCACCACGCCGCGGAACGTGTCGCTGGTCTCGCTCGTGCTGCTCAGCGCATCGTAATAAAGCGACAACACGCTCGACGCGCTGCTGAGGGACAGCAGGTTGTTCGGGTAGTCCTCCAGCTTGTAGTGCTTGTTGTTGCGCAGGACGCCGGACGCCAGCGTGAAGCCGAGCGAATGATCGGCGTTCAGCTCTATGCCCGCTTTCGCGCCTTCGCCAAGCAGCGAGACGTCGAAGCCGAGCGGCAGCGCGATCCCATTGCCCTTCTCAATCGAGTCGGTGAAGGCCGAGTTGCGGCCGAGCAGCGCGATCAGATCGACCAGCTGGTCGTACATGTTGGTCGGCGACATGCCGAAGCTGCCGGTCGAATCCAGGACGACGCCGCTGAATCCCTGCGGCAGCAGCATCGCGATGTTGGCGGTCGTCGACAGCATCGGCAGGATGGTGTCGGGATCGGTGACCGTATACGTGCGGGTAAACTGATCGCCGTTGGCGAGGTTGGTCCCGAACATGCCCGGGCCGGAGTAGTTCCAGCCGAAATTCTTCTTGCCGGAGAAGGCGATCTCGAGCTTGACCGGATTGTAGGAGTGCGCCGCGTCGAGCGTGACGCTGTAATCGAGGCCGCCCGAGATGCCGGCCGAGAAGCCGAGCATCCCCTCGACCTCTTTCTTCACGAACTCGATCTCGCCGAAGTTGCCGGTGCTGGTCGCGTTGTTCGATTCGCGCGTCCGGCCGAGGGTCAATCCGGCGGAGGCCGAGATGTCGCCGCTGATGCCGGCGCTGGCGACCAGCTGGTTCGCCTGGACCAGGCGCTCGGCGCCGATCGTACCGGTGACGCTGCCTGCCCCCTCGAGACCGAAGCTGGCGCGGTACTCCTGCGTGTAGTCAGTCAGGGCGGTGCCGCTGCTGCCGAAGCCGCCGTTCAGCCTGAACGCGGTCAGCCCGACGGCGCCGGTGATCGACAAGGTCGCCGAGTCGGACGTCTTCCGGGCGCGGAAGTCGGTCACCTTGTTGTTCAGCGCGCCGAGGATGTGCGCGAAGATCGGGCCGCCGGGCAGCCCGATCGATGTCTCGGCGGTGACCGTTTCGATCGCGAGGCCGGCCAGCCGCAGCCGATCCTCCGCCGGCAGCGGAAACGTCGGGAACTTGTACTTGTCGCCGATCTGCACGCCGACGCCGATCGACGCGCTGGCACTCGGTCCTTGCGCCTTGAAGCTGAACCCGGCGCTGACGTTGAACTTGGCGACGTCGGGTTCGAACGCGAGGCTCGCCTTCGCGCTCAGGCTGCGCCCGATCGTCAGGCCCGTGAAGATCGGCGTCGTCTTCTTCGTCACGCTCAGCCCGAAGCTGAGTCCACCGCCCGCGCCGAGCGTGCCGGCGCCGCCGAGCACCTTGCCGCCGATTTTCATGCTGACGCCGGTTTTCAATCCTTCGGTGTACTCCAGCGGCTTGGTGGCGATGACGTACAGCGGCCGCAGATCCGGCGCGGTCATCGGCGATCCGTTGACCGACGCGGCGGTCACCGTATAGGTGCCGTCCATCTGCGCGGTGTACAGCATCGGCATGCCCGGCTCGGTGGCCGTGCCGACGATGCCGTCGGCGTCGGTAATGAACGTGTCGACGCGCGGCGTCGCCAGCCCGGGCCCCTCGAATTTCGTCGTCACCACCGCACCAGGCACTTTGTCGAGCGTCGTCGTATCGATGACGCGGAAGTAGCGCAGCGCGCGGCCGCCCTGCATGATCTGCGAGGGGTTGTTGCACCCGGCATCGGCGGGCAGGCAGGTCGGGTGCACCGATGCATCGGCCGCCACGACGGCGTAGAGCGACGGCACCGACACGATCCTGGTCGTCGGCCCGCTGACGATGCCGAGCGAATCGGAACGCACGGTGGCGACGCCGTCGAGCACCACCGTCTGGCCGCTCGGCACCGTGTACGGCACGTCCTTGTGCGCTTCCGCACCCGGGGCCAGATCGGGAAACGGATAGCAGTCCGGACTGAAACTGGAACAGACGGTAATGCCGGACTGCGCCTTGGCAGTCAGGTTGCGCACCGTGATGCGGATCATCAGGTGCGCGCCGAAGCCGACGGTGACCAGGTCTCTCTGCTCGACGCCGTTCACCAGGATGCCCTGCGAGATCTGCACCAGCGGCGCTTCGTCGCACTCGGCGTCGGGATCGAGCTTGTCGGCAGGCACCGGCGCCGGCGGCACGAAGGCGGACGGCGGCGTCGCCGGCAGCAGGTAGTAGTAGAACCCGTTGAAGTTGTTCTGCCGGAACGCTTCCTTGACCTTGCGCTCTTCGAGATCGACGGTAAAGGCGACCCCCTGAGGAGCGGCGGCGACGAAGGTGTCGACGGTGAGCTCGAAGCGCGGCTGCGGCTTCCCGCCCGGACCCGGGGCAATCTCACCGGCGGGCGTGCGGACGTAGTCGAACCAGTGGTCGTCGCCTCCCATCAGCGTGTCCCGTACCGGGGTGCCTCGCGTGCCTGTGCCGGCGGCGGTCACGCCGGTCCACATCGTTACTTCGACCGCCTGCGCGGTGACGAAGCCGCGGTTCGAGACGTGCGGCACCAGCTGCAGACGGGTCGCGCCCCGTTCGGTCGCGGTATGGCTGGTGACCGTCGTGATGTTGCCAAGGCGCACCGCCGCTCGCGGATCCGGGTGCGGCCCGGTGGTCGCGTCGACGAACGCCGCCTTCGTCCGGATCTCGGCATCGGTGATGAAATCCCACACGCCCTTGACGAAGGCGTCGGCCTTGACTTCGTCGACGATGTGCTCGCGGTCCGCCTTGACGCGATAGAAGCGATGAATCTTCTGCACGTCGGCCACGGTGAACAGCGGCAGCCTGGTGCCGCGCAGCGTGAGGGCGGCGGCCGAGGCGACCCATTCCTCGAAGGAACTGCACGGAACCGTGCGCCACGCCGAGGGATCCTGGTTCAGCGGGTCGACGGCGATGCAGCCGTCGGTGCGGTATCGGCCGCGATCGAGGTCGGTGAGGATCCGCGTCCGTGCCGCATCGTCGGCAACCATTCGCGCCAGGGCCGCGCGGATGCCCGCTTTGCCGGCCCCGTGCAGCTGCTTGATGAACAGCTTGTGCAGCGCGGTCGCGGGATCGGCGGCGCCTTTGATGCGGACGAGCGCGGTGGACTTGACGAAGGCGTACTCCTGAAGCTTCGACCACTCATAGCCTTCGAGCGCCGGCACCTTCACCTTCTTGAGGATGCTGTTCAGGTCGGCGCCGCCGAGGTTGTACGGGATCACCGACACCCACTCGCCCTCGAGCAGCCATTTCAGCAGCAGCTGCTGACGACCGAGGCCGTGGTCGCCGTAGGTGTCGTCACCGCCGGAATTTGGCGGCAGATCGAGGTCGAGCTCGCCGCTGACGAACGCCGCCTGCGACACCGGGAAGAAGCTGATGTCCTCGAACTTCATCTTCGAGCCGTCGGGCAGCAGAATCAGCTTGCGCCCGCCGGAGGCGTCGACGAACTGTTCGGTCAACTTGCCGGTGATGCAGCTGTTCACACCGCCGGTCAGGAACACCTCGAAGTCGTGGTCGCTCAGCCCGGGCTGATAGTTCGGATTCTTGCCGCAGCCGGCGGCGGGGCCGGCCGGATCCCACAGACAGGCGCCGCTTCCCTGCTCCAGCATCATCACGCCGGAGACGCCGCCCGGACACGCGGCGGCGGCGACCAGGCCGGCGGCAATCCCCTGCTGGAGGGCGGCCTTCTCGCGGACCACCAGCGTGTCGCGATCGCCGGTGGGATCGGGAGAGGGCTTCGGCACGAAGTCGATCGCCAGATCGCAGCAGTTGTCGTACACCGACCACGCGTCGATGCCGTCGTCTGTCGCGACGTAGAGCAGACCGCGTTCCTTGTCGAGCGTGAGGTTGTAGGCCGGCGAAGTCAGCGCGATCGACCACTGAACCGCAGGCTGCGCGAGATGCCCGAGGTCGAGGACGTACAGCTTGCCGCCGGCATTGGTGTAGGTGGCGACGAAGGCGCGGTGACGGTCGGCGTCGACCTCGATGTCCCGGACCACGCCGTCGACGGCGACCGAACCGATCGAATGGAGCGACTCGACGTTGGTGATATCGACGATCTCCACGTGCGACGCGAGGAGGCCGGGATCGTCCTCGCCGACGACGGCGATATCCTTGATCTCGTCGGCGGCGATCGAGCCGTCGCCGTTCTCGTCGACGGCGAACCCTTCGGCGACGGTGACGCGTCGCGGTCCGCCGGCGACGTCGAGCGACGACAGCAGCGTCAGGTTGGCGTCGAGCAGGTCGAGCCGGTTGCCGCCCTGGTCGGCCGCGAGCATCCGATCGTTGAACACCGCGAGGTCGCGATAATCGCCCGAGTGGAGCCCTTCCAGCTGCCGCGAGTCCGGCAGCACTTCAGGGATGTTCTTGCCCGCGTCGACCGCCATCGCACCGACTTCGCCGACGCTGACGTAGGCCTCGAATCCGGTGGCGGTGGGAATGACGCCGACGGCCCGCGCATAGCCCGCGGCCCTGACGGTGCCGCGTCGCGAGAAGTCGGAGATGAAATCCGGCGTGGCGCTCAACAGCTTGTCGCTGAGGAGGCACGGATCGTCCGGCCGCGTGACGTCGAAGAACGAGATGTAGCTGAAGAACGAATTGAACGACGTCGTCACGGCGAGGTCGCCGGTGAAGGTGCTCGACTGCGGGCCGTTGCCGCAGTGGAACGGCGCTTTCAGCGTCAGCGGCTGGATGCCGCCGGTGCCGATGCCGGGCACCAGGGTGACCTGCTGCTTGAAGTTGCCGCCGGGCGTGCGGCCGGTCACGAACATCGCCGCCGGGTCCGACGCATCGATCATCACCAGCTTGGAGCCGTGCGCCGAACCGGTGACGGCGACCAGCGACGTGGACAGCGTGCCGTTCGGCTGCCGTTTGCGCCGAATGGCGGCGTCGCGGAACGGCATGTCCGGCTTGCTGGCGGCGGCCGCGTAGGCCGGATCGTCGTTGTCGATGCGGAAGTGCGTGATGATCCGCGGCAGAAACGTCTTGAACGTCAGCGTGTATTTCGACAGCGGGTTGCCGGCGCGATCGGTGATCCAGCCCGGATTGGACGTGAGCGCGGCGCCGCTGCCGGACGCCGGCCCGTTGAACGTCACCGTATACGACTCGCCGATGCGCAGCGGCTCGTCCGGCTTGAACGTCGCGACCCGATCGCCGTCCGACATGCGCCAGTGGCCGGCGACCATGGCGCCGCCCACCTGCTGCACGGTCATGTTCAACTGCACGCTCGCCGCGTCCATCGACTCCGAGAACGTGAATGCGAGCGGCGCGGCCGGGTCGAAGCTCTGCGGACGCGACGGGCTGGCGGTGATGTACGGCGCCTGCACGTCGTCGGTGATGGTGCCGAGGTTGAGCTCGTCCCCCGCGCCCGGCGCCCGGACGACAAAGGTGCGCAGCACCGTTCCGGTGACCGGGTTCGACACCGTGACGCTGAAGGTCGGGATCTTGACCGAGTCGACGCTGGTGTTGGTCCCGTCGTGATTGGCGTAGACCTGCTTGACCGAGAAGGTGTCCGTCAGCAGCGCGTCGACGCCGATGTTGAAGCCGCCGTCGACCCGCGCGTCGGCCGGCACATGGATATCGTGCTGGCCGAGGCCCGGCCTCGCAACGGTGATCACGACGTCGACCACGCCGCGGGCGCCGAACGGAACGTCCGCCGGCGGCAGATCGTCGAGCTGGGCCCACGTCGGATCGATGGTGCCGGCGACCGCTTTGACCATCAGCCGTTCGGGTCCGCTCGGCGACGAGACGGTGAAGTTGGCAATTTGGCGGACGGCGCCGTCGACGTCGATGACGCGCACCGCCGACACCGAGCCGGCTGGGCCGGGCACCGACACGACGTAATTGACCTGCGCCTGCAGGAATGCGGTGTCGATGCCGGTCCTGGCGTTGTGGATGGTGACCTGCGTGACGCCGGGGCTCTTCAGCACGTCCGGGCTGAACGCGACCAGCACCGAGGTCGCGGTGGCGCGGCTGACGCGGACATTGGGCACCGGTGTCGGGCTGCCGAGCGGCGTCGTCGAATCGGTGACGAACACCGAGACGGAGTCGGTGTCCTTCCCCGGCACTTCGAACGTGTAGTAGACGCTGTTCTTCGGAAAGTGCGAAGCGGTCGGCAGACCGTTGCCGTCCTCGCTCGTGATCACGACTTCACGGTCGGCGGGCGCCAGTGCGGCCGCCGGAATCGTCACGCGCTGACGATTGGCGCCGACGCTGACGTTGCCCGACAGGGTCGGCAGGCACATCGGCGTCGGCAGCGACGGCGTGTACGACAGGAACGGCAGGTCGATGAAGAAGATCGACTCGTCGGTGACCTGCGTGTCGACCTGCAGCCCGCCCCAGCCGCTCGCGTACATCTGCCCGTAGTTGAGGCCGAAGGCACGCTTCGACTTGTGGATGCCGTAGACCGCGCTGCCGGTGACGCCCGGGCACGGCGGTGACGACGTCTGGATCCGCCCGGCAATCAGCTTGGCCGTGTCGACGACGTTGAGGACCATGCGGCCGTTGACTTCGGTCGCGGCGCTGACCACCCACTGCTCGCCCGGATGATCGTCGGGGCCGGCCGGAATCGAGACGTTGACGTACTTGGCTGGCGTGACGCCGCCGAAATCGACGCGGACGCCGCCGGCGTAACTCAGAAACGCTTTCTGCGCGGCGGTGAGCTGCACCGGGAACTCGGCTTCGGTCACCGGATTGATCGTCACGATCGCGCCGTCCGGGAACGTTCCCGGCGAGATGTCGACGGCCGTGCCGCCGGGCCCACTCACGTGACCGCCCTCCGTGCCCACCGCTGCCGACACGCTGCCGTCGGCGTTGATCCGCGAAAAACGCGCGAGATCGACCGCGGTCTCGTTTCCGGCATCGTCGACGATGCGGAGGCGCAGCTTGTCCTTGGCGGAAGCGGCAATGGTCGTGGTGAAGGCGCCGTTGCCGAGGACAATGACCGGCGAGATCTGGCCGGTCGTCAGGTTGACGAGGGTGACGTGATCGTGCGCACCGGCGGTGCCCTGCGATGCGCGCACGGTGGTGGCGCCGTTCACCGGGATGTCGGCGGTGACCGCTCCGGCCGCCGGCGGCAGCGGCGGAACCGTGTCGAGCGTGGTGAAGGCGGCGGAGGCCGGCGGAGCGAGCGCGTAGCCGGAGAGGTCCTTGACGCCCGCCGTCACGCTGGCGGTGTACGCGGTGTTCGCTTCCAGCGTCGCGATCGGCCGCAGCGTCGCGACCGAGTTGCCCGACGAGAGCGCCAGCGTCGCCGGCACCACCGCGCCGTCGGCGCCGGCGAGCACGATGTTGGCAGCGCGCGCACCCGAGACCGATTCGGGATCGATCGCCTCGGAGAACGTGATCACCACGGCGGTCGTCGGCGACACGTTCGTCGATGCGTTCGACGGCAGGATCGATGTCACACGCGGGGGTTGCGCGACGAGATGCAGATCCAGGGCGCGCACCTCGTCCTGCCTGGCCAAGGTCAGCGCGCCGGTCGAGGCGTCAGCCCGCGCCAGATCGGTCGCGGTCAAGACGGCAGACCCTACCGCGGCGGCGGCGATGTAACCCGCGGCGCCGCGCGATTGTGAAACGATCGGCAGCGTCGGCGTCGTGACAAGTGCACCGACAAACGGCAGGTCGTCGACCCCGGTCACCAGTCCGGCAGCGAAACCGACCAGCGCCGTCGTGTGCACGAACGCGTAGCGTCCAGCGGTGCGGACGCCTTCGAACTGCTGGCTCGCGCCCTCGAGGCTGACGGTCGAGACGATGCGGTTGCCGACAATGTGCGCCCCGCCGACGAGCACGAGACGGGTGCGTTCCTGCAGTTCCTGAAGACGGACGAGGAGAATCCCGGTCGCGTCGCCGAGCAGCGGCGGCACCGGCACCGACACGATCGCCGGCTGTGCGAGCGCGCCAGTGAACGTCAGCCGCATGCCCCCGAGCCATTCGAGGCCATCGGGAACCGGCATGCCCAGTTCGTCGACCTCGAGGCCGGCGATCTGTACCGGCACCGCACCCGCGGCGGCGCCGGACGGAACCTGGATCGACTCACCCGTTGCCGCGGTGAGCAGACCGCCGTCGGGCCCGATGGCCGCGATCGGTGTGGCGACGTCCGGCCTCGCGAACAGCTCCACCTTGATCACACCGTCCGCAAGCGTCAGCGGATCGAACACGAGCGACGGCGAGACCACGTAGCTGGCGCTCTGGCTCGTGGCATCGAGCGGGCGCTGGTAGAAGACGAGGTCGGCGGTGTACGGCTCCGGATGGGTTTCGCCGCCGGCGACGAACCGGTAGGACTCGGTAATCCGTGACCACACGACGGTGCCGCTCGGCAGCGGCGCCGCCGCAGTCGAAGCGGCCACCACATCCGACTTCACCCCGGGGCTGTAGAAGATGACCTTCGGCGTCGGCGTCACCAGCGACAGCGCATCGGCGGCGATCGACGCGGCGGCGACACCAGCGAGCAGGTCACCGCTGTTCGGATGGATCGGCGCCGAGGGCAGCGTGTCGGCGACGAGGATTGCCAACGCTCCGGTGAGCTCGATCGTGCCTTGAACGGTCCGCTCGTCGGCAGAGACCGAAGCGTCGCCGACGGCGCGCCAGACGGCCGCCGCCGCGTCCCACTGCGCGAGTACGAACGGCGTGCCGGCCGCCGCGTGCCGCGCGTTCGGCACGGAGACGATCGCGCCGTGAAGAGCCATCGCGTGCGGGGCGATGTCGAGTGCCGCCAATGGCGCCCAGCCGAGCGGCAATGGGCCCTGAAGCCCCTGCGCCGACACCGGCGTCAAGGTGAGCGTGACGGCGCCCGGCGCTGCGCCGGCGGGAACGCTGATGCTCGCCGCGCCGCTCGTCGCGGCGCCGCCCAGCACGCCGGACAGCGTCATTGGCGTCGCCAGCGGGGTCAGCCGGCTGTCGAGCAGTTCGACCACCGCGCCGTTCTGCAGATCGACGGCGCGATCGACCTGCGTCATGCCGTTCCGGGTGACGCTGACGATACCGTGTCCGCCGGCGGCGCGAAGCATGAACCTGCCACGCGCATCGGTTGTCGCGCTCTCCGTGTAGGCGACGCCGCTCGAATCGGCGCCGCTCAGCGTGATGGCGGCGCCCGCGAGCAACAGGCCGGTGCTGTCGTCGAACACCTCGCCGATGACCAGCGCACCGGCCGCCGCGCCAACGATCGTCTGAGCCGCGGCGCGGCCCTCGAGGTTGGCAAAGTCCGACACGCGCGCCTCGACGCGCAGAATCGAGCCGGGGACTGCGGTCGGCGGCACCGCGAACGCGGCGCGGTAAGGCGGCTGCGCCACCGTGGCGATGCGGACGCCGTCAACGTAGAACTCGACGCTCGCGATGCCGCCGCTGTCGAACGCGTCGGCGGTGATGTTCAAGCCGGCGCCCGGGGCCACCACTGCCGGCGCGGAGACGGTCACGACCGGCGGTGTCGTGTCCGCCGTCTGCACGACGGCGACGGTGGCCGTCGCCGTCGCATCGTTGCCGGTGAAATCGGATGCGCGCGCGGTGAACGTCAACTGCGCGCCCGGCGTCGCGGTCGCCGGCACGCTGTAGGTCGATTCGTACGGCGCGGCGGGGACCGTCGCGATCGGCGCGCCGTCGGCGCTGAAGTCGACCGACGCGATGCCGACGTTGTCCGCCGCGGTCGCGGTGAGATGAATCTGCGACCCCGGTGTCGCCTCCGCCGGCGCGTTCAACGTGACGACCGGCTTCTCGCCATCGGGTGCGGCATCGATCGTGATCGTCGCGTCGGCGGTGCCGCGGTTGCCGCCGGCGTCGACCGCGGTCGCACGCACCCGGATCGTCGCGCCCGGGGCGGCAACCGCCGGAATGACGACGAGGCGCTGATACGGCGGCGTCGTAATCGCGCCCGGCGATCCGCCGTCGACCTCGATGGTGACCGACTCGACGCCGACATTGTCCGTCGCCGTCGCGGTGACGAGCACCTCGGTGCCCGGCAGAACCCGCGCGGGCGCACTGAGCGACACGCTCGGCGGCGCGCGATCGGTCGCCGCCGACACGGTGGCCGATGTCTCGGCGACCACGGTGTGTGAGTGGCCGTCGCTGACGGCCAGCGCAATCGTGAACGTGCCTGCGTTCGCGTACACATGCGCGGGCGACGGCCCCGTCCCCGAACTGCCGTCTCCGAACGTCCAGACATAGCTGAGCGGGTCGCCGTCGGGATCGGACGAGGCGCTGCCGTTCAGCGCAACGACGACCGCTGCTGCCGACGAGTACGGCCCGCCGGGGCGCGCGATCGGCGGCCCGTTCTCCACAGCCGGCGGGGCGACGACCGTGACTTCCGTTGACGCCGAATCGTGTCCGCCGCGGCCGTCGGCCACCGTCACGGATGCGGTGTAGACGCCGGCGGCCGCGTAGCCGTGGTTCGGCGCGACGCCGGTGCCGGTCGAGCCGTCGCCGAATGTCCAGGCGTAAGTCAGGGTGTCGCCGTCGGCATCGGACGAGGATGCCGCCGTGAACAACAGTCGCGATCGCGCCTGGCCGGCGTACGGCCCGCCGGCCGCGGCGTGCGGCGCGCGGTTCGCCTGCGCAATCGTCACGGCCGCCGCGACCGACGTCGAACCGCCGCGGCCGTCGTTCACTGTCGCAACAGTTTCGAATGTGCCAGGCTGCGCGAACGTGTGCGTGGCCGTCCTGCCCGCGGCGCTCGTGCCGTCGCCGAAATCCCATCGGTAGGTCAATGCGTCGCCATCAGGATCCGACCCGGTCGCGGCGAAGGCGACCGCCGCGCCGCTGACGCCGGTGTACGGACCGCCCGCAGTAACAGTCGGCGGACGATTGGCCAGCGACACCTGCACGGATGCGGTCGCCGTGCCGCTCAACTGACCGTCGCTCGCGGTCAGGGTCGCCGTCGATGCGCCCGCGGCCGTATACGTATGCGACACGGTGCTGCCGAATGCGGTGCCGCCGTCGGCGAAGCTCCAGACATACGTCAGCGGATCGTTGTCCGGATCGATTGCCGAGCCGCTGAAGGTCAACGGCGTCCCGGTGATGCCCGTATACGGCCCGTTCGCGGTCGCCACCGGCGCACGGTTCGGCTGCACGATCGATGCGCTTGTCGTGGCCGTGCGCGACAGCCCTTTCGCGTCGGTGACGGTCAGCGTCACGTCGTACGCGCCCACGCGGCTGTAGGTGTGCGTCACGGTGACACCGGACCCCGTGGCGCCGTCGCCGAAGCTCCATGCGTAGGACAAGGAGTCGTGGTCAGGGTCGGCCGAACCGGCGCCGCTGAACGACAGCGGTGCGCCGACGGCGCCGCTGTATCCGGCCCCCGCGTCGGCAACGGGCGGATGATTCACGGTGAGGGTGACGCTGAGCTGCGACGTCGCGACGTTGCCGGCGGCATCGATCGCCGACACCGCCAGCGCATTCTGTCCATCAATCAGCACCGCCGGACACGTAAACGCGCCGCCCGCGGTCACCGTGGCGCTCGCGTCGCCGCAGGCGGCCGAGGCGATGCCGGAGAGCGAATCGACGATCGTGCCGCTCACAACGGTGGACGAGGTCTCGACGCTCGCACCGTCGGCTGGCGTCGTGATGACGATCGTCGGCGGTGCCCTGTCGATCTTGACCAGCAGCGCGGCCGTCGCAGTGTTGCCGGCGCGATCGGTCACGGTTCCGGTAATCTGGCCGCCGGTTTCCGACGAATCGGTGATCGGCGCCGGACAGGACGCCACCCCGGACAGCGCGTCGCGGCACGCGAAGCTGACCACGACGTTGCCACGATGCCACCCTGCCGCGTTGGCGGCCGGCGATGCGGTGGCGGTGACCACAGGCGCCGACCTGTCGATGTTCAGCGTGACGGCGGCGCTCGCACTGTGGCCGGCCGCGTCGGTCACCGAACGCGCGATCACCTGGTTGGCACCTTCCGTCGTCACCGTGACCGGGGCGGGACACGAGAGCGCCCCCGATCCGCCGGCGCAGACGAAGGTGACGACCACGTCACCGCGATGCCAGCCATCCGCATTGGCCGGCGGCGTCACCGTCGCCGAGATCGTCGGCGCCGCCGAGGCGGTGTTCACCGTCACCGAGACGGTCGCCGTCGCCTCGTTGCCGGCGCGATCCACGGCGGTGCGCGCGACCGTCGACGGTCCTGCCGCGGCAATCGTTACCGGCGGCGGACAGGACGCGATTCCCGACAGCGCATCGCTGCACGTGAACGTCACCGTCGCGCCGCCGTCGACCGTTCCATCGGGACGCGGCGTCGGAGAAACCGCGGCGGCGATCGTCGGACGCGTGGTATCGATGTTCAGCGTCACCGTCGCGGCGGCGGTGTGGCCGGCGGTGTCGACCACCGACCGGGTGATCGCCTGATCCGCGCCTTCGGTCGTCACCGTCACCGGCGACGGGCACGCGAGCGAGCCGCTGCAGACGAACGAGACGACGACGGCCGTCTGGTTCCACCCGTTCGCGTTCGCCGCCGGAGTGATGGTGGCGGTGATCGACGGCCGCGTCTTGACCACCTGCAGCGTGACCGTCGTCGTCGCCTCGTTGCCCGCGCGATCGACCGCCGCGCGCGTTAGCGTCTGCGGACCCTCGGTGGTGATCGTGATCGGCTCGGGACACGCGGCGATTCCGGATCCTGCGTCCGTGCACGTGAAGGTGACCGTCGCATCGGAATCGACGAAGCCGCCGGCGTTCGGCGGCGGCGACACGGCGGCGGTGAGTGCCGGCGCGGTCGTGTCGATGTTCAGCGTCGCCGTCGCGGCAGCGGTGTGGCCGGCCGCGTCGACCACCGACCGCGTAATCACCTGATTGGCGCCTTCCGTCGTGACGGTGACCGGCGACGGACAGGCGAGCGACCCGCTGCAGGCGAACGAGACGACGACGGCCGTCCGATTCCACCCATTCGCGTTCGCCGCCGGAGCCGTCGTTGCCGTGATCGACGGCCGCGTTTTGACGACCTGCAGCGTGACCGTCGCGGTGGCCTCGTTGCCCGCGCGATCGATAGCCGCGCGAGTCAGCGTCTGCGGCCCCTCGGTGGTGATGGTGATCGGCTCGGGACACGCGGCGATTCCGGATCCTGCGTCCGTGCACGTGAACGTCACCGTCGCATCGGAGTCGACGAAGCCGCCGGCGTTCGGCGGCGGCGACACGGCGGCGGTGATTGCCGGTGCGGTCGTGTCGATATTGAGCGTGACGCTCGCGTCGGCCTTCCGGCCGGCGGCGTCGACCACCGACCGCGTGATCACCTGATTCGCGCCCTCCGCGGTCACCGATACCGGCGCAGGGCAGGCCAAGGCCTCGGTTCCCGCCGCGCTGCTGCAGATGAACGTCACGATCACCGGCGTACGGTTCCAGCCGTTCGCGTTCGGCGGCGGCGCCGCAGCCGCGACGATCGATGGCCCGGTCTTGACGATGGTGACCGTGATCGCGGCCGTGGCGTCGTTGCCGGCGCGGTCGCGCGCAGTTCCGGTAAACGTCTGGGCGCCGTCGACCGTGACCGCGATCGGCGGCGGACAGGAGGCGATCCCCGACAGTGCGTCCTGACATGTGAACGTGATGGTGGCGTCGGAGCCGATCCAGCCGCTCGCGTTGGGCGCGGGGGACACCGCCGCCGTGATCGTCGGCGGCGTCGTGTCGATCGACACCGTCGCGGTCGCGACGGCCGTGTTGCCGGCCTTGTCCGTCGCGGTCCCGCGCACGATCTGATTCGCGCCGGCGGTCGACAGGGTCTGCACCGCCGGGCAGGTCGCAATCCCGGAGCCGGTGTCGCTGCAGACGAAGCTGACCTGCACGTCGGTCCGGTTCCAGGCGGCGCTGTTCGGCGCGGGGCTCACGACCGCCGTGATCACCGGCGGCGTCGTATCGGTGACCGCCGCGGTGCCGTCGATCCGGACCGACAGATGGGTCCCGGGTTTGCTGCGCAGTTCAATCCGCAGGACGTTGCCGCCGGTCGGGCGAAGTGACACGGTGCGCTCGATTACCGCCTTCCAGTCGTGATCGCCGCGCCACTCGTCGTCCCGGTCCTTGCGATCGTTGTCGGCGCCGTCCCGGCGATCCTTGCTGTCGCCGGCCTTGCGGTCCTTGTCGCCGCGATCCTGGCCCGAGCTCCCGTCGCGGTACCAGTCGTCGTCGTCCCAGTCGCGATCCTTCATCCAGTCGTCGCGGCCCGACGCCTTGAAGTCGTTGGGACCGAGGATCTGGACGCCATTCAATGTCACGACGCCGCTGGTCACGCCGTGGTTGTCGATATGGAGAACGTATGGCGCGGCGGCGGCGCCGGTTACGAAATTGAACGTGAAGACATTCGGAGCGCCGGTCGTGCGGGTAAGAGTGCGGGGGCCGAAGAGCGTGACGGTGCCCGCGCGCGGCATCGGGCCGGCGAGCAGGAATAAGGTAGCAACAATGCCCAGGAGGCCGAACGGTCTGTACCGTCGGTGCGGTCGGCCGTGCATATGTGTGATGGCTGCGCCTGCCCGGGACCCCACCGTGGTAAGGTGACTCCGCGACCGACACGGATAGCGTTTCTCCTGATCTCAACGCGCCAACCACGGCCAAACCGGATCATTGGCCTTAAAACAGGACGAAGGCGGGGACAGCTCACCGTGACGCCGGACCAGTGGGAAGAGATCAAGCGGCTCCTCGACGAGGCGCTCGCACGGCCCGTTGCCGAGCGCGCCGCGTTCGTGGCCGGCGCCGGTCTCGCCGATGCGGAGCTTGCCCGCGAGTTCGAATCCCTCGTCGCCGCGCATGACGAAGCCGGCCGGTTCATGGCGACGCCGGCGCTTGCCGGCACCGACGTAGCAGCCCTGGTCGATCAGGTGCACCGGACATCGAGATGGGCCGGGCGCCGCGTCGGCGCCTATCGGCTGGTCCGCGAGATCGGGTTTGGCGGGATGGGCGCGGTCTATCTCGGCGTCCGCGCCGACTCGGCGTACGAGAAAGAGGTCGCGATCAAGGTGGTCCGCTCGACCTTCGAGCCGGCGGTCATCGAGCGGCGGTTCCGCGCCGAGCGACAGATTCTCGCCGCCCTGGACCACCCGAACATCGCGCGTCTGATCGACGGCGGCGCCACCGACGACGGCTCGCCGTACTTCGCGATGGAGTACGTCGACGGCCTCGCCATCGACCGATACTGCGAAACCAACCGGTCGTCGCTGACCGCCCGGCTCGAGCTGTTCTGCCGTGTCTGCGCCGCGGTGAACTACGCGCATCAGCGCCTCGTCGTGCACCGCGACCTGAAGGCGAGCAACATCCTGGTCACCGCCGACGGCGTCCCCAAGCTGCTCGATTTCGGCATCGCCAAGCTGCTCGGCGCCGACGTCGCGGCGCCGCAGCACCGCACCGTGACCGCCATGCGCGTCATGACGCTCGAAAGCGCCAGCCCGGAACAGGTGCGCGGCGAAGCGGTGACGACGGCGACCGACGTGTATGCGCTCGGCGTCCTGCTGCACCGGCTGCTCGCCGGCCGCGGGCCGTATCCGTCGGACACGACAACGTCGCACGATCTCGCGCGGGCGATCTGCGACCACGATCCAGGGCGGCCGAGCGACGCGGCGATCGACGTCCGGATGGGACGGCGGTTGAAAGGCGATCTGGACACGATCATCCTGAAGGCGCTGCAGAAGGATCCGCAGCGCCGCTACGGCACCGTCGGACAGTTTGCCGACGACATCACGCGCTACCTCACCGGACGCCCGGTGATCGCCCGGCCCGATACGGTGCGCTACCGCGCCTCGAAGTTCATCAGGCGGCACAAGGCGAGCGCGGCGGCCGCGGCGATCGTCGCCGGCTCGCTCGCCGCCGGCGCGCTGGCGACGATGCGCGGAGCCTACGTCGCCGACGTGCAGCGCGCCCGCGCCGAGCACCGGTTCAACGAGGTGCGGCGCCTCGCCAATTCGTTCCTGTTCGAATTCCACGACGCGATCGAGCACCTGCCGGGATCGACGCGGGCGCGCGAGCTCGTGGTGAGGCGCGCGACGGAATACCTCGACAGCCTCGCCACCGAATCGGCGCACGACCCATCGCTCGAACGCGAGCTCGCCGCCGCCTACGACAAGGTCGGCGACCTGCAGGGGCTGCCGGCGACCTCGAACCTTGGCGATACCGCGGGGGCGCTGCGCAATCATCGCAGCGCCGCCGCATTGCGCGACGCGGCCGCCGCCGCCGTTCCGACCGATGAAAGCATCCAGCGCGAGCTCAAGACGACGTTCGAGCACTTGAGCGCGATTCACGGCGCGATGGGCGACGCCGCCGCCGCCGGCGACTACCAGCGGAAAGGGCTGGCGATTGCGCAGGCGCTGTACGTCAACCATCCCCTCGGCGTCGCCGAGCGCCGCTCGCTCGCCGCGGCGTACCACAACGCCGGCGACATCACCGCCGGGCTGGGCGACTGGCCCGCCACCCTCGACAACTTCAGGCGGGAAGTCGACCTGTTCGAGACGCTGCTCGCGTCCGAACCGGCCAGCGCACGGGCGCAGCGCGACGTCGCGGTCGCCTACAAGAAGCTCGGCGCGATTCTCGAAAAGATGGGCGATCGCACCGCGGCGCTGGCGAACTACCGTAAGGCGGTGGCGCTCGACGAAGTACGGGCGCGCGCCAGCACGACCGACCGCATCGCGCATCTCGATCTGTCCTACGGCTACGCGTCGATCGGCTATGCGTTGTCGACCGCCGGCGACGTCGCCGGCTCGCTCGCGAACTACGAGCAGGCGCTCTCCTGGCGGCAGCGCGCCGCGGCGTCCGATCCGCACGACGTCAACGCCCAGGACGCCGTGGTGCGGGCGCATCTCAGCATCGGCCGCGTGCTGCGCGATGCGCGCCGGCTGCAGGAATCAATACAGCATTTCCGCAGCGCGATCGAGATCGCGACGTCGCGCTACGTCAGCGATCCGTCGAACCGCGTCGCCGCCGAACGCCTGGCGAGCATCTATGCCGCCGTGGCGCCCGCGTATGCCGGGACGGCGGCCGCGGCGACCGACCGGGACGAGGCGCTGCGATACTGGCAGGACACGCGCGTCGCCGCGAAGAAGAGTATCGACATCATCGGTACCGGCAGCACGCCGGGCCCGCTGGCAGCGGTCAGCGGCGCCGAGCTGCGCACCCTCGCCGAGCTCGCGGCGACGTCCGACCGTGAAATCGCGCGGCTCGGCCGCAAAGCGCGACGATGATGCGGGCGGCAGATGTCTGACGCGTCCGAACCGCAGCGGGTGACGCAGCTGCTCGTCGAGTGGCAGAACGGCAGCCCCCAGGCGCTCGACCGACTGATCCCGCTCGTCTACTCGGAGTTGCGGACGATCGCGAGGCGCTATCTCTCCCGCGAGTCCGTGGACCATACGCTGCAGAGCACCGCGCTCGTCCACGAGGCCTACTTCAGGCTGGTCGGGCAGCGCCGGGTGCAATGGCAGAACCGCGCTCATTTTTTCGGCATCGCCGCGCAGATGATGCGGCGCATTCTCGTCGACCATGCGCGGCATCAACATCGCGACAAGCGCGGGGGACCGGCGCCGAAACTGTCGCTCGACGAGGCGCTCGCCGTCGCCGCTCCGGAGTCCGAGGTCGATCTGCTCGCGCTCGACGATGCGCTCACCGCGCTGGCGCGCATCGACCCGCGCGGCGCGCGCATCGTCGAGCTGCGGTTCTTCAGCGCCCTCACCATCGACGAGACCGCGGAGGTCCTCGACGTCTCCGCCGCCACGGTCAAGCGCGACTGGAACGCGGCGCGGGCATGGCTCTATCGCGAGATGGGGCAGCAGCTGCCGCCGTCCGCGTAGCGCCGCGCGCTACTTGTCCTGCTGCGCGGTCGCGGCGGCGGCTTTCTTGCCGTTGATGTGCGACTCGTACCACGCGAGATAGCGCTCGTAGCGATCGCGCACGTAGCTCGGGCGCGTGATGCCGTGGAACTCGTTCGGATAGATGACGAGCTGCGTGTCGATGCCGAGGCTGCGCAGCGCCTGGTACATCTGCTGCCCGCCCTGCACCGGGACGTTGAAATCCTTCTCGCCGCCGAGGAACAGCGTCGGCGTCTTGATCTTGTCGGCGTGCAGGAACGGATAGGAGATCTTCTGGTAGGTCTCCCACGCCTTCGGATTCCACGGCGGACCGATCTCGTAGTCGTACTGGATGATGTACTGGTCGGTGCCGTAGAAGGCGACGGTGAACGCGGTGCCGGCGCCGCTGGTCGCCGCCTTGAAGCGGTTGTCGCTGGCGATCATGTAGTCGGTGAGGATGCCGCCGTAGCTCCAGCCGCCGACGCCGAGCTTGTTGGAATCGGCGACGCCCATCCTGACCACCTCGTCGACCATCGCCTGCAGGTCGTCGACTTCGTAGTGGCCCCAGTCCGCCCAGATCGCCTTCGAGAACGTTGCGCCGCGCCCCGAGCTGCCGCGATAGTTCACCGCCAGCACGGCGTAGCCGTTGGCCGCAAACCACTGCCGCTCGAATGCGAAGGCGTGCTGATCCTGCGCGTTCGGGCCGCCGTGAATCCGCAGCAGCATCGGCACCCTGGTGCCGGCGACGTAGTTCACCGGCGTCGTGAGCAGGCCGTGTACCTCGGTGCCGTCCTTGCTCTTCGCCCTGACCTCCTGGGTCGCGCCGAACTGCAGCTGGGCAAACAGCGCGTCGTTCTGGTGCGACAGCTGCGTCATCGGCGAGCTCGCGCGATCGTCGACGCGGTACACCTCAGGCGCCCTGGCGTCGCCGCCAGATAAGACGACGGTGCAGTGCGCACCGGCGAACGACGGGCTCGACACCACGACCGGCGGCGTCATCATCCGCTCGACCTGGCTGCCGCCGATCGTGACGCGCACCGGATACACCGACTGGTCGTCGGTGACGAGCATCGTCAGCGTCCGATTGGTCTCGAAGTGGAGCGACGAGACACCGCGATCGAGATCCTCCGCCGCCTTGACGCGCGCCGGCGCGCTCGAACCGTCCGACGCGACCAGCGCCAGGTGCTCCATCCCATAGGCGCTGTACTTCTTGTCGTCCCCCTCGAGGAACGCCAGCCACTTGCCGTCGGGACTCCACTCCGCCTTGCCGCGGCCGCCGCGGCTCGTCGCCGGCGACAGCGGTTTCTCGCTCGACTCTTTCGCCGCGTCGGCGACAAAGAGCTGGGTCGACGGCTCGCGGTCGGGATCCTCGTTGCGATTGCTCGCGAACGCGATCCGGGTCCCGTCCGGCGACCATGACGGAGACGATTCGTCGGCCTTGCCCTTGGTCAGGCGATCGAGCGACCTGGTCGCGATGTCGAACAGATAGACGTAACTGTGCCGTCCGGAGAGGAGATAGCCCTGGACGTCCTGCTTGTACTTGTAGCGATCGATCACGATCGGCTTCGGCGCCTTGCGCGGGGTCTGACCCGCCGCCGGTGCGCCGGCGTCGGCCGGTGTATCCGGCGCATCCGGATCCGGATCGGCGACGGTCAGCGCCAGCCGCTTCGAATCTGGCGACCACTCGTAGCCCTGCAGCCTGCCCTTGACCTCCGTCAACTGAAACGCTTCGCCGCCGCTGCGATCGAGCAGCCACACCTGGTTGCCCTTCGCCTTGCCGGGACGCGACGAGGTGAACGATAGGTACTTGCCGTCGGGACTGAACCGCGGCGAGGACTCGCTGTCGGGGCTCGACGTGATCTGCCGCTCGTTGCGGCCGTCGATGCCGACGGTCCACAGATGGCTGACGCCGGGCGTGTCTTCCTTGACGTCCATCTGCGACACGACGAAGGCGACGCTCGTGCCGTCGGGCGCGCACTGCGGATCGCGCACGTCCTTGAGCGTGCCGAGATCATCGAGCGACAGCGGCCGCTTCGCCTGCGCCGCCGCGAGCCCGGCCGACGCGACGACCAGGACGAATGCACCGAGGACGCGTTTCATGAGATCCCCCCGCAGGCCCGAAGACCCGCACCACGAACCGGCAGGCCCGAAGGCCCGCCTTCACTCCGGCGCTAGCGCAGACGACGAACGAGCCAGATCAGCATCACCGCACCGGCGGTGGCGATGACCAGCTGACCGACGATCCCGTAGCCGTGGAGGCCGAGCAGCCCGAAGACGAACCCGCCGAGGATCGCGCCGACGAGACCGAGCACGAGATCCATCAGGACCCCGTAGCCCCTGCCGCGCATGATCTTGCCGGCGAGAAACCCCGCGAGAATGCCGATGGCGATTTCCCAAATCAAATACATTCGAGCCCCGTTCAGGATTTCAGCTTTATGAATGCGGACTTCAGAGGCTCAGGCCCAGTCTGAAAGCTGGACTCTGAAATCTGAAAAGTCACCTGTCGTCATTTCCCCGTATACATGACCCGCCAGACTCTGCCCTTCACATCCTCGGTGATGTAGAGCGAGCCGTCGGGGCCGACCGCGAGTCCGCCAGGCCGCGCGACCGCGTCGTTGGGCGCCATCAGCGGCGTCTTGCCGGCGAAGCCGTCGGCGAACACTTCACGCGTGCCCGGCTTGCCACCCGTGAACGGCACGAATGTGATGTTGTAGCCGGCCATCGGCAGCGGCGCGCGGTTCCACGATCCGTGAAAGGCGACGAAGGCGCCGCCGCGATATTTCGCCGGGAACTGGGTGCCGCCGTAGAACAGCACGTCGTTCGGCGCCCAGTGACCGGGGAACGCGACCACCGGCGGCGTGAAGCCGGCGCAGCGATCGGTCTTCTTGCCGTCGCCGCCGTACTCCGGGTTCGTCACCAGCTTGCCCTCGGCATTGTTGTAGAAGCAGTACGGCCAGCCGAAGTTCGCGCCGTCGGTCACCTTGACGAGATACTCCGCCGGCCACTCCGCGTTCTGCTCCGCCGTGAACTGGCCCGGCCACATCGTATCGAGGCCGTCGCGGTTGTGCATCACCAGCCAGAGCGCATCGTCGTGCCAGGTGAGGCCGACCATCTGCCGGAGGCCGGTCGCGTAGCGCTTGCCGTCTGCCTGTTTCTGTCCGAGCTTGTTCTCGTCAAAGCGCCACACGCCGCCGGCGATCTCGAGCAGCTGACACGGATCCTGTCCCGCCACTTTGGGCTGGCGATCCGGGACCTGACACGCATTGGACGGCGCGCCGATGTTGACGTAAACGCTGCCCTTGCCGTCGAACGCGATGCCCTTGTCCGCGTGCTGACGCCGATCGGTCAGCCCTTCGACGATCGTCTCGGCCGGTCCTGACGGCGTCAGCTGACCGGGCGTCATCTTGTAGCGCACGATCGACGAGGTCGTCGCCATGTAGAGATAGCCGTTGCGCAGCGCGACGCCGGTCGCGCCGGTGTCGCCGAACTTCTCGCGCGCGTCCATCTTGCCGTCACCATCCCTGTCGTGCAGCGCGACGATGCCGCCGAGCGCGCCGCGGCCGCCGTTGCGGGTCGAGACGTACAGATCGCCGTTGGGCGCGACCACCAGGTGGCGCGCCTGGCCGATGTTGTCGGCGACCACCGCGGCGCAGAAGCCCTGCGGCAGCTTGAGGCCGCCGTTGTCCGGATCGCACGCCGGTCCGGCGGCGCCGGCGGTCAACGACAGGAACAGCGCGGCCGATCCGGCCGCGACAGAAACGCTCATCATCCGTGTCAACGTCATTGCGTGCTCCTGGTGGGTGGCCTCAGCGTGGCTTACTTGCAGACGAAGTTCTCGGCCTGATCGGTGCTGCCGCTGCCGTTGTAGACGGCGTGCTGCGGGTACGCGCACAGCGGGCGCGTCCGCGGCGTCGCGCCGCCCTTCTGCGCGAGGAGGCGGGTCGGCGCCTGGCCGCTTTCGACCCAGGCGTCAATCGCGGCCGCCCAGTCGGCGTTGTCCGGGCCGGTGCCGCCGCCGCAATGCAGCACGCCTGGCATCAGGAACATCTTCACGTATTCGTCCAGCTTCGGATCGCGCGCCTGCACGCTCTCGTAATACTTGATCGTGCCGAGCGGCGACAGGCCGGCATCCGCCCAGCCGTGCCACAACAGCAGCTTGTGGCCTTTCGCCTTGAACGCGTCGAGATCGGGGCTGGTCGCATTCAGGAAGGACGCGGTCTTCACGGTGTCCTTCCGCCAGGTCGACAGGTCGTATTTCGTGTAGTCCCAATCGGGATCGTTGAACACCAGGTACTTGAAGAGCTGCGTGCCGAAGCCGTAGCGCAGTGACGCCGCAGCCGGCTGACCCTGGCGGGGCGCCGGACCCGAGATCCACGCCGGCCATCCCGCGGCCTCGCCTTCCCCGCCGAACGGCTGGCCGGGAAACACCGTCTCGCTCCCGGCGTGCGTCGGCGCGTAAATCGTTTTCAGCGCCGCGATCTGCGCCGCGCTCAGGCCGGTGAGCGTCGAGACGTCGACCGTGCACCGCCGCGGATCCTCCATCACGCCGTCCTTGACCCCGTCGAGCGCATCGCATTTGTCGAGAATCTGCGCCGCGACCGCCTGCATCGTCTCCGGCGCGAGCAGCGGCGTGAGGTCTTTCGGATCCGGAAACTGGGCGCGGACGTCCTTGATGAACTGGGCGCCGATGCCGGTGAAGTCCGCGGCCGGGGCGCCGGCGACGATCCCGTCGAAGTCGTCGGGGAAGCGCTGCGCTTCCATCAGCGCCTGGCGGCCGCCGTTCGAGCAGCCGGAGAAGTAGGCGCGCGTCTCCGGCGATCCGTAATAGCGGCGCAGAATCGCCTTCGCCGCTTCGGCGGTGCGGTGCACGCCGAGGTAGCCGAAGTTCACCTGTCGCTCGATATTGTTCAGCGCCCAGGTCGCGTCGGTCGTGCCGCCGCTGTGGCCGGTGTCGGTCCCCGCCGTCGCATAGCCGGCGTTGACCACGAACTGCGCCTGGTTCTGCACCGTGCCGACGAACCCGCCGCCGCCGCCCATCAGGAACTTGTGATTCCACGTGTCGGGCATGAGCAGCGAGAACTTGATCTCCGTGCCGATCACGCCGGCGACGCGGCAGTGCGGCCGCGTGATCCCCGTGGCGCTCGCGGCGACGGCCGCGGCCTCCGTGATCGTGATGTCGGGCAGCTTCAACTGCGTCAACGCCGCGCAGTCACCGTGATCCGCCGCGCTCAGGGCGGCGGGGCGGAAGTCCTGCGACACGCCGCTCAGCACGATCGCGATGGCCACGCCGAGGAGGACCCGCGTCTTCATGACTCCGAATGATACGGGAACGGAGGGCACGGAGGGAACGGGAACGGAGAGCACGGAGGCAGCGGCATCAACGCTCGGGTTAGTCGACCAATGACAGCGCGCGCGCGATCACGTCGGCGGGCGCCCACCCGGCCGCCCGCAGTTCGCGGATCCCCGTGTCGCCGTCGGCCTTACTGAGCTTCCGGTCCGCGCTCCTCATGATCAAGGGATGGTGCAGGAACGCCGGCGGGTCGGCGCGCCCCAGCAGACGTGCCAGCTGAATCTGCCGGCCGGTGGAGGCGAGCAGATCGAGGCCGCGGATCACCAGCGTCACACCCTGCACCATGTCGTCGACGGTGGCGGCGAATTGATACGTCCAGTTGCCGCCGCGATCACGGACCAGCAGATCGCCGCACTGATCGGACGGCCGCTGTTCCTGCGCGCCGAGCCGCAGATCGACGAACCGTTCGAGCGACGGCTCGAGCCGGACGCGCAGGCCGATGCCCGCGCCTTCCGCGAGGCCGCGGTGTCGACACGTGCCCGGATACCAGAGCTCGGCGTCGGCAGGCCTGAAGGCCTGCGCCACATCCGCTTCCCCTGCAATCGGAGCAGGGCCCTTCCGGATTGCGCGCGGGACCGCGGCTCCGGCGGCGTTCGTCGCGCTGCCGGTCTGGGCTGCCGGCGCCGCCTCGATCCGCGCGCGGGAACAGGAACAGGCGTAGATGAGCCCCTGACGCCTCAAGCGGTCGAGCGCGTGCGCATAGATGTCATGCCGCTCGCTTTGGCGCACCATCGGCGCATCGGCCTCGAACCCCAGCCACGCCAGGTCCTCGAGAATCGCCGCCTCGAACTCGGGCCGGCTGCGCTGTCGATCGTGGTCCTCGATCCGCACCAGCACCGTCCCCGAACGCGTCCGGGTTTCCCGCCAGACGTGCACCGCGTTGACGACATGCCCGAGGTGCAGGAAGCCGGTGGGCGCCGGCGCAAATCGCGATATGATGCCGCGCATGATTCAGCGAAGACTCCGTCTGATTGTGCCGCTGCTGATGCTGGCGCTCGTCGTCGCATGGACGACGAAGGCGCTGCGTGGCCAGTCCAAGCCGGCCGGCGCCGAGTGGACGACCTACGGCGGCGATCTCGCCAGCACACGGTACTCGCCGCTCGACCAGATCACCAAAGACAACTTCAACACGCTCGAGATTGCGTGGCGCTTCAAGACCGATTCGATGGGCCCGCGCCCCGAGTTCAACTTCCAGGTCACGCCGCTGATGGTCGACGGCATCGTCTACACCACCGCCGGCACCCGGCGCGCCGTCGTGGCGCTCGATGCCGTGACCGGTGAGATGAAGTGGATGCACAGCGAGAACGAGGGCAAGCGCGGCGAATCGGCGCCGCGGCTGCTCTCGGGACGCGGCCTCGCCTACTGGCCCGGCTCCGGCGGCCAGGGCGCGCGCATCGTCTACGTGACGCCCGGCTATCAGATGGTCGCGCTCGACGCCAAGACCGGCGCCCCCGCGGCGGGCTTCGGCAAGAACGGCATCGTCGACTTGAAGATGGACGACGACCAGCCGGTCGATCCGGTCACCGGCGAGATCGGCCTGCACGCGACGCCGATCATCGCGAAGGACGTCATCGTGGTCGGCGCCGCGCACCTCGAAGGCAGCGCGCCGAAGAGCAAGACGCACGAGAAGGGCTTCATCCGCGGCTACGACGCGCGCACGGGCAAGCGCCTGTGGATCTTCCACACGATTCCGTCGCCGGGTGAGTTCGGCAACAACACGTGGGAGAAAGACTCGTGGGCCTACACCGGCAACGCCGGCGTCTGGGCACAGATGACGATCGACGAGGAGCTCGGCATGGTCTACCTGCCGGTGGAGCTCCCGACCGGTGACTACTACGGCGGCAACCGTCCCGGCGACGGGCTGTTCGGCGAAAGCGTCGTGGCGCTCGACCTGAAGACCGGCGTGCGCAAGTGGCATTTCCAGACCGTCCATCACGGCATCTGGGACATGGACATCCCATGCGCGCCGATCCTCGCCGACATCACCGTCGACGGCAAGAAGATCAAGGCGATCGCGCAGATCACCAAGCAGGGCTGGGTCTACGTGTTCGATCGGACCAATGGCAAACCGGTGTGGCCGATTGAAGAGCGGCCGGTCGAGAAGGGCAACGTGCCCGGCGAGTGGTATTCGCCGACCCAGCCGTTCGTGACCAAACCGCCGCCGTTCGATCGCCAGGGCGTGTCGAAGGACGATCTGATCGACTTCACGCCGGCGCTGCACGACGAGGCGCTGAAGCTGGTATCGCGCTACAAGATCGGCCCGATCTTCACGCCGCCGGTGGTCAGCAAGGTCGAGGGACCGCTCGGCACGCTCATCCTGCCGTCGGTCACCGGCGGGGCGAACTGGCAGGGGGGGTCGCTCGATCCGGAAACGAACAAGCTGTATGTCTATTCGGTGACGGCGCCGTCGGCGCTCGGACTCGTGCAGCCGGATCCGGGCAAGTCGGATTTCGGCTACGTCCTCGGCGTCGCGCGCGCCAACGCGCCGCCGGTCCAGACGCAGACGGAGAGCGCCGGTCCGGCGCGCAACGATGCGCCGGCAGCACCCGCGGCGTCGGCTCCGGCCGGCGCGCCG